>CAYRMQ010000018.1:2434-35542 GCA_964425305.1 uncultured Anaerolineaceae bacterium | reverse complement strand
CTTCGCCGGCCAGCCGCCGCCGCCAGAAGCGGACCTGGTCGATGATCTCGGCCGAGGTCAGGTCGCGCCAGAAGCCGAGCTCGCCGGTCGCGCAGAAGGGGCAGCCGACGGCACAGCCGGCCTGGCTCGAGATGCACACCGTCGCGCGCTGGCGCCGCGGGCCGCGCGCCGGGTAGCGCATCAGCACCGACTCGATCTCCCGCCCGTCGTCGAGGCGGTGGAGCGCCTTCTCGGTCAGCCCGTCGTCGGTCGGCCGGATCTCCGTCTCGACGAGCGTGTCGATGCGGAAGGCGTCCTCCAGCTCGCGCCGGAGGACTGCCGGCAGCGTGCGCAGCTCCGACTGGCTGATGGCGCAGGCGGCCCACAGGTGGTCGGCCACCTGCCGCGCGCGATAGGCGGCGTGGCCGCGCTCGCGCAGCCACTGGCCGAGGTCGGCGAGGCTGACGCCCGACAGGCCCGGTCGGGGGTCACGCGGTCCCGGCGGCGGCGGATCGATGAGCGCGTGGGTCAGTGGTTGGGCAGCCGCCCCGGGCTCCATCGGCCCATCCTAGCGCTACCTGCCCGAGCCGGCTGGAGGCACCGGGCCGATGATGGTTCCGACCAACTGCGGGCGGCCACGCAGCAGCTCGGCGGCGGTCATGCGCCTGCCCGCCGCGGGCTGGACCTCGAGCAGCTCGAGCAGGCCGTCGGCGGTGACGAGCGCCAGGCGATCGCGTTCCTCCCCTGGCGCTACCAGGCGACCGACTTCGAATTCGTTGCCGGCTGGCAGCACGGCAGCCCGCCACACGGCCACTCGACCGGCGACGGTATCGAGGAAGGATCCGGGCCACGGCTGGTATGCACGCACCTGGCGCTCGAGTCTGATCGCCGGCAGGGAGGGATTCAGCCGGCCGTTCTCACGGCGCAGCGGCCGGGTCAACGTCGCACCCTCCGCCGGCTGCGGACGTGGCTCGATCTCACCGCGCAGCCAGGGGTCGAGGGCCGCCTGCAGCAGGGCCGGCGCATCGACCTCGCCCAGCAACTCCTCGAGCTCTGCGGCCGTTTCCGTGCCAGCCAACCGGCGACGCTTCTGCGCGACTATCGGGCCCGTGTCGAGGTCTTCGTCCATCTTGATCAAAGTCACGCCGGTCTCGGCGTCGCCGGCCAGGATCGTCGCCGCGATCGGTGAGGCGCCGCGGTGTCGCGGCAGCAGCGACGGGTGCAGGTTCAGCGCGCCATGGGCCAGGTCGAGAATCGGCCGCGGCACTATCTGGCCGTAGTCGGCAAGGATGGCCAGCTCCGGTCGCAGCGCGAGCACGTCGGCGATCGCATCAGGAGAACGTAGGCGCTCCGGTCGCAGGACGGTTTCGACTCCGAGCTCGTGGGCCGCCGCATCGATCGGCGTCGGCGTCAGCCGGCCGCCTCGTCCCGCCGGCCGCGGCGGCGCGGTGACCACGCCGACCAGCTCGAGGGGCAGATCGGTCGGCCCCTCGAGGTACCGCAGCGTCTCGACGCCGAACGCGCCCGACCCGAGGAAGACGGTCCGGGCGCGACCCGTCACGCCAGCGGTGCCAGCTCCTCGGACTCGTCGGCGCCGGTCTCCTCGCGCAGCTGGGCGACCGGGATCAGCTCGTCCATCGAGTCGAGGTAGTCGATGTACAGCTTGCCCGCGAGGTGGTCGAGCTCGTGCTGCAGCGCCCGCGACAGGAGGCCCGCGCCGGCGATCTTGGTGCGCCGGCCATGCCGGTTCTGAGCGACGACCCACACGCGCTCGCGACGCGTGACGTAGGCGACGTAGCCGGGCAGCGATAGGCAGCCCTCGAGGTCGCGGTCGTCGCCGTCGGCGCGCACGATGCGCGGATTGACCAGCTCGTAGAGGTGGTCCTCGATCTCGACGACGCAGGCCTGCAGCGCGACGCCGACCTGCGGCGCGGCGAGCCCGACGCCGGGCGCGGCACGCATCGTTTCGGCCAGGTCGTCGAGCAGCCCGTGGAGGTACTTGCCGAAGCTGTCGACCGGCTCACCGCGCAGTCGCAGGCGCGGGTCGCCGAGGGTCACGATGGGTAGCACGGTCATCGGCGGGAGTATATCGGCGGCGGCCTCCAGGCGACGCGTGGCAGCCGGGCCGGGCGACCCGAGCCCGGCGCTTCCGAAACCCCTGCCTCCCGCCAGAAGTGCATCGCCGGGAGCATGGCGACCGCCGATCGAGTGACTTATCCCTCAACTGATCCCTCAGATGTGCAACGGCTCGCACAAGTGAGGGGCGAATGAGCTCCTGGAGCCGCTGATCGCCGTCCCGGAGTAGCTTTCTGTGCACTTTTGGCAGGAACCACGCGCCGTGCGGTCGGCCGGAGCGGCGCAGCGCGATCCGCCTACAGCAGCGACTCCGGATCGACGTCGACGCTCCACGGCGGCCCCGGATCTCCACCCAGCACGTCCAGCGGCCGCTCGCCACGCAGCACGACGTGATAGCGCCAGCGGCCGCCGCGCCGCGCGACGTACGCCGGCACCGGCCCCAGCACCTGTACAGCGCGCCCATCGCTCGCCGCGCGCTCGCGCAGGCGCTCGGCCATCTTGTCTGCCTCGGCGACCGCCGCCGCCTGGTCCTCGAGCGCGACGGTCAGCTTGATCACCTCGCCGAACGGCGGCGACCCGAACAGCCGCCGCGCCTCCAGCTCGCGCTGGTAGAACTCCGACGCGTCCCCCTCCACCACTGCCCGGATCGCAGCGTGCTGCGGCTGGTACGTCTGGATCAGCGCGCGCCCCGGCCGGTCGCCGCGACCCGCCCTCCCGACCGCCTGCGCCAGCAGCTGGTAGGTCCGCTCGGCGGCGCGCTCGTCGGGCAGGTTGAGCGCGATGTCGGCCGACACGACGCCGACCAGCGTCACCTGCGGCACGTCGAGACCCTTGGCCACGAGCGCGGTCCCCACCAGCACGTCGGCCCGACGCGCGATGAAGGCGTCGATCACCCGCTCGGCCTCGCCCTTGCGCGCGACGACGTCGCGATCGAGGCGCAGCACGCGCAGGTCGGGAAAGCGGACAGCGACCTCGCGCTCGACGCGCTGCGTGCCACCACCCAGGTAGCGAATGCGCACCGACCCGCAGGCGGGGCACGTCCGCGCCGGCGGCGCACCGGCCCCGCAATGGTGGCAGCGCAGGGCGAGCGTCGTGGCGTGGAAGACGAGCGGCCGCTGGCACTCCGGACATACCTGGACGTAGCCGCAGTCGCGGCACAGCACGACCGACGCGCTGCCGCGCCGGTTGATCAGCAGGATGGCCTGCTCGCCGGCATCGCGATCAAGGCCGGCCAGCGCCTCGGTCAGCGCACGCGAGAGCAGGCCCCGATTGCCCGCCGCCAGCTCCAGGCGCAGGTCGACGACCTCCACGCTCGCCGGTCTGCCGGCCACGCGCTCGGCCAGGCGCAGATGGTCGAGCAGACCGAGCTGGGCGCGGCCGACGCTGACGACGTCGGGCGTGGCGCTGCCCAGCACGACCGGCGCCTCGGCCAGGCGGCCGAGCTCGAGCGCCACGTCGCGCGCCTGCAATCGCGGCGTGCGGTCCGACTTGTAGGCGGCGTCGTGCTCCTCGTCGACGACTATCACGCCCGGGTCGGCCAGCGGCGCGGTCAGCGCCAGGCGCGTGCCGACGACCACTCGCACCTGCCCGGCGCGGATGCGCCGCCACTCGTCGGTGCGCTCGCCGTCACCGAGCGCGCTGTGCAGCAGGGCCACCTCGACGCCGAGGTCGTGGTGCAGGCGCTCGAGTAGGGGCACGGCCAGCGCGATCTCGGGCACCAGCACGAGCGCGCCACGCCCGGCGCCCACCGCCGTCGCGATGGCCGCCGCGTAGACGGCGCTTTTGCCGCTCGCCGCCTGGCCCTCGAGCAGCAGGCCCCGATGCCGGCGCGTGTCGATCAGCTCGCCGATCCGCCGCGCGACATCGGCCTGCTCGGCGCTCAGAGCCGTCGCCGCCGGGAGCGTCCCGCGCAGTGGCGCCGGCCGGTCGGCCAGCGGCCGGCGCTCGACGCGCGCCGTCTCGAGCGAGATCAGCCCGCGCCGCAGGAGGCCGGGCAGCGCGCTGCCGCCGTGTCGCTCGGCCAGCCGAGCAGAAGGCAGGGCATCCGGCGACGTGGCCAGCTCGCTGAGCACGGCCTGCTGCCGCGGCCCGAGCGGCCTGCCGCCGCTGCCCTCGCCGGCCGCAACCGCCTCCGCCACCCTCCGCCCCTCGTCGGTGAGCCGGACAAGCCGCTCCAGCCGTTCCGTCGTTCGGCTGGGCCCGACGCGCCATTCCGTCACGAGCAGGCCGCGCTCGGCGAGCCGGTGCAGCCGGTGTAGCAGCGCCGTCCGGCCGGCCGGCTGCGCCAGCTCGGCGACGGGCACACCCTCGTCGCCCGCCTCGACGACAAGCCGCAGCAAGTCGTCGTCCGTCCCCGCCTCGGCGCCGGACAGCGCCCGCGCCACCATCTCGACCCGCTCGAGGAAGCCGGGCGGCAGCATCTGGCGGACGACGACCGCCGGCGGCGCCAGGTAGCGCCGGCTGATGTGCTCGGCCAGGCGCAGCTGGAGCGGGGCGAGCAGCGGCCCGTCGCTGCGCACGCGGTCTACGATCGGCTTGGTCGGGCGCGCCGGCGGCTCGCCGTGGAGCGATAGCACCACGCCGAGTGCCCGCCGCCGGCCGTACTCGACGAGGACCGCCTCGCCGGCGGCCAGGTCGGCCAGCGCGTCGGTCAGGTGGTAGGTGAAGGTCTGCCCACCAGCCGTGCCGGCGGCGTCGACGGCGACCTCGGCGAAGCGCCGCCCGGGCGCGCCGTCAGTCGGCCGCACCTCGGCAAGCGGCCCAGCGCCGGCCGCGGCACCCACGCCGTCAGAAGCTGATGCGGCGGTCCGCGTGGCGCTCACGCTCGCGGCGGATGATCTGGTCTATCTGCGCCGCCGTCCGCTCGACCTCGCCCGTCTCGTTGACGACGACGTAGTCGTAGTCGGCTGCCCGCGCCATCTCCATCTCAGCGTCGCGGTTGCGCTGGGCCTGCTCCTCGGCCGTCTCGGTAGCCCGCCTGGCGAGGCGTCGGGCGCGGTCCTCCATCGATGGCGGCGCGACGAAGATGCGCAGCGCCTCGGGGACGAGGGCCTTGATCTTGTCGGCGCCCTGCACGTCGATCTTGAGGATGGCGTCGCAGCCGGAGGCCAAAGCGGCGGCGACCTGGTCGCGCGGCGTGCCCGACCAGTGGCCGTGGACCTCGCTCGCCTCGAGCAGCTCGCCCTCGACCTGCATGCGCAGGAACTCGTCGATGCTGACGAAGTGGTAGTCCTCGCCGCCGATCTCGCCGCTGCGCGGCTGGCGCGTCTTGTACGTCACCACGAAGCGCCGCCGCGAATCGGGATGGCGCTCGCGCAGCGTGCGGATGATGGTGTCCTTGCCCACGCCCGACGGCCCCGAGATGATCACGATCATCGCGCCGGGGGCACCGACCACCCGCTCGCTCACCCGATCACCCGCGCGCTCACGTCGGCAACCCGGCCGCTGCCCGGCGCAGGCCGGCGAGCACGCCTTCCAGCTCTGGCGGCAGCGGCGCCTCGGCGCGGATCAACCGGTCGCCGGCGACGGCCGCGAACTCGACGCGCCACGAGTGCAGGAACAGCCGCTCGAGCCCGGCCGGCCCACGGCGCGCGGCGCCCGTGGCGTAGACCTGGTCGCCGGCCACGGGGTGGCCGATCGACGCCATGTGGACGCGGACCTGGTGCGTCCGGCCGGTGATCAGGTCGAGCTCGAGCAGCGCCCAGTCGGCGAAGCGCTCGCACACCCGATAGCCGGTCAGTGCCGGTCGGCCGCCGGCCGTGACGGCCATCCGCCGCGGGTGGCGCGGGTCGCGGCCGATGGGCGCCTCGATGCGGCCGACCTCGGCCGGCGGCGACCCGGTGACGAGCGCCAGGTAGGTCTTCTTGACGCGGCGCGCCTTGAGCTGCGCCATCAGCGCCGCCTGCGCGCGGTCGTTGCGGGCGACGACGATCAGCCCGCTGGTGTCGCGGTCGAGGCGATGGACGATGCCCGGCCGGTCGGCGCCGCCGAGCGCTCCGTAGGCCTCGGCGCCACCGCGCGCCAGGAGCGCGTTGACGAGCGTGCCCGTCGAATGGCCCGGCGCCGGGTGCGTGATCAGCCCGGCCGGCTTGTCGATGATCAGCACGTCCTCATCTTCGTACGCCACGCGCAGCGGGATGTCCTCGGCGTGCAGGGTCTGGGCGACCGGCTCGGGCAGATCCAGCTCGAGCGTCGTGCCCGGCTCGAGCACGGCGTTAGCCTTGACCGGCCGGCCGCCGGCGGTCAGCCGCCCCTCCTCGATCAGGCGCTGGATGTAGGTGCGCGACAGGCCGGCCGCGTCGGCGACCAGGCGGTCGGCACGGCCGGCGCCGGGTGGCACGGTCAGCGTCACGCGGCCGCTCACGCCGCCGGCTCCGCCGCCAGCCCGAGGCGCTGGCCGAAGACGGCGATCACGATCAGCAGCAGGATCGCCGTGCTGATCGCCGAGTCGGCGACGTTGAAGGTGTACCAGCGCAGGTCGCCGATGCCGACGTCGACGAAGTCGACGACGTAGCCCAGCCGCAGGCGGTCGATGAGGTTGCCGATGGCCCCGCCGAGCAGCAGTCCCAGCGCCACCGTCGGCAGCCAATGGCGGACGCCCTCGCGCGCCTGGTAGACGACGATCAGCGCGATCACGACCGTGCTGGCCAGCGCGAGCAGCGCCGCCGAGTCACCGAACAGGCCGAAGATGCCGCCGGTGTTGTGGACGATGACGATGCGCAGCAGATCGCCGACGATGCGCGTCGGCTGGGGGAACGTCGCGACGACCCACAGCTTGGTGAGCTGGTCGGCCACGATCACCGCTGCGGCGAGCCCGACGAAGACGAGCCAGCGCCGTGATCGTGCCCCGCTCAATCGCGCCGTCCGCGGCTGCGCAGCCCGAGGGTGACCGTTCCCCGGCTGACCGGCTGGCTGGCGGTCAGCGCGTCCGCCGGCGGGCGCCCCCGCGTCAGCTCGGTCGCCAGCGTCTCGTCGGCGAGGCGGGACAGGTATCGCTCGATCGGCGCCAGCACCTCGAGAGGCGCGTCGACCCACAGCTCGATCTGGTCGTCGGGCTCGAGGCCGGCCTGCTTGCGCAGGTCCTGCGCGGCGCGCTGCAGCTCGCGCGCGTCGCCCTCCGCGCGCAGCTCATCGTCGATGTCGGTGTCGATGACGACGACCAGTCCATCGTCGTGGGCGACGGCGGTGCCCGCTCGCGGCGTGGCCAGTATCTCGACCTCGTCCGGCGCCAGCTCGACGCCGGCCAGGCGCACGCCACCTCCCGGCAGGTACTCGACCTCGTTGGCGCGCGCCGCGGCCATGATCCTGGGCACGTCGGCTCCGAGGCGCGGCCCGATGACCGGCAGCAGCGGCTTGACGCGCCGCTCGACCAGCTCCGACTCGTCGCCGATCAGCTCGATCTGCTTGACGTTGACCTCGTCGGCGAGCAGGTCGAGCAGCGCCCGATCAGCGGCCTCGTGGCCGCTGCCCAGCGCGCCTCCGGGCAGGGCCAGCCACATCCGGCGCAGCGGCTGGCGCAGGCGCAGCCCGGCCTGGCCGCGCAGCGTGCGCGACAGCTCGACCGCGCGCAGCACCGTGCTCATCGCCGCCTCCAGCCGCTCGTCGCGGTGGCGAGCCAGCTCCTCGTCCGGCCAGCGCGTCAGGTGGACCGAGTCGGGCGCGTCGGTGTCGGTGGCGACGACGAGGTCCTGGTACAGCCGCTCGGACAGGAAGGGCAGGATCGGCGCCAGCACGCGCGCCACCCCGACCAGCGCCGCGCGCAGGACGGTGAACGCCTGTTGCCGGTCGGCCTCGTCCTCGCTGCGCCAGTAGCGCCGGCGGCTGCGGCGCAGGTACCACGTCGACAGCTCGTCGATGTGCTGCGCCAGGCGCTGCGCGGCGCCGCGCGCGTCGTAGCCCTCGAGGTCGGCGCGTGCCCCGGCGGCGAGGCCGGCCGTCCGCGACATGATCCAGCGGTCGAGCACCTGCTCGGTCGCCGGCGCCGGTTCGGCGCCGTCCGATCGCCAGCGAGCGAGGCGGGCGTTGTCGGCGAAGAAGCGGAAGACGTTCCACAGGATGAGCAGCTCGCGGCGGGCCTCGTCGGCGGCGTTGTAGCCGAACAGGATGTTGTCCTCCGGCCGCGCCTTGGCGAACATCCAGCGCATGACGTCGACGCCCATCCGATCGGCGGCCTCGTTGAACTCGATCGCGTTGCCCCAGCTCTTGTGCATCGGCCGGCCGTCCTCGCCGAAGAGCGTGGCGTAGCCGAAGATCGTCCGGAACGGCGGCTCGCGGCGCAGCACCGTGCTCATCGCCAGCATCGAATAGAACCAGTTGCGGAACTGGCCGGGGAAGCTCTCGGTGATGAAGTCGGCCGGGAACCACCTCTGCCAGTAATCCGGGTCGGTGCGGTAGTGCAGCGTCGAGAAGGGCACGATGCCGGCGTCGAGCCAGGGATTGCCCACGTCGGGGATGCGCGATGTCAGCTCGCCGCACGAAGCGCACTTCATCTTGACGGCGTCGACGTACGGCCGGTGCGGGGTGTGGCCCTCGAACTCGGCCCAGCCCTCGACGGCGCGCTCCTTCAGCTCCTCGCGCCCGCCGATGACCTCGAACGAGCCGCACGCCCGGCACTCCCAGATGGGCAGGGCCAGCCCCCAGTAGCGCTTCTTGCTGATCATCCAGTCGTGCATTGTGCGCAGCCAGTCGAGCTCGCGCTCGTAGCCGAAGCCGGGGATCCAGCGGATCTGGTCGACGACCTCCATGATCTGGTAGCGCAGGCTGGCGTCGACCTGCTCCCTGGTCAGCGTCTCGCGCGGCGCCTCGTAGACCGGACCCATGTCGATGTACCACTCGTCGACGACGCGGAAGAGCAGCGGCGTGCCGCAGCGCCAGCAGTGCGGGTAGCGGTGGACGTACGGCTCGAGGTGGTAGAAGTGGCCCTTCTCCTCGAGGTCCACCACGATGCGCTCGGCAATGCCGTGCGCGTCGAGCCCGCTCAGCGGCCCGAAGCCCTCCACGTAGTGGCCGTCCTCCGTCAGCGGCGAGATGATCGGCAGCCCGAGGTCCTTGCCCAACTGGTAGTCCTCGGCACCGGCGCCCGGCGCGATGTGGACGATGCCCGTGCCCTCCTCCTCGCCAACGTCGACCCACGCCACGACGCGGTGCTCGTAGCCGGCCTCGGCGAAGGCCGACTGAACCTGTGGCAGCTCGTCGAACGGCCCGCCGTAGCGCCAGCCGACAAGCTCGCGCCCGGGCCGCTCCTCGAGCACCTCGAACGGGCCGCGCAACGCCGACTTGAGCGTTCCGCGGGCCAGCCAGTACTCGTCGTCGCCCTGGCGGACCTTGACGTAGGCGAGCTCCTCGCCGACCGCCGCCGCGACGTTCGCCGTCAGCGTCCAGGGCGTCGTCGTCCAGACGAGCAGCCACTCACCGGGCCGGTCGAGCAGCGGGAAGCGGACGGTCAGGCCGGGATCCTCGCGGTCGTTGTAGCCCTCGTTCATCTCCATCTGGCTGATGCCCGTGCCGCAGCGCGAGCACCACGGCATCGAGTCGTGGCCCTTGTACAGCCAGCCGCGGCGGTTGACCTCGGCGAGGAAGCCCCAGATCAGGTCGTTGTTCTCGTTCGAGAAAGTGAAGTACGAGCCGCCGGTCTCGGGCGTGCCCAGACGCCCAACGATCATCTCGACGCTGTCCGTGACCGGGCCGTCGGGACCCTCGACGGTGACCTGCTGCGCGGGATCGTCGGCCAGCAGGTCGCGCAGCCGGCGCAGCTCGTCGGGGTCGTTCCAGTCCATCCACATGCCGAGGCGGATCGACTGCTCGGTCTGGACGGCGGCGTAGGTCAGCACGCGCTGCTTGCACAGGCTGACGAACTCGGCCATGCCGAAGTCCTCGATGTCGCGCTTGCTGGTGAAGCCGAGCTCGCGCTCGACGTTGACCTCGACCCACAGCCCCTGGCAGTCGAAGCCGTTCTGCCAGCGCTGGTCGTGGCCGAGCATCGCGCGGAAGCGCTGGTAGAGATCCTTGTACGTCCGACCCCAGGCGTGGTGGACGCCCATCGGGTTGTTGGCCGTGATCGGCCCGTCGAGGAACGACCAGTGCGGGTTGCCGGCATTCTGCGCGCGCAGCCGCTCGAACGGGCGGCGCTCACGCCACAGTGCCAGCACGTCGCTCTCGAGCGCTGGCAGGTCGAGCTGGCGCTCGACCGGCCGGAAGGGGGTCTCGGGGCGCTGCTCGATTGACATGCCCGCTCAGGATAGCGGCCACTGCCCTCCTCGCGGACGGGCGCCTACCGACGGATGCCTGCCCACGGCACCGACCGCCGCCTGTCCACGGTCCCGATAAGTCGCTGTTGAGCGGCGCTCCCGACAATGCGCGCCGTGGATGGGAGCCGGCTGGCCAGAACGCACCGGGCGCTTCGGGTGACGCTGCGCCTCCGCCAGGTCGACGTCTCGGACGAAGCGGGCGTGGGCAGGTGGAAGGTCATCAAGCTCGAGGCCGGTGAGATCGACGATCTCACGTTTGGCGAGGTGGATCGCTGCTTTGCCGCCCTCGGCGCGCGACTGAAGGCCTACGCGGAGTGGCGGGGAGCCGCTCTCGACAGGCTGCTCGACGAGACGCATGCCCGGCTCGTGGCGGCTGTGCTGGCGATCCTTCACGACCTGGACTGGCAGACGCGCGTGGAAGTGACCTTCTCCGAGTACGGCGAGCGCGGCTCGATCGACATCCTCGCCTGGCATGCCGCCGCGCGAGTCCTCCTGGTGGTGGAAGTCAAGTCGGAGATCGCGGGCGTCGACACGCTGCTCCGACCACTCGGAACGAAGGTGCGCCTCGCCGCGAAGATTGCCGCCCGCGACCTCGACTGGCGGACGTCGCAACCAGTCGGTCGAGTTGTCGTCCTGCCTGAGGATTCCACGGCCCGACGGGCGGGTCGAGCGACACGCCGGCGCACTCGACAGCGTTCTGCCGGCGCGCTCGCGCGAGGTCAGGCGGTGGATCCGTCAGCCCATCGGCGAGCTCGCGGGCATCTGGTTCCTGTCATCTGTCGGCCAGGCCAACACTATGCGGAATCCGTCATCCATTCGGCGCGTGCGTCGCCCCTCGCCGGGCAATTCCACGCACGACTGAAGCCTGCCGAGACCCAGCCGAGCCGCTCCAGGGCAGCCGAGCGACCGCCGGAGCCGCGTAACGTCGGCCACGCCGACATCTGACGGAAGCCCGGGCCGCTCGGCGAGTTAGTGTCGGCAGAGCCGACATATAGCGGAAGCGGCGCCGGCCGTCGGCGGAAACGGGGTCGTCGGCGGAAACGGGCCCTGGTCGTCGGCGGAACGGGCCGGGCTGGCTCAGTAGATGGGCGTCACCCAATCGGAGTAGGCCGGCAGGCGGCCGCGGACGGCGTCGAAGTAGAGCTTGGAAAGCTGCTCGGAGATCGGACCGACGCGGCCATCGCCGACGACGCGGTTGTCGATCGACGTGACGGGCGAGATCTGCGCTCCGGTGCCGCACAGGAACACCTCGTCGGCAAGGTACAGCTCGCTACGGTCGATCTGGCGCTCGACCGTCTCGAGGCCCATCTCCTGCCGTGCCAGCTGGATCAGCCCCGTGCGGGTGATGCCCTCGAGGATGTCGTCGGTGACCGGCGGCGTGATCAGCCTGCCGTTGCGCACCATGAACAGGTTCTCGGCGCTGCCCTCCGAGACGTGGCCGTCGTGGGTCAGCACGATCGCCTCGTCGAAGCCGTTGAGCGCGGCCTCGCTCTTGGAAAAGGCGCTGTTGGCGTAGGCGCCGACGATCTTGGCTCGGGCCGGGATGGCCAGGTCGCTATTGCGCCGCCACGAGACGGTCTGCGCCGTGCAGCCGGCCGTCGTCAGGTACTCGCCGAAGGGCACGGCGAAGATGACCAGCGCCTCGTCGAGGTTGTGCAGCCGGACGCCGATCGCCTCGGTCGACTTGTACAGCGTCGGGCGAACGTAGGTGTCCTGGCGGAAGCCGTTGCGCCGCAGCAGGTCGACGGTTATCTCGATCAGCTCGTCGACGCTGTGCGGCGGCGTCATGAGCAGGATCTTGGCCGAGTTCCACATGCGCTGGTAGTGCTCGCGCACTTTCAGCGCGTAGAGCTGCTCATGCTCCTCGTTCCAGTAGGCGCGGATGCCCTCGAAGGTGGCCGTGCCGTACAGGAAGCCGTGGGTCATGACCGGGATGCGCGCCTCGCCGAGGGGCGCGAACTCGCCGCCGAAGTAGCAGACGACGGCCGGATCGGCCGGCCGCGTGCCGCTGCCGGACAGCGGAGCCCGCCGCTCCTTCTGGGTCACCATCGGGCCGAGTATAGCGCCGCCTCTGCGCCGCCAGACCGGCCTACGGCCGGAGATGCTGTGGCGCGTAGGGCAGCAGCGCCACGTGGCGCGCCCGCTTCAGTGCCAGCGACAGCTCGCGCTGGTGGGCGGCGCAGGTGCCGGTCTTGCGGCGCGGCTCGATCTTGGCCCGCTCCGACAGGTAGCGGCGCAGGCGGTTGATCTCCTTGTAGTCGATGTGGACCGTCTTGTCGGCGCAGAAGGAGCAGACCTTCCGACGCCGTCTGTCTCTGTAGAAGTCGTCGCGCTTGCGACCGCGGCTGGGCGGCATGAGGGTGTTTCCTTTCAGTAGCTAGAAGGGCAGGTCGTCGTAGTCGGCCTCGGGCTGGTCGGATGTCCGGCCACCGGCGGCGGCCGGACGAGCCGACGGCTGACCACCCGGTTCGCCCGACTCGTCGCGCGGGCGCCGCTCGAGGTTCTTGATGGTGTTTGCCACCAGCTCGGTCGTGTAGCGCTTCTGGCCGTCCTGGCCCTCCCACTGGCGCGTCTGGAGACGGCCCTCGACGTAGACCTTGTTGCCCTTGCGCAGGTACTCGGCGGCGAACTCGGCCGACTGGCCCCAGGCGACCACCCGGAACCACTCGGTCTCCTCCTGCCGCTCGCCTTGCTGGTCCTTGTAGTTGCGGTTGACCGCGACCGTGAACTGCGTCACGGCCTGGCCGCTGGGCGTATAGCGCATCTCGGGATCACGCCCGAGGTTGCCGATGATCATGCACTTGTTGAGCGACACGTCGCGCCTCCTGGCCTATCGATCCGTGGCGGCCGGAGCCGCTTCGCTCTCCGACTCGTCGATGAACTCGCGGTCTAGGTCCACGTCCTCTTCCTCCGGTGGCGGGCCCTCTTCCTCCTCGTCCTCACCGCCCTCGGCAGTGCCCGTGGCCGGCCGCCGGGCGGCGACGGGCCGCTCGACACGCGTGACGAGGTGGCGCATGACGTCCTCGCTGATGTTCAGCCCTCGCTCGAGCTCGGCGACGGCCTCCGGCGGCGAGTCGAAGACGACGATGAAGTACGACCCCTCGCGGAACTGGCCGATGGGATAGGCCAGCCGCCGCCGGCCCCACGGGCTGACCTTGATGATCTGACCTCCCCCGTCGATGACCGACCGGGTGGCGCGGTCGATGATCGCCTGGACCACGTCCTCGGGCGCGTCCGGCTGGATCACGACCATCAACTCATAACGTCGCATGCTCAGAACTCCTTCCCTTGGGATTGGCCCCGCTGGCGGACCGGGCGATCCACGGCGGAGCTGAAAGGATCAGGCGAACAGTATAGCGCCCGGTGGCGCCCTGTCCGCTTTGCTAGACTCCGCCCGACCTCATCCTCAGCCCGGCCGGAGGGACCCGCGGCATGTCTTCTCGGGCGCTCATCCTGTCTGTCAACGGGCCTGCCGAGCAGGCGCTGGTCGCCGCCCTCAAGTCGAGCGGGATCCAGGCATCGGTCGTCACCGACCCGGCCGTCGCCGCGCGCGACGCGACAGGCCATCAGCTGCTGGTCGTCGATGCCGCCGACGACAAGGTCGTCGCCCGGCTGGCCCATGAACTGCGCAAGGCAGCCGACGCCGCCGGGCCGGCGCAGTTGCCGCTGCTCGCCGTCGCCCACGGCGACGACGTCGAGCTGCGCGTGCGGCTGCTCGAGGCGGGTGCCGACGACGTGCTCACCTATCCGTTCGATCCGCGCGAGCTCGACGCGCTCGTCGACGCGCTGCTCCTGCGCACGGAATCGGGGTCGACGGCAACCGCCGACGGCGTGCCCGCCGACATCGCCGTCGGACCGGCGGCACGGGCGCACGAGGTCTTCGTCTTCGCCGCCGCCAAGGGCGGCGTGGGCACGACGACGCTGGCCGTCAACACTGCGCTCGCGCTGGCTGGGGCGTCGCGCGCGCCGGTCGCCATCGCCGATCTCGACTTCCAGCGCGGCCAGGTGGCGACGCTGCTCGACGTGCAGGGCGCGACGACGACGGCCGACCTGGCGCGCGACGAGCAGGCCCTCGAGGACGGCAACGCATTGCGGCAGGCGGGCGCCGGGCACCCCGGTGGGGTGCACGTCTTCGTGGCGCCGTACCGGCCCGACCTGGGCACGTCGGTCGACCATCAGCAGGCGACGGCGCTGGTCGACGCGTTGCGTCGTGGGTTCGGGCAGGTGGTCGTCGACGCGGGCAGCGTGCTCGACTGGCGCGTGCTGGCGGAGATGGGCGCCGCCGACCGGATCGTGCTGACCGTCACTCCCGAGATCCCGTCGCTGCGCGTCCTACAGGGGGCCCTCGAGCTGATCAACGAGGTCGAAGGCGTGGCGGAACGGACAGTCTTCGTGCTCAACAACCTGTTCGCGCGCCAGAGCGTCAGCGCCGAGCAGATCCAGGAGCACCTCGGCGTACCCATCGCCGTCGAGATACCGCACGACGGTGAGCTCTTCCTGAGCGCCGCCAACGAGGGCCAGCCGCTGATCCTGTCCGCCCCGCGCAGCCCTGCGGCGCAGGCCATCCGCCAACTGGCGGCAATCCTGCGCGGGCAGCAGGCCGAGACTCGCGCCGCGCCGCAGCCGAAGCGCAAGGGCATCGCCAGCCTGCTCAAGCGCGGCTGACGCCTGCGCGGGCGAGCCGCAAGGCGCTCAGCGCTCGAGCAGGAACTCCGCCTCCGGGTCCATGACCTGGACGAGTGCCCTGCCGTACGCGCCGACCATCTCGCCGACGCCGCCGAAGAAGGTCGGGAAGGCATAGATCATGTCGCCCAGGCGCCCCATCGGTAGCCGGGCATGGATGGCCGCCGTCAGCAGGCCGAGGACCTCGGCGCCGGCCGGCCCGACCGATGTTGCGCCCACTATCACGCCCTTTTGTGCGTCGACGACGAGCTTGATGAACCCATCGTTGCCCGTGCCGTGGATCCAGCCGCGGAAGGTCGCCCCGACCTGTTTGATTGACACCGTGACGTCGATGCCCGCCGCCCGGGCGTCCGCCTCAGTCATGCCGACGGCGCCGACCTCAGGGTCGGTGAAGGTCGCCCGCGGGAACGCCGTGTAGTCAATCTTTGGCGGCTCCCTGCCCAGGATGCCGGCCTCCACGACCGGCGCCTGCGCCAGCGCCCGGTGCGTGAACAGCGCCTTGCCGGTGACGTCGCCCATCGCCCAAACGCCGTCGCCCGCGCGAAGGTCGTCGTCGACAGGAACGTGGCCAGTCGAAACGTCGATGCCGGCCGCCTCGAGGGTGAGGCCGTCGAGCGCAGGGCGCCGGCCGACCGCGACCAGCAGGCGCTCGGAAGAAAGTTCGGTGCCATCGCTGAGGCGGGCGACGATAGAGCCACTCGAGCGACGGACCTCCTCGACGCGCCGGCCGGTTCGGACGTCGATGCCCTCCCGCTCGAAGACCTCGCCCAGCAGAGCGCCGACAGCGGGCTCTTCGGCGGACAGCAGCCGGTCGCTCCCCTCGACGATGGTCACGCGTGAGCCGAAGCGGGCGAAGACTTGGCCGAGCTCGCAGCCGACGGCCCCTCCCCCGATGATCAACAGCGAGGCGGGCAGCTCCGGCGCGCTGACCGCGTCGCGGCTGGTCCAGTAGCCGACGTCGTCGAGGCCGGGGATCGGCGGGGCGATGGGCCGCGAACCGGTGGCGATGACGATCCCGCGGCTGGCTTCGAACGAGCGGCCGTCCGCGCGGACGGTGTTCGGCCCGCTCAAGCTTCCGCGCCCGCGGACGAACGTGCCGCCACGGCCCTCGAAGCGCTTGACCGCGATGCTGTCGTCCCAGTCGGCCGTCGCCTGCTCGCGGATGCGTGTCGCCAGTTGCGTCCAGTCGGGCGAGACGTCGGCGTGGCCGGCCATCCCATCGACGCGCCGTGCCTCCTGCAGCAGGTTCGCCGCGCGAATCATCATCTTGGTCGGGATGCAGGCCCAGTAGGCGCACTCGCCGCCGACCAGCTCGGGCTCGATACCGACGACGTCGAGGCCGGCCATCGCCAGCCGGCCGCCGAGCTCCTCGCCTCCGGTACCGAGTCCCACGACGACGACGTCAACCTGCTCAGACACGGACATCTACCTCTTCGCGGTGCTGATTCAGTGCGCGTCTGCGCCGCTGTGGCACGTACCGCGATCCCCCGCGCAAGGCTCGCGGCGACAGCGGGCATGACGCACTACCAGCGCAAAGCCTGCCACAGCAGCCACTAACCAGGCCCGGCGTGCGCGGCGGGAGCCGTGTCAGCCGGCTTGCGCTGCACAGCTGGCATCCACGCGACAGCCCTGCAGTCGCCTGGCCGACAGTTTCCCTGGTTCCCAGAGTGCCCGATCCAGCCTAGACTCGAGGCGGACGGCCGGCATGCCTGTTGGTGCCGAAGGTGAGATTCGAACTCACACGCCCTCTCGGGCAGCGGATTTTAAGTCCGCCGCGTCTGCCGTTCCGCCACTTCGGCTCGAGCACCGCCCGGGTGGCCGTCCCGGTTCGAGTCTAGCGCTCCCTCGCTCAGCCGGGCGCTCGCCTGGCGTGCGTCAGGTCTGCTCGACCCACTGCATCCGCCACTCGGGCGCCGGCAGCTGCTCGGCGAAGTAGTCGATCTCGTGGGCGATCTTGCCGTCGGCCAGCTCGACGACGGCGACCACGACGTATCGCTTGCCGTCGGGATAGTCGACAAATGCCTCGGCGACCCACAGGTCGTCGCGACCGAGGATCCTCGACAGCTGCCCGAACCTGGGGCTACCGCCGGGATAGCTGCGGTAGATGCTCAGACACGCCTCCTTGCCTCGCACCCGCTCACCCGACTGCGGCCACTCGACGACGACGTCGTCGCTGAACAGGCTGCCGACCGCTTCGAAATCGCCGTCACTCAGCGCTTGCCAGTAGCGTTCGAGCACGTCCCGCGCCGCACCGCTGTCCACTGCCTTCCCTCCTGTCTCTTCTGCCCTTCTGAGTCTCGTCAAAGGCACTATAGGGGCGCTACGCGACAGAGGCGGAGGCCTCGAGCTGCCGCCGCCGCATCCAGCGATCCCACAGCACGAGCAGGCTCGGCTGGACAAGCACGCCGCCGACCAGCGCGTAGAGGATCGTCAGCGCCGTCACGCCGCCAAACTGCTGGATCGGCGTCAGGCTGGCCAGCACCAGCACGCCGAAGCCGGCAGCGGTCGTGATCGCCGAGCCGGCCAGCGCGCCGCCGGTGTGGAGCATCGTCTGGCGCATCGCCTCGTCGACACCGGCGTTGCGGCGGCGGTCCTCGACGAAGCGGTGGGTGATGTGGATGCCGTAGGGCACGCCGATGCCGATGGCCAGCGCGGCGATCGTCGTCGTCAGCACGTTGAAGCTCAGTCCGAGCAGCCACATCGAACCGATGACCCATGCCGCCGAAAGCGTCGAGGGCACCATCGTCAGCAGGCCAAGCAGGGGCTGGCGGTGCGCCAGCCCGTAGTAGCCGACGAGCAGGACCAGCGCCGCCAGCAGGGTGATCATGATCGAGCGGGTCTGCGACTGGCTCAGCGAGGTGAGCGTCTCGCCGAAGACGAGCTGCTCGCTGACGACGGTCCGCTGCGCGCCGGCGTCGGCGATGGCCGCCGTCGCCGACAGTAGCTGCCCTTCCAGCTCGGCGGCCCGCTCCTCGGCTGCCGCCGAGCCGACGATCAGCAATCCGGCGCCGTCGTCGGACAGGACGCGGCCAAGCTCACCGGGAAACGCACGCTCGACCAGCCCGTACAGCGCCGCCACGTCGGCGTCCGGCGCGAATCCTGCCCCCGTCCAGCCATTGGCGGCCAGCGCGGCGGCCAGCTCCTCGGCCGGGAACGACGGGTCGGGCGGGGCAGCAGAGAGGGCGGCAAGGCGCGCGACCAGCCCCGGCGCAGACGTCACGTCGGCGCCGCCACGGATCAGCTCGGGATCGACCTCGCTCGCGATGTCGGCCTGCGCAGCGAGCACGGCATTGGCCAGCGCCGGGTCGATCAGGCTGCCGTTGACCAGGACGTATGTCTGCTCGGTCAGGTCGCCCCCGAACAGCTGGCGGGTGGTCGAGATCGCGTCGGCGGCGTAGGAGTCGTCGGGGATGAAGTCCTCCTGCGCGAACTCGGTCGGCACCTGCGTCGCGGCCCACGCGGCGAGCGCGGTCACCAGCGCAGCGACGGCGAGAGTCAGGCGCGGCGCGTGCTCCGTCAGCAGCGCCGCCCGCGCCATGACCGCGCGCAGGCCGGCCGGCCCGGTGCCACCGGCGTCCCGGCCACGGCCCCGGACGGCCGCCGCTCCCCGCCGGCGATCGATGGCATGCCGCGCCGACGGCACGAGCAGCGCCATCACGACGAACGCCGAGACGACGCCGGCCGCCGTGAACAAGCCGAAGTCGCGCACCGGCGGCACCGGCGTGAAGACGTTTGTCAGGAACGCCACAACCGTCGTGATCGTCGCCAGCACCAACGCCCCGCCCACCGACGTGATCGCCGTCGCCGCCGCAGCATCCGAACCGGCGTCCGCTGCCCGCTCCTCGCGGTAGCGCGACGTCAGATGGATGGCGTAGTCGATGCCGAGGCCAACGAGCAATACCGGCACCACGATGCTGATCTGGCTGAAGTTGCCGGCGATGCCGAGGTATTGAGGGCCCATCAAGACGCCGAAGCCGTACATCCACGTGATCGTGATGACGAGCCCGGTCAGCCCGAGCACGACGTCGAGGATGCTCCGATAGATGACCAGCAGGATGCCGACGATGAGCAGCAGGCTCAGGCCGAGCAGGAAGGGCATCTCGTCGACCAACCCACCCTCGAGGTCGGTCAGCAACAGCTCGCGGTTGAAGGCCAGCGCGCGGACGGAGCCGAGGCGCGTGTCGTCGACGACGCGACGGACCGCGCGCGCCGCCTCGGCCTGCTCGTTCTCGTCGAGGTCGGGGTGGAACTGGACGACGATCAGTCCGCCGCGCGCCGACGCGGCGGTCAGGTCACGGTCGCGCGAGAGGAGCAGCGCCAGCTGGGCGGCCCGCGGCGACTGGTAGGCCTGGCCGGCGATGGCGTCGATCTGGTCGTCGGGAACGTCGGCCGGGTCGAGGCCCTGCATCTCGAGCGCCGACAGCACCGGCAGGGCAAAGGAGACGATCGGCGGGCCGGCGGCCGATGGTTCCGCCAGCGCGGCCTGGACGTCAGGGTCGCTCTCCAGCGCCGAGCTGATGGCCGAGGTGTCGACTAGGGCAGCCGACGAGATGACGTCGCCCCCCTCCCCCGCGTCGACGACAACCTGCACGCTGCTGCCGCCGACCCCGAAGTCCTCCTGCACTCGCTGGAAGGCGCGATTGCGCTCGGTGTCGGGCGCGAAGGCGGTGAGGTCGGCTTCGACGCGCTGCTGGCTGGCGAGCATACCGAGGACAACCGTCAGCAGGCCGAGCACGACGAGGATCGTCACGGGCTGGCGGGCGCTGGCGCGCGCCAGCACCAGGAGGATCAGGCGCAAGTCGGGTCCCTCTTCGGCTTCGCGGCTGGGATATGCGTTGGCTGAGATTGTTGCGAGCCGCAAATGTTACCATCGGCAACGATGGAGCAGGCAACCACGGCGCCGGCGGCCGAGCTGCTAGAGGCGATCGAGCGTGTTCGCCGTCTCGGCAACCGCTATTCGCGGCTACTCCAGGCCGAGCTCGACCTGACCGTCTACCACGTGGGGGTGCTGGCGGCGATCGATGATGGCGCGCGCCACCTGCACCAGGTCGCCGATGCGACCGGTCAGCAGGTGTCGGGCGCGTCGCGGCTGGTCGAGAAGCTCGTCGTCGACGGGCTGGTCGAGCGCCGCCAGGATGAGTCGAACCGTCGGGCGGTGGTGCTGGAGCTGACGACCGCCGGTCAGCGGCGCCTGGCGGAGGCGCGCCAGCTGATCGCCCGCCAGGTCAACGAGGCGCTCGCGCACATGCCGGCCGACAAGGCGCAGGCTCTGGTGCCGGTCCTGGAGGCGTTCCTGGATGGCGCCGACGCAGCGGCCGAGAAGAGTGGAGGCGACGACCGGATTCGAACCGGTGAATAGAGGTTTTGCAGACCTCCCCCTTAACCACTTGGGTACGTCGCCTCGACGTTCCGGGAATGGGTCCCGGATCTAGAGTATCGCGCCTCTGGCCAAGCGTGCGACGGTGCCTGCTGCCCTCGAGGGTTCCAGCTCCGCGAACGGATCCAAGGCCCTCGCCACAGCCGCCGATTTCACGCTCTTATGGCGCATCCTTGGGCGCTCTGGCAGCCTAACTTGACCAGCCAAAACGGCGCGATGCACGCACCTTCAATCCTAGCAGGTCGATTTCGCGGACAACCGATCAGGCGCTGGCCCTCCGGCTGCCAGAACTCGGCCTCTGGCCGGGGAAGCTCCACCATTGCATCTGAGGACGACTGGGACGGTCGGGTACGGCCCTGCACACGATCCAGCGTCTCGTCTAACCTGTAGTGACATCACCACAGGGAGCGCCGCATGGACCGGATGTATTTCATCGGGGTGGACACGTCCGGCTCGCAGATCAGGCAGGTGTTCCCGCACTGGGCCGATATGTTGGGCATCGAGGCCGAGCTGGTCGGCCTGGACATCCCGCTCACCGGCGGGCCGCAGGAGTTCCGCGCCGCCGTCAGGCAGCTGACGGCCGACCCGGCGGCGCGCGGCGCGCTGGTCACCACTCACAAGGTGTCCGTCTATCGCCACGCCGCTGACATGTTCAGCAGCCTGGATCGCTGGAGCGAGTTGTGCGGCGAGGTGTCGTGTATCGCCCGGCGCGGGGACCGGCTGCTCGGCTGGGCCAAGGACCCGCTGACGTCGTGGCAGGCTTTCGGCGACATCTGTGGCGCCGACTACTTCGCCAGGCGGCCGGGGGCTGAGGTCGCCTGTCTCGGCGCGGGCGGCTCGGGCACTGCCTTCACCTCACGCCTGCTTTTGGCCGACCCGCCGCCGTCGCGCATAGTGGTCACCAATCGCTCTGCGGAGCGCCTGGCCGGCCTGCGCCAAATCCATTCGCGCCTTGGACGCGACGTGCCTGTCGAGTACCACACCGTGCACAGTGCGGAGCAGAGCGACGCCCTCGTCGGCGCGCTGCCGGCTCACTCGGTGGTTGTCAACAGCACCGGCCTGGGCAAGGACCGGCCGGGCTCGCCCCTCACCGATTCGGTCCGCTTCCCGGAGGGCGGCGTGGCCTGGGAGTTCAACTACAGGGGAGACCTGCGCTTTTTGGCCCAGGCGCAGCGCCAGGCGGCAGAAAGACGGCTGCGCGTCGAGGACGGCTGGCGCTACTTCCTGTATGGCTGGACCTCGCACATCGCCGAGGTCTTCGAGCTCGAGATCGCCGAGCCCCGCTTCGCCGCGCTGGCCGCCGCGGCCGAACCGCTGCGCGCCGGCCATACGCCGGATTCGCATTGACAGCCTGACGTCATAAAGTCATCCTGTAGGTACAAGCATGCCACCCAGTCTTCCAGCCGCACGCATCGACCGCAACTCGCCCGTGCCGTTCTACTTCCAGCTGCGCAAGATCCTCGAGCAGGAGGTCAGAGCCAACCGCTGGGCGCCGGGCGACCGCCTGCCCTCCGAGCCGGAGATCTGCCGCCACTTCGATGTCTCGCGTACCACGGTGCGCCAGGCGCTGGCCGAGCTCGATGCGGAGGGCGTTATCCGGCGTGAGAAGGGCCGCGGCACGTTCGTGGCCCAGCACGCGCCCGAGCTCTGGTTCCTCCAGTCGTCGCAGGGCTTCTTCCAAGAGGCCGCGCGCAAGGGCCACCACGTCCGCTCGCGCGTCCTGCGCCGAGAGGTAGGCGAGCTGCCTTACTTCGCGGCAGAGGCCCTGGGCCTGCCGGCCGGGGCGCCGGGCGTCCTGCTAGAGCGACTGCGCTGGGTGGATGAGCGTGCCGTGATGTACGTCGTCAGCTACCTCGTGGAACGCCTGGCGCCGGCGGTGATGGAGGCCGAGCTGGCCGCCGGTTCGCTCTACGCCGCGCTGGCCGAGAGCGCCGGGCTCAACGTCGCCGGCGGCCGCCGCATCGTCGAGGCCGTCGTGGCCGAGGGTGAGCTGGCGCAGCTGCTGGAGCTTGAAACCGGGGCGCCGCTGCTCTACGTCGAGTCGGTCGCCTGGGACGACTCGGGCGAGTTGTTCGAGTTCTACCGGGCCTGGCACCGCGCGGACCGCACCAAGATCGAAGTCCAGGTGGTCAGCGAGGACATCGCCGCGCGGGCCGGCGTGGACAGGGGAGTGCTCAGGCTGGCCGTATGACGCAGCGGGTGGCCCTTGTTACCGGCGCGACCAGCGGCATCGGTCGCGCGACGGCGCTGGCCCTGGGCGACGCCGGCTGGTGGGTGATGGCCGTCGGCCTGGACGAGGAGCGGTGCAACGAGGTTGGGCGCGAGCTGGCCGGGCGAGCCGGTGGAGCCTTCGAGCGCTGCGACATCGCAAGCGAGGGCGCACCCGAGCGCCTCGTCTCGGCCTGCGTCGGGGCCGCAGGCCGGCTCGATTGCCTGGTGAACAACGCCGGTATCCACTTCCTCGCGACGCTCGAGCGCATGGACATGGACGCCTTCGACCGGCTGATGGCGGTCAACCTGAGGGCGGCCGTGGCGCTCGCGCGGGCAGTCCTGCCGGTCATGCTCGATCAGGGGTCCGGCACGATCGTCAACGTGGCCAGCGAGGCGGGACTGGTGGCGGTGCCCGGCCAGCCGGCCTACAACATCTCCAAGGCAGGACTCATCATGCTCACCCGCTCGATCGCGGCCGACTTCGCGGCGCGCGGTATCCGCGCCGTGTCGGTCTGTCCGGGCACCACGCGGACGCCGCTCGTCGAACAGGCCATCGCCTCGGCCGCGGACCCCGCACAGCACGAGCGGATGCTGGCCGAGAGCCGGCCCGCGCGCAGGCTGGGCCGACCGGAGGAGATCGCCGCCGCCATCGTCTTCGCCGCGTCGGATGCCGCTGGTTACATGAACGGGACCGAGCTCGTCGTCGACGGCGGCTACACGGTCGTCTGACGGCGCCGGAGGAGGTGGCAGCTGAAGGAAGGTAACTCGGCAGTCGAGAGAGACAAAGTCGCAGCGGCAGTAGTTAGGAGGAGGAGAAGATGCGCAACCCGTTGGCTCTTGGCATAGTGCTCGTGCTGAGCGTCGTGGCCTGCACCGCGGCGCCGGCCACACCCGCGCCCGCCACGCCTCCGCCGACCACCCCGGCGCCGGGCGAACCTTCGCCGGTCCCGGCCACCGACCCGGCGGGCGGACGCTGGCAGGAGCCGATCGTCATCGGCTGGACGCCACCCGACATTACCGGCGTCTTCCAGACCGCCACCGACTTCTTCGAGCGAGCGGCCGCCCAGGCAAACGAGGCCGGCTTCGCGGTCCAGGTCATCAGCCGCTCGCCAGCCACTCACACCGCCTTTGCCGACCAGCTGGCGATCATCGAGGACTACATCTCGCAGAACGTCGACGTGATCGCCATCTCGCCCGCCGACACGGAGGCCGTCAAGCCCGGCATCCAGGCGGCTAACCAGGCGGGCATCCCGGTGATCATGGTCAACCTGCTGGAAGAGCAGTCCGACGTCGAGATCGCCTCGTACATCGGCTTCGACAACACCCAGGCAGCGATGGTCTCGGCCTACTCCGTGCTCGACTTCTTCGGCGGCCCCGGCGTATTGGGCACCGGCGAGCAGCTCGACGTGGCACCCGACGCATACCTCGACCTGGCCTGGTGGGAGGAGCTGTACGCCGACGTCGACCCGGCGACCATCGAGGCCAATGGCGTGATCATCGAGGGCATCGCCGGCACGTTCTTCTCGCAGGCCCGCCTCGATGGATTCAACAACGTCATCGCCAACTACCCCGGCATTAACATCCTGGCCGAGCCCTGCGCCGCGGACTGGAACCGCGAGAAGGGCATCGCCTGCGCCGAGGACTTCTACTCGCGCTTTGGGGCTGACGAGCTCGACTTCGTCTGGGCGGCATCCAACGAGATGGGTCTCGGCGCGATGCTGACTGCCGAGCGCCAGAACCGCCTCAACACCAACGGCGCCGGCGAGCCGGCCCCGAGCACGGTATCGATCTTCACCAACGACGTGACGCCCGAGTCGACCGACGCCATCCGCCAGGGCAGGCTGATCGCGGAAACCCACCACGGCTTCCCGGAGTGGGGCTGGTTCGGGACGGACTTCGCGGTCAGGCTGGCCTGTGGCCTCGACGTCCCGCAATTCGAGGACATCCGGCCGCGGACGGTCTATCAGGGCAACGCCGACCTGTTCTATCCCGAGCCCTCGCTGCCCGAGACGGACTGGGAGGGTATCAAGGCGCAGTGCCAGTAGATCCCGCCCGGGCACTGACTGCCAGCGGGATCCGCAAGAGCTACCCCGGCGTTCAGGCACTCGCGGGCGTCGACCTCGAAGTTGACGCCCGCGAGGTCCACGCTCTACTGGGCGAGAACGGCGCCGGCAAGTCGACGCTGATCAAGGTCATCGCCGGCGCGGTGGTGCCCGACGCAGGCGAGCTGCGCGTCGGCGGGCACTCGGTGCCCTTCGGCTCGCCAGAGCTGGCCCGCCGGGCGGGCGTAGGCATCGTCTACCAGGAGCTCAGCCTGGTTCCGTCGCTGAGCGTGGCCGAGAACGTGCTCCTCGGGCGCTGGCCGGGCCGGCCCGGCCTGGTCGACTGGGCCGCGCTGCGCGCGGCTGCTCGGCGCTACCTCGAGATGGTTGGCCTGGAGTCGTCGCCCGACATCTCCGTCCGGCGCCTGACGATGGCTGAGCGGCAGTTGGTCGAGATCGCCAAGGCGCTCTCGCTCGAGCCGAGCGTGCTGCTGCTCGACGAGCCCAGCTCGGCGCTGTCCGAGCCAGAGGCCAGGCGCCTGTTCGCCATCATCCGCGACCTGGCGCAGCGCGGCGTGGCCGTCATCTACGTTTCCCACCGCCTGGCCGAGATCATGGAGATCGCCGACCGCGTGACGGTGCTGCGTGACGGACGGGTGGTCGCCCAGCGGGCGACGAGCGAGGTCAACGAGACCGAGCTGGCCAGGCTGATGGTTGGTCGCGAGCTGCACGCCCTGCAATCGGCGCCTCACTCCGCGCCGAACGAAGCGGAGCGCGCCGCGCCGATCCTGCGCGTGCTCGGTTTGACGCTTCGACCGCGGCTGGAAGACGTCAACCTGGAGCTGGCGCCGGGCGAGATCGTAACCGTCTTCGGCTTGGTGGGCTCGGGCCGGGCCGAGCTCGCGCGGGCCCTGTTCGGCCTCGATCCCATCGACGCCGGGCACGTGGAGATCGGCGGTCGGAGCGTGCGCATCCGCTCACCGATGGATGCCATCGCGCTGGGCCTCGGCTACGTCGCCCCGGACAGGCGGCTGGGCGTGGTCGCCCAGCTGTCGGTGGCGGCCAACCTCAGCCTGGCCTCGCTCGAGCGGGTCGGGCGCGGGCCGCTCCTCGACCAGCGCGCCGAGCTGAACCTGGCCAGGCGTTACGTCGACGAGCTGGACATCCGTGTGCGCAGCCTGCAACAGGCGGCCGGCACGCTGTCGGGCGGCAACCAGCAAAAGGTCGTGCTGGGTCGCTGGATGTGCGCGCAGGCAAGGGTGCTGATCATGGACGATGCCACGCGGGGCATCGACGTGGGCGCCAAGGAGGAGGTCTTCAAGCTGGTGCGCGAGCTGGCCGCTCAGGGAAGGGCGATCCTCTACGGCACCTCCGAGATCGCTGAGGCACGCACGCTGGGGGATCGCGTGCTGGTCATGTCCGCCGGTCGCATCGCCGCCGTCCACGATCCGAGTGCAGGTGAGGAGGCGATCATGGCAGCGGCAGGTGGCGTCCGTGGCTGACCTGGAAAGCACCGCCCGGGCGCCGGCTGCACCAGCGCCCGGATTGGCCGCCCGCCTGGCGGGCTACGTCGGCGGCCGGGGCGGCGCCTTCCTGATACTGCTCCTGCTGGTGGTCATCTTCTCGCTGCTCAGCCCGCACTTCCTGACGGACCGCAACCTGCTCAACGTCATGCGCCAGGTGTCGGTGGTGGGCATCCTGGCCATGGCCCAGACGCTGGTCATCATGACCGGCGGGATCGACCTGTCGGTGGCCGCCACGGCAGCCCTGTCGGGTTGCCTGATGGCCGTCTCGTTCGCTCACTGGGGCTGGCCCGAGCCGCTGGCCTGGCTGCTTGGGCTGTCGGCCGGCTTCGCTGTCGGCGCGATCAATGGCTCTGTCGTCCGCTTCCTGCACGTGCCGGACATCATCGCCACGCTGGGAGCGTTCGCGGCCGTCAGGGGGGTAGCCCTGCTCGTCACCGACGGCCTGCCCGTGCCCACCTTTGCCCGCGTGGTTGAGGGCCGCCAGCTGCCCGACTCGGTCAGCACGCTGGGCGCAGGCACGCTTGGACCGCTACCCCTGATCGGCGTCACTGCCGGGCTCGTCGCGGTCGTGGCGGCCTTCGTCGTGACGCGCACCAAGCTCGGCCGGGCGGCGCTGGCCGTGGGCGGCAACCGGGAGGCGGCGCACGCCTCGGGAATCAGCGTGGGCGGCACGAAGTTCTGGGTCTACGCCATCTCGGGCCTGCTCTCCGGCCTGGCCGGGATACTGCTCGCCGGCCGCCTGTCGAGCGCTAACGCGCTGATGGGCGAGGGCATGGAGCTGCAATCCATCGCGGCGGTGGTGGTGGGCGGCACTAACCTCTTCGGCGGGCAGGGTACGATCAGCGGCACGGTGCTGGGCGTGCTGATCATCGGCGTGCTGGGCAACGGCCTGAGCATCATGGGCATACCCGAGTTTTGGCAGCGGGTATCAAATGGGCTGATCATCGTCGCCGTCGTGGCGCTCGACCAGTGGCGGCGGCGGGTGACCGGCGAGCGGGTCAGATGAGCGGCCTGGGGGTGCTGGTCGTCGGCGCCGGGCGGGCCGGCCTCGTCCATGCCCGCAACCTCGCCGCCGGGCTACCTGGCGCCCGGCTGGTGGGCGTGGCAGATCCCTCCGAGGAGGCGCGCGCGAAGGCCGCGGCGGAGCTGTCGTGCGAGGCCTTCGCCGACCCGCTGGCAGCCATCGCCGACCCGCGCGTGGGGGCAGTCGTGATCGCGACGCCCACCTACACCCATGCGCAGCTGGCGGTCGCCGCCCTGGGCGCAGGTCGGCACGTTCTGTGCGAGAAGCCGCTGGCCTCGAGCCTGGAGGAGGGAATGGCCATCAGCCAGGCCGTGGCCGGCTCCGGCTGCGTGTTCATGATGGGCTTCATGCGCCGCTTCGCGGCCGACTTCGTGCGGGCGCGTGAGCTGGTCGACCAGGGGGCCATCGGCGAGCCGCTCTACGTCCGCTCGACCACGCGCGGGCCGGGCCTGCCGCCCACCTGGGCGTGGGACGTCACTCGCTCCGGCGGCCTGATCGCCGAGGTCAACTCACACGACATCGACACGGTGCGCTGGCTGACCGGCCGCGAGTACGTCGCCCTACGCGCACTGGGCCGCGCAGCCAAGCGGCCCGACATCGCGGCCCAGCATCCCGGCTTCGTCGACGTGCTCGCAGTGCAGGCCTCGCTGGAGGAGGGCGTGCTGGCCCACATCGACGGCGCCTGCCCGGCCGACTACGGCTACGACGCCCGCGCGGAGGTGTACGGCACGCAGGGGGCGCTGCTGGTGGGCAGCCCGACCGAGGGCCCGCTGATCGTAACCCGCGAGCACTCACGGCGGGACACCGTTCACGGCTGGGCGCGCCTGTTCGCCCACGCGTACCGGGCCGAGGGTGCCCACTTCGTGGCGGCCTGCCTCGGCCGCGAGCCGGCGCGCACCGGCCTCGAGGACGGACTGCGCGCGCTGGAGGTCGTCGCGGCCGTCAACCGATCCCTGGGCGAGGATCGCGAAGTGCGTCTGACCGAGCTGCGATGAAGGCTATCCAGATCGCCGCTCCCGGACGAGCCGTGCTGGCCGAGGTCGCCGATCCCCTGCCCGAACCGGGCGAGGTCCTGGTGCGCGTCCAGCGGGTGGGCCTGTGCCCCACCGACCGACGCCTGGCGGCGACCGCCCCACGACCGGGCCTCATTCCCGGTCACGAGATCGGTGGGCTGCTGCCCAGCGGCGAGCCGGTGGGCGTCCACCCCGACGTGGGCTGCGGCAGTTGCGCTCAGTGCCTGGCCGGCTTCGAGAATCGCTGCCCGTCGCGCTGCTCGATCGGCGTGGACCGCAATGGAGGCATGGCCGAGTGGGTGGCCGTGCCGCGCGCGCATGCCGTGCCACTCGACGGCGTGGACCCGCAGCTGGCGCCACTCCTCGAGCCGCTGGCCTGCTGCCTGCACGCGCTGGCCATGCTGGAAGCCGAGGCAGGCGACCGTGCGCTGGTCGTCGGTGCGGGGCCAATGGGCCTACTGAACGTCATCGCGCTGCGCGCGCTGGGCATCGAGGTCGTCGTCTCGCAGCGCTCGCCGGAGCGGCGCCGGCTCGCCCTCGAGCTGGGGGCGAGTGCCGTCGTGGGGGCCGGCGAGGATGCCGGCGCGGCGCTGTCCGGGCCACCCTCCCTCGCCGTCGTGACGGCGCCCGAAGGGGAGGCCGTCACCTATGCCATGGGCAGCGTGGCCGCCGGCGGAAGGGTCCACGTCTTTGCCGGCCTGCGCGGTCCTGCGAGCATCGACGCCAACACCATTCACTACCGGCACCTGCGGGTCATGGGCTCTACCGGTTCACGCCTGTCGGACTACGACCGCGCGCGGATGCTGGTCGCCAGCGGACGAGTCGACCTGACCCGCCTCCCTCTCCGGGCCGTGCCCTTCGAGCAACTCGCCGAGCTCCTGCAGCGCCCGGCGGGAGATCCGTGGAGGACTGTCGCGGACGTGGAAAGGAGTACGGCAGCATGAGCAAGGAACTCGATCCGTTCACCGTACTGCTCGACCAGCGCAGCGGCATGCTGGAGCCGGCCCCCTCGATCGCGGAGCGCCGCCTGGCCGACATGCGCGGCCTGTACCAGGACGGCCCTGCCGAGGACCGCCTTGCCTATCGCGTGCTGGCCATCCCCGTGCCTGAGCACAACTCGGAGATCCAATGCTCGACCACCATCCTCGAGCCGGGCCTGGTGGGCGACGAGTACCTGATGACCCGGGGCCACTTCCATGCCGTGCGCGACCGCTCGGAGATCTACATCGGACTGAGCGGAGAGGGACGCCTGGTGATGGCCACCGAGGATGGCCGCCACGCCGTCGAGTCCATCCGGCCGGGCACGGTCAGCTACATCCCGGGCGGCTGGGCCCACCGCAGCGTCAATGTTGGCGACGAGCCGCTGGTCTTCTTCGCGGCCTACGTTGGCGACGCCGGGCACGACTACGCGACCGTCGAGCGGCGCGGCTTCCCGGTCCTGGTCGTGCGCGGCCCGGACGGGCCGCGCGTGGTGCCCAACCCGCGCTACCGCGCCTGATCGATGGCCGTCTTCGTCGGCTGCGACCTGGGCACGATGGGCACCAAAGCGGCCGTCGTTGACAGCGACGGTCGCATCCTGGGCGCGGCTTTCGAGGAGGTCTCGCTGCGCACGCCACGGCCAGGCGTGGTCGAGCAGGACCTGACCGAGATCGAGCACTCGGCCTACGCCACCGTCCGCCGGGCGCTGGACCAGGCCGGTCGGCCGGCCGTGGCCGGCGTGGCCTTTTCGGGCCAGATGTCGGGCATGGGTGGCATCGACGAGAACCACCGGCCGGCGGGCCACTTCGACTCGTGGCTGGACTCGCGCTGCGGACCGTACATCGAAGCCATGGCCGCCCAGCGGGAGCGCATCACCGAGCTGTCCGGCTGCCCGCCGACCTACTCGCACGGCCCCAAGTTCCTGTGGTGGCAGCACGAGCGGCCCTCTGAACTGCGACGCATCGCCAGGTTCGTGGTACCCGGTGCCTACGTCGCCGGGCGGCTGGCGGGCCTGCGTGCCGAGGCGGCATTCATAGACCGGACGTACCTGCACTTCACCAATCTGAGCGACACGGCCCGCGCGACGTGGTCCGACGAGCTGCTGGCGGCGCTGGGCGTGGAGCGCCGGCTGTTGCCGCGCATCCTGGCGCCCTTCGACCTGATCGGCGAGGTGACCCAGGAGGGGGCCCGGGCGAGCGGTCTGGCTCGCGGTACACCCATCGCCGCCGGCGCAGGCGACCAGGCCGCGGCGGCGCTCGGCGCGGCCATCACCGAGCCCGGTCAGGTCTTCGATTCGGCGGGCACGGCCAGCGTCTTCGCGCTGTGCGCGGAGCGCTTCGCGCCCGACACACGCAACTACACCTTCATGGCCAGCCACTCGGTCGTGCCGGGCCAGTTCATCAACCTCGCTTTCATCAACGGTGGCGGTCTGGCGCTGCGCTGGTTCCGCGACGAGGTGGCCGGCTGGACCGCCAGGTCTGACGCCTACCGGGCCCTGGACGAGCTCGCCGCGAGCGTCGAGCCCGGCGCTGGCGGACTTCTCTGGTATCCCCATTTTCAGGGCCGCGTGCTTCCGCCCGACCCGGCGGCGCGGGCCGGCTGGCTGGGTCTGTCGGCAGGCCACGGCCTAGCCAGCCTGTACCGCTCGATGCTGGAGGGCATCGCGCTGCAGTACGCCGAGTGGGCCGAGCAGATGGCCAGCGCTGGCAGCGCGTCACCAAGCGCCGCGCGAGTCCTGGGCGGCGGTGCGCGCAGCCGCGTCTGGAACCAGATCAAGGCCGACGTGCTGGGAATCGACTGGCTGCCCGTCGAGCGCGAGGAGTCGGGCGTGCTGGGCGACGCCCTGATCGCGGCCGTGGCTACCGGCCACGTGCAACCGGCGCAGCTGGCCGAGACAGCCGGGCGCTGGCAGCACACGGGCGCGCCCGTCCGTCACGATGCGCAGCGGCACGCCCACTACCGGGATGTGCTGCGGCGCTTCCGCCGGCTTGCCGCGGCGATGGAGGCCGGCCGCGTTCCGGCCGAGTCGGCATGACGCGCCTGGCGATCACGCCGCGCTCGTTCCGCCAGGTCCCGGGCCGCCACCAGGCGCTGCTCGCGGCATCCGGGCTGGAGGTGCACTACCCGGCTGCAGATCGGCCCCTGACGGAGGAGGAGATGGTCGAGGCGGTGGCCGGCTGCGAGGCGGTCATCGTGGGCCTCGATCCGGTCAGCCGGCGGGTTCTCGAGGCCGGACCGCTACGGGCCGTCGTGAAGTACGGCAGCGGCCTGGACAATATCGACCTGGACGCTGCCCGTGAGCGTGGCGTGGAGGTTCGCGCCACCCCGGGCACCAACAGCCAAGCCGTCGCCGAGCTGACCATCGGGCTGCTGTTCGCCCTTGCGCGCAACCTGGTCGAGCACCATCGCTCGGCCGCGGCCGGGACCTGGCAGCGGCACATGGGCCGTGAGCTGGCCGGCGCCCAACTCGGGCTGGTCGGCTATGGCCACGTGGGGCGGCGCGTGGCGCGCATGGCGCGCGGCATCGGGATGGCGGTCGTCGCCTGTGACCCGTTCGTGGCGGAGGCTGACGTCCCGTTGGTCAAGCTCGAAGAACTGCTCGGGTCGTGCGACGCGGTCTCGTTACACGTGCCGCTGACGGCGCAGACGCGCAGGCTCGCCGACCACGCTTTCCTGCGTCGCATGCGCCGCGGCGCCTGGCTGGTCAACACCGCCCGCGGCGGGCTGGTCGATCTAGAGGCGCTGGCCGAAGCGCTGCGCGACGGGCAGCTGGCCGGCGCCGCGCTGGACGACTTCGAGGATAGGCCGCCGTCGGAGTCCAGCCTCTGGGCGCTGCCCAACTTCATCGCCAGCCCGCACGCCGGCGCCGGCACGCTCGAGGCTGCCGAGCGCACCGGGGTCGCCGCCGTGGAGGCCGTCCTCGAGATGATCGGCCGGGGGCCCGGGAAACCAAGCAAAGAGGAGGGTTGAGAGATGCGGGTGTCTGTCTTCCGTGATGCAGATGGCTCCACAGCCGCAGACGTCACCGCTAGCCCGCCACTCGAGCCACTCCCAGACTGGCAGGGCCGGCGGCTGGATCGCGTGCGCCTGGCCAGCATCCTGCGCTCCGGGCCCGTCGAAGTCCAGCTGGTGGAGATCGCCGCCGGCGGCCACTTCGTGATGCACTCGAGCCCGCTCGTGGCCTTCTGCCAGGTCGTGCACGGGCGGGGCCAGCTGGGCCTGCCCGACGGCAGCTCGATCCCCTACCTCGGCCCGGAGCTGTACATCTTCCTACCCAACTCGCTGCACGATTGGCACGACATCAGCCAGGACACGCTGCTGTCCGTCTGCCTGGTGGACGCCACCGCGCAGACAAAACAATGAACTGCGGCCCGGCGACCGACGTCCCGGCGAGCGCGGCCGGACCGTTTCACGATCAGGGAAGTGGCTGGCCCTCGAGGATTCGAACCTCGGTTAACGGATCCAAAGTCCGCTGTCCTACCACTAGACGAAGGGCCAGCGGTCCTCGCGGGCGCCCGCGGCGGTGGGTTGGAAGAGAAGGGAGTGGAGCGGAAGACGGGACTCGAACCCGCGACCCTCACCTTGGCAAGGTGATGCTCTACCAACTGAGCCACTTCCGCTCGTGGTGCCGAGAGCCAGAATCGAACTGGCGACACCGTGATTTTCAGTCACGTGCTCTACCAACTGAGCTATCTCGGCGCGTCCAGACCAAAACCGGCCGTCCAGCGACCACCCATATTGAACCACATCGGCCGGCGACGCTTCAACGCAGGCGCAGGACGTCTGCTGGCGGGGTGAGGCCCGGTGGACGCGCTACGGAAGGGGGATCGGCGACATCGTCGGGCTCGGCGTGGGCGGCGGCGAAGGGCTCGGCGACGGGCTGGGACTGGGTGTCGGACTTGGTGTCGGGCTCGGGCTGGGCGACGGGCTGGGACTGGGTGTCGGGCTTGGCG
>CAYRMQ010000018.1:1165-2334 GCA_964425305.1 uncultured Anaerolineaceae bacterium | reverse complement strand
TCGGGCTCGGGCTCGGGCTTGGCGTCGGGCTCGGGCTCGGGCTTGGCGTCGGGCTCGGGCTCGGGCTTGGCGTCGGGCTTGGCGTCGGTGGTTCCGGACTGGGCATCGGCGTCAGCCAGGGAGTGCCGGGCGGTGGCGTAACCGAGGTCTGCCCCTCCCCGATGAGCGCGGCACCGACCGCCACGACCAGCGCGAACGTGGCCAGCAAGAGCACGACCCCCACCTCTTCCGGGCCGAACCCCGATGGCCGATCCTGCTGCATGGCTCCCCGCTCGTCTCCGGCCGGCAAAACGGTGTTCGCCGCGCACGGTGGTGCCTGCGGGCACAGCGATGCCTGCCGGCAAGGTGGTGCCTGCTGGCACAGGGGAGCCTAGTCGAGGCCGGCGAGCGCACCCATGGTACGAACGTCCACGGGCGCGCCGCCCGTGAGGGCCCGTAGACGGTTGATCCGGTCGATGATCGGCGGATGCGTCGACATCAGGTTCGACGAGCGCGCCTCGAACTTCTTGATCGGGTTGACGAAGTAGAGGTGCTGCGTCGCCCGATTGGCCACCTCGAGCACCTCCTGGTCGGTGGCGATCTTGGCCAGCGCCCGCTCGAGCCCGTATGGGTTGCGCGTCAGCTCGACGCTCGAGGCGTCGGCAAGGTACTCGCGCTGGCGGCTGACGGCCATCTGGACGAGCCGCGCCAGGAACGGGGCGAGGATCGCCAGCACGAGCGCGATGACGTAGATGACGACGATCGCCCCTCCCCCACCGCCGCGACCGCGGCCACGGCCGGACGATCGCGGGCCGCCGCCCCACCACGTCCAGCGCAGGAAGAAGTCGGCCAGCAGCACGATCGAGCCGACGAGCACGCCGACCAGCAGCGCGAAGCGGATGTCGAGGTTGCGCACGTGGGCCAGCTCGTGGCCGATGACTCCCTGCAGCTCTTCACGATCGAGCTTCTCGAGCAGGCCACGGGTGACGGCGATGCTCGCCTTCTGCGGGTTGCGGCCGGTGGCAAAGGCGTTCGGCGCCGTGTCGTCGATGAAGTAGATCTTCGGCATCGGCACGTTGGCGGCGATGCTCAGCTCGCGCACCACGTTCATCAGCTGCGAGCTCTCGCCCGGTCGCAGCAGACGCGCCCCCGACGCCGCCAGGACGATGCTGTCCCCGGCGAAGTACGAC
>CAYRMQ010000018.1:0-1065 GCA_964425305.1 uncultured Anaerolineaceae bacterium | reverse complement strand
GGGCTGGTGCTCAGGTCGACCGTCGGGACCTGCGCCGCCTCGGGCTCGGCGTCGAAGAACTCGCGCGGCCGGAAGCCGAGCGGGCCGGCGACGAGCAGGTTGGGGAACGTCGCGATGGCGGTGTTGTACTCGAGGACCGTCGCGTTGTAGTGCTGGCGGGCGAAGCCGATCTGGTTCTCGGTCGTGGTCAGCTGCTCCTGCAGCTCGAGCACGTTCTGGTTGGCCTTCAGCTCGGGGTAGTTCTCGACGACGGCGAACAGCGAGCGCAGCGCGCCGGTCAGCATGCCCTCGGCCTGGGCCTGCTCGTGTGGCCCCTGGGCGCCGGCGGCGATGGCGTTGGCACGCGCCTCGGTGACGTTCTGGAGCACCTGCTGCTCGAAGCCCATGTAGCCCTTCACCGCGTTGACCAGGTTCGGGATGAGGTCCCAGCGGCGCTTGAGCTGGACCTCGATCTGGGCGAAGGCCTCATCGATGCGCAGCCGGCGCTGGACCAGGCTGTTGTAGATGAGGATGACGGCGAGGACGATCGCGCCCACGACCGCCAGAACGATGATCAGCTCCATTTGGGCCCCTCGAATGCGTGCGTTCTTCGCGGCGCCCGGCTGGCGCTGCGGCGCCTCTGCGGCGCACGCGTCCAGTGTAGCAAGCGGCCGATCGGTGCTGGGGAGTGGGACGATCGAGGCACGGCCGGCGGCGCGGGCGCGCGCGAGACTGCAGCTCCGGGCGACGGACGATGCCGCCGGCGCCCCGCCGGAGGATCCGTCGGTGACCTACGCATCCGCGCTCCGTCTGTCGATCGCCCTCGTGTTCGGCTTCGTCGTGTATGTCGCGGTTGCCGGCACGCTACTGCTGGTCGGCCCGGCGTATGCCCCACCGGGATCGCCGATTCACTACCAGGTCGGCGTGGGGATCGTCGCAGGCATCGCCGTGACGATCGAGCTCTATCGGCGGATGGAGCTACGGAGACGTCGCGCCTGATCCGGCCCGCAGGGCGGGTAACTGGTGGGCGGTGAGGTGTCTGAGTTCAGGACATAGGCGACACCTGATAGGCGACAGGTGAGTCGC
>CAYRMQ010000017.1:0-37680 GCA_964425305.1 uncultured Anaerolineaceae bacterium | reverse complement strand
CCACCGCCTGGGCGTCGGCGGCGTCGTTCCGCGGCACCGACAAGCGTGGCGGGGCGAACGGGGCCCGCATTCGCCTTGCGCCGCAGAAGGACTGGGAGGTCAATGAGCCGACCGAGCTGGTCAGGGTGCTGGAGACCCTCGAGCGGATCCAGCAGGACTTCAACCGTTCACGATCCAACGGAACGAGGGTCTCGCTCGCCGACCTGATCGTCCTGGGCGGATGCACGGCCGTCGAGCAAGCGGCGAAGAACGGTGGGCACGACGTCACCGTCCCGTTCGCGCCGGGGCGCACGGACACCTCGCAGGAGCATACCGACGTGGAATCCTTCGCCGTTCTCGAGCCGAGCGCCGACGGCTTCCGCAACTACTTCCGACCGGGACAGATGTTGTCGCCTGAGACGCTGCTGCTGGAGCGGGCCAACCTATTGACGTTGACGGCTCCCGAGATGACGGTGCTCATTGGCGGCATGCGGGCCCTCAGGGCCAACTTCGGGCAATCCGAGCACGGCGTCTTCACCGACCGGCCCGAGACGCTGACCAACGACTTCTTTGTGAACCTCCTCGACATGAGCACGGAGTGGAAGGCATCCCCCGCGGCTGAGAACGTGTACGAGGGTCGTGATCGCACGACGGGCGAGGTCAGGCGGACCGCCACCGCCGTCGACCTGGTCTTCGGTTCGCACTCCGAGCTCCGAGCGATTGCCGAGGTCTACGCGTGTGACGACTCCAAGGAGAAGTTCGTACGTGACTTCGTCGCTGCGTGGGACAAGGTCATGAACCTCGATCGCTTCGACCTCGCCTGATCCTCGATCGGGCTCCCATTCGCCTCCACCCGTTCAGTCTCGACCGTGCCGGTAAGTGAGCGAACCAGGGTCATCCGCCCGCACGCTGCCCGTACCGTCTCGGCGCCGCACCGGTACCCGGCACTCTCTGCGGGGTCCGGACGGGAGAGGCAGCCTGCCGCGCGGCGATTCTCGCGGTCCCGCGTTCTCGCGCGGGCTGGCCCGCGCCGCCTCCTGGCGCGGTGGGTTGAGGCCGGCGCGGCGTTCGCTGCGTCCCAGCCGCGCCGAAGACGCGACGCTGACTCGTGGTCGTCGATATCGGCCGCGGAAGCGTGACCCATTGGCGCCGCCGGCGCCGCCGAGCCATTCCTCGGCGACTGCGCTGGCGCCTGAGCCGGGTGTGCACTCCGAGGTGCACCGCCGGTCGCGCCGCGGGCTTGCGTGCGACTGCATACTACGCATGCCCAACCGTCACATGTGAGGAGTGGATGACCATTCCGCGTCCTGCCTGGCGAGGGACCAGGCGGGCCCCGATCGAGATCGCGCGCAGTGAGGATGGCCTCGCTCTGCTGCGCGACGGCCGGCGCCTCGGCTACGCCGAGTACGGCGTGCCCAATGGCCGGCCGGTGCTGTTCTTCCACGGCCTGGGCACGACGCGGGTCATCTGTCCGCCCGACGAGGAGCTGGCGCGACTCCACGACGTTCGGCTGATATCGGTCGACCGGCCCGGCGTCGGCCTGTCGGACCCGCATCCTCGCCGGCGGCTGCTCGACTGGCCGGCTGACGTCGCCCAGCTGGCCGACCAGCTGGGCATCGGGCGCTTCTCGATCGTCGGCTGGTCGGGCGGCGGGCCGTACGCCGCCGCCTGCGCCTACCTGCTGCCCCATCGCGTGCGGTCGATCGCGATGGTAAGCTCGCCGGCGCCGCTGGCCGGCGAGCCGGCCGCCGATTACCTGCGCCGCTTCCATCGCACTGCCGCCCGCGCCGCCGGCCGTACGCCGTGGATGATCCGCCTCGCGATGTGGCACTGGGGCCGGCCACAGCGGCGCGACCCGGTGCGCTTCTTCGAGGAATCGCTGGCCGACATGATCGACGCCGATCGGAGAGTGCTGACCCATCCCGAGCTGCGCGGCAGGATGATCGCCAACTCTGCCGAGCTGTACCGTCACGGCGGCCGCGGCATGTACCACGAGGCGCTCGTGCTGGCCCGACGCTGGGGCTTCAGCCTGGACGAGATCCGCGTGCCCGTCCATATCTGGCACGGCGAGCAGGACGAGACGGTGCCGGTGGCGATGGCTCGTTACCTGGCGCGTGCCATTCCCGGATCCCGGGCGACGTTCTACGCCGACGAGGGCCACCACCTGCTCTACAGGCGCTGGCCGCAGATCCTGGCGGCGCTGGCACCGACTGACGCCTGAGCAGGCGCGGCCGGACGGCGACCGTGCTGCGGGCGGCCGCCGCCGGCTGGTCCTCTAGATGCGTGCTCGCGGCACCGTCTGCCAGTAGGCCCTGTTGAACACGACCTTGCCCAGGTGCCAGAAGCGCATGACCGGCTCGGACATCTTCGTCGACGGCGGCTGGACGGCGCGCTAGGCGGCGCGTCCTGCCAGCAGGTCGGCCACCGCCTCGGCGATTACGAGGTCCTCGCGCGCCTCCACGCGCATGACTGCCGGCGCCGCGCCCGCCGCCGAAAGCAGCCGGTCGGCGCCTCCCTCCTCGCGCTCGACCGGGCCGATGCCGAGCACCGCCAGGCGGTCGACGATGCGCGCGCGAAGCTCACCAGCGTTCTCTCCAATGCCGCCGGTGAAGACGAGCGCGTCGAGACGGGGCAGGGCCGTCGCCGCCGCGGCAATACCCTCGGCGGCGCGCCGTACGAAGACGTCCAGCGCCAGCCGGGCGCGCTCGTCACCCTCCTCCGCCGCTCGGCTGACGTCGCGCACGTCGCCGCTGACGGCGGACAGTCCGAGCAACCCCGACCCGTGGTCGAGCGCCTCGGCCAGCTCGTCGAGACCCGTCCGGCCCTCGCGCAGCAGCCCGAGCAGGATGCCCGGATCGACCGACCCGGCGCGCGTGCCCATCATCAGGCCCTCCAGCGGCGTCAGGCCCATCGACGTGGCCACCGACCGCCCGCCGTCGACGGCGGTCACCGAGCAGCCGCTGCCGAGGTGAGCGACGATCAGCCGGACGCCGGCCGGATCACGCCGGAGCAACTCACCGGCACGGCGGACGGCCCACGCCACCGACAGGCCATGGAAGCCGTAGCGCCGGATGCCCCACTCCTCGTACCAGCGCCAGGGCAGGGGATAGACGAAGGCAGCGGGCGGCAACCCCGCGTGGAAGCCGGTGTCGAAGGCGCAGGCATGCGGGACGTCGGGCAGCAGGCGGCGCGCCGCGGTGATTGTGTCGAGCGCCACGCCATTGTGCAGCGGGGCAAGGTCGAGCAGGCCGCCCAGGCGGCCGATGACGGCATCGTCGACGAGGATCGGCTCTCGGAACGTGGCGCCACCGTGCACGAAGCGGTGGCCGACGCCGTCGAGGCTGTGCTGCCCGACGCGGCGGCTGGCGAGCTCCGCGAGGACGCTCTCCACGGCCTCGGCGCGGTCACTCACGCGCGTCGCGTCCGAGCCCCAGCCGACGTTGACCGCCGCCAGCGGCTCACGCCGGCCGGCCTCCACCACGCTCGCCTTGAGCGAGCTCGAGCCGGCGTTCAGGACGAGGACGCGCAAGCGAGGCGTGTCAGCGCGGCGGCCAGCGCCAGGCGGTGATGTCCTCCGGGTCCTCGCCGTGTTCGACGATGTAGCGCTGGTGGTCCTCGAGGCGGAGCAGGTAGCGATCGATCGCCGCCACCGCGCCGGGCAGATGCATGCCCGACCGGCGCAATGCCTCGATTGCCAGCTGGTAGCGGCTGACGCCGTTGAGCACGAGCATGTCGAAGGGCGTCGTGGTGATGCCTTCCTCGACGTAGCCCTTGACGTGGAAGCGCGTCGGCTCGCGGCGCGCGCTGATCAGCTGGTGGATCGCCGACGGGTAGCCGTGGAAGCTGAAGACGACGTGCTTGTCGCGCGTGAACAGCTCCTCGAACTTGTCGTCGGGCAGGGCATGAGGATGGCCGCCGCGTGAGTCGAGGCGCATGAGGTCCATGACGTTGACGGCGCGCACGCGCATGTCGGGCACATCCTGGCGCAGCAGCTCGGCGGCGGCGAGGATCTCGTTGGTCGGGACCATGCCGGCCGAGGCGAGAATCACGTCCGGGTCGACGCCGTCGTCGGTGCTCGCCCAGCGCCAGATCGACGCGCCGGCGCTGGCGTGCACCTTGGCCTGCTCGATCGTCAGCCACTGCGGCAGCGGCTGCTTGGTGGCGATGACCAGGTTGATGTAGCCGACGCTGCGCAGGCAGCGCTCGACGGTCTCGACCAGCGTGTTGGCGTCGGGCGGCAGCGTGATGCGCAGGACCGACCCCTTCTTGGTCAGCAGGCTGTTGATGAAGCCCGGGTTCTGGTGGCTGTAGCCGTTGTGGTCCTGGCGCCAGGCGTCGCTGGTCAGCAGGATGTTGAGCGAGCTGATCCGGGGCCGCCAGTCGACCTCGCTCTCGACCTTCAGCCACTTGGCGAACTGGGCGATCATCGAGTCGGCGATCTGGATGAAGGCCTCGTAGCACGGGAAGATGCCGTGCCGGCCCGTCTTCAGGTAGCCCTCCAGGAAGCCCTCGCAGAGATGCTCCGAGAGGACCTCGATGACGCGCCCGTCGGGCGCGTAGTGGCTGTCGGCGGCGTCTTCCGTCCAGGTGAAGGCACGGCTGGTCGCCTTGAGCGTCGCGCCGAGCTTGTTCGACTCGAGCTCGTCGGGGCAGAAGATGCGGAAGTTGCGCTCGTCCTCGCTGCGCCGCAGCACCTCGGCCAGGTAGACGCCGACCTGCTCGAGGGCGCCCGCGTCGGTCGAGCCCGGCTGCGGGACGGTGACGGCCGCCACCTGCGCGTCGGGCAGGTCGAGCGCCCGCCGCACGCGGCCGCCGATGGCATGGCGGTTCATGCCCATCCGCGCGCCGCCGGACGGCGTCACGCTGAGGACCCGATCGATCGGCCGCCCGTGGTCGTCGAACAGCTCCTCCGGTCCGTACGAGCGCAGCCACGCCTCGACGACGGCGAGATGGGCGGGGTTGGTGCGCAGGTCCGCCGCCGGCACCTGGTGCGAGCGGTGCGAGCCCTCGACCGGCCTGCCGTCGATCTCGCTTGGTCCGGTCCAGCCCTTCGGCGTGCGCAGCACGATCATCGGCCAGCGCGGCCGCAGCACCGGCTCGCCGCCGCGTGCCGCGCTCTGGATCTCGGCGATCCGATCGAAGGCCCGGTCGATCGCCTTGGCCATGCGCACGTCCATGCCCTCGTCGGCGCCGCTGGCGACGAGCGGCTCCCAGCCGTAGCCCTCGAAGAGCGCGACGAGCTCGCCGTCGGTCATCGTGCCGGTGATCGTCGCCGAGCTGATCTTGAAGCCGTTGGCGTGGAGGATCGGCAGCAGCGCCCCGGAGGTGCGCGGGTCGAGGAAGCGGTTGACGTTCCACGAGGCGGCCAGCGGACCGGTCTCGGCCTCGCCGTCACCGACGATGCAGGCGACGACAAGGTCGGGGTTGTCCATCGCCGCGCCGGCGGCGGTGGCCAGCGAATAGCCCAGCTCGCCACCTTCGTAGATCGTGCCCGGCGTACCCGGCACGAGGTGGCTGGGAAAGCCACCCGGCCACGAGAAGCCGCGCACGAAGCGCTCCAGGCCGGCCGCGTCGCGGGTCATGTCCGGGTAGAACTCGGCGAGCGAGCCGTCGAGGTAGTGGTTGGCCAGGTTGGCCGCCGCCCCGTGGCCGGGGCCGGTGACGAGCATCACGCTCGCATCGCGCTCGAAGATCGCGCGGTTGAGGTGGGCGTAGACGAGGTTGATGCCCGGCGCCGTGCCCCAGTGACCGAGCAGGCGCGGCTTGATGTGCTCGGCGTGGAGCGGCTCGCGCAGGAGGACGTTCGCACGCAGGTAGACCTGCGCGGCGGCCAGGAAGTTGGTCGCCCGCCGGTAGACGGCGATGTCGTCGAGCACTACCTTGCCGCGCGCTGCCGGCGCGCCGGGCGTTCTCGTCACGGTCATGGGAAGCACCTCCGGTGCCTGTCGTCGTGGGCTACGCGCCTAGGGTACGCGCATCGGCGAGGACCGGCCGCCGGCGGTCGGCGCGGCGCTCCTTCGGCGCTTGTGCGGCGCTCTACTCGGGCGGAGTGGCGCGCGCCACCAGCACCGAGCACGGAGCATGGATCATCACGTTGCGCGCGACGCTGCCCAGCAGCACGCGCGTGATGCCGGTCCGCCCGTGCGTGCCGACGACGATCAGGTCGGCCTGGTGGTCGGCGGCGACGCCGATGATGGCCTCCGCCGGCCGGCCGCGGATGACGACCGGATCGGCGGCCAGGCCGGCCTCGCGCAGGCGCTCGACGGCGTCGCCGGCGATGGCCGTGTACTCCTCCAGCGTGACCTCGGTTGCGCGCGTCCGATCGGCCCACTGGGCGGCGACTCCGGGGGCCGGGCCGGTGGCCCAGTCGGCACTGTCGGGAGCGACGGTCACGACCTCGACCCTCGCGTCACGAAAAATCGGCCAGCTGGCGATCAGCTCCTCGGCGACGCGAGCGAACGACGACCCGTCGTGCGCCAGCACGACGCGGCCGAGCTTACCGCCGCGCGCAACGAGCACCGGGCAGTGCGTATGGTCGACGACCTCGGCCGTGACCGATCCGAGCAGCATCGACGCGATCGCGCCGTGGCCGCGGCTGCCCATGACGATCAGATCCGCTCGCCAGTCGGCAGCCTGCTGCGAGATCGCCGACGCGGGCCGGCCGCGCAAGAGCTCGTGCTCGACGGCGCAGCCCGTCCGCGCAAGCGCCTGCGCCGCGCTGTCGAGGACGCTCTCGGCGTACGACGTCAGCTCAGCGTCGAGCTCGCCCAGGTGGTTCGCCCCGAGCGGCGCCCACGGCGCCCCGTACAACACGTTGACCGGCTCCAGAACGGTCACCACCCGGACCGTTGAACCGGGAGGCCAGACCGTGCCGGCGACCAGATCACGGGCGACGTCCGAGCGCGGCGAGCCATCGACGGCGAGCAGGATGCGCATCGCGCTCATGATGCGCGCACCGTCCAGGCCGTGGCCAGCCACGCCGCTACGACGGTCAGCGCGTAGGCCACGCACCACGTGCAGACGGCGCCGATGACGAAGAGCTCGAGGTACGTCAGGTAGGCCAGCACGGGCAGGCTGGCCAGCCCGACGAGGTAGGCGCCGAGGAGCATCGGCCGGTGGCCCGTCCGCGCCCAGCCGAGCCCGCCGCCGAGCACCGCCGCCGAGCCCAGCGCGCCGAAGAGGCCAATCGGTATGCCCATGAACTCGGCGTAGATGCTGGTGTTGACCGTCTCGCAGCCGGCCAGCGGCCCACATGCCGGCACGCCGCCGGCGACCTTCACGACGGCGAGGTAAAGCGCGATGAGCAGGCCGAGAGCGGCTGGGCCGCCGATCAGCAGTCCCTGCCGCCGGCGGCCGGCGGCAGGATCGTGGGGCCGGCCCGGGATTCGCTCGGCGAGCGATCCGGACGGCTGCTCGGCCGCCTTCAAGGGCGCGCAGCCTGGGCGAGGCGAGCGTCAAGCGCCTGACGCAGCGTCGCGTACTCGGGCACGCCGACGATGATCTGCTCGCCGTCGATTACCAGCGTCGGCGTGGAGTTGACCGGGATGGCGGCGGCTGCCGTCGTGTCGTCGAGCACCGCCTGCCGCTGGACCGGATCGGCGCGGCAGGCGCGGTATGCCTCCATGTCGAGCCCGACGGCCATCGCCATCGCCTCCAGGCGCCGCTCGCTGAAGGCGCCCCGGTTCTCACCCTGCTGATTGGCGAAGAGGTAGTCGTGGAACTGCCAGAAGCGGTTCTCGTCGGCCGCGCAGCGCGCCGCCACGGCGGCGTCGATCGACTCCGGTCCGAGGAAGGCGAAGTCGCGGTAGACGAGGCGGACCTGACCGGTGTCGACGTACTCGACGAGCAGCTGCGGCTTGATCGACGTGGCCAGGATTCCGCAGGCCGGGCACTGGAAGTCGGAGTAGACCTCGAGCGTGACCGGCGCGCCCGGGTCGCCCAGCGCCTGGCCGTCGGCGAGCGGGTAGGCGGCCGGGCCGGCCGGCTCGCGCAGGTCGACCGGCGCCGGCGGCGCGCTGACCATCGCGAAGACGATGACCGCCACGACGCCGAGGACGAGGCCGGCCAGCGTCAGCGGCAGCAGGCGCGAGCGCTGCGGCCGGGCGCGACGCTCTCGCCGCCGGGCGCGCCGCTCCTCCAGCTGTGCGCGCCGGCGCTCCCCGCGCGTCGCCGCTCGTGACCGGCTCATGCGCGCCGCTCGCGACGGCTGAAGGCGCTCACGATGAGCAGTACGCCCCGCGCCGTGAGCGGGACAGGCCAGTGCCGGCCGACTTGGATGTTGTACTGGAGCCGGCCACGGTGCGGCGTCATGCCACCTCCCAGATCTTCAACGGGTACCGGCGCGCGTGGCTGACGACGCGGCCGGACGGCGGGCGGCCGGGCACTTGCCGGCTCGGCCACGGTCGATCGGGCGCCCTGCCCCCCGATATTGTGCGCGAGAGTCATGCGCCACGCTGCGACGGCGCTTCTGGCGGTGCAGGTCCGAGGCCGGCAAGCTCCTGCAGGGTGCGCCAGCTGGCCAGCCGCTCGGCCGCCGTGGCCCTGATCTCGACGCTCGGCTCGCCGTCGGACGCAAAGTGCGGCGCGAAGCGGCCCTCGGTGCGGGCGAAGGCGACGAAGTCGAAGGTCGTGCCGTCGGGGCGGGCGTACCAGTCGTCGCGCAGGGCCGGGTTGCCCTGCAGCGACAGCCGCTCGGCGATCGTCTCGCCGCGCCGCGGCCGATGGAGGTGCTGCTGGCGGCGCTCGGCGCGTGCAGCGCCATGGACGTCGTCTCGATCCTGCTCAAGAAGCGGCAGCAGATCGGCGCCTACCGAGTGCGCGTCGAGGGTGAGCAGGCGACCGACCACCCGCACGCTCTGCTTGGTGCGCGCGTGGTCCACGAGTTCGAGGGCGGCCGGCTGGACCCAGCCGCGGTGCGCCGATCGATCGAGCTGTCGGCCGGGCGCTACTGCGCGATCTCGGCGACGCTCGCCAGCGGCGCCACGCGTGTCAGCCACTGGTACGTGCTGCGCGGCCTTACGCCGGCCGACGACGAGGTCGGTGAGGTGGCTGTCAGCGGACCGTATCGCGATCCGCGCCCGCTCGCGTCGACGTCCGACCGATCGGCCTGACGGCGGGCTCCAGCTCGATCCGCGGCGTAACCGCCAATCGGGCTTATGCCGGCCGGGTGGCATTGGCCCGCGGCCGCGCCGCGCCTGGGAGCGGCCTGCGGCTCGTGCTAGCGGGGTTCCGGCACTACCATGACCGGCACGCCGGCACGTGCCGCCACGGCCGCCGACACGGAGCCGAGCAGCGCCGCGCCGATGCGCCCACGGCGGTGCGTGCCCAGCACGACAAGGTCGAAGCCGCGCTCGCGGGCGAGCGTCGAGATGCGCTCGGCCGGGTCACCCTCGAGGGCGTCACTCTCCGGCTCGGGGCCACCGGCTTCGCGCACGATGCGCGTCGCCTCCTCGATCGTCCGCTGCGCCTCGGACAGCCGCGGCACCATCGTCTCGGAGTAGTACGGGTCGCCGAGGTCATGCGGCGTCGGTCGGTAGACCGACACGATGGTCAGCCGGGCACCGAGGCGCGCGGCCAACGCGCCGGCCGCGCGCGCGGGTTCGAGCGACGCGTCGGGCCCTCCGACGGCGAGCAGGATCGTGTCGAACATCGGTCATCAACTCCTTTCGCGCCGGTCCCGTTCCGGCGCGCCATTCAACCCCGATCGAGCGTATCGCGACCGGCAACCGGGCGCAGTGCCGAACGGCGCGGACGGACGTGCCATTGGCAACCTTCACCCTCCCGTCGGCGAGAGCGCAAGAGGAACCGCCCCACCCGCAGGCGGGGCCATCCTCGTCGCGCGCGGCCGTCAGCTGCACTCGGGCCGCGCTGGCGGGATGTGCAGGCTCAGTTGGTCGGGTCGCCGTCGCCGGCCTGGAAGAGGCCGAGCGCGCCGCGACCGACGAAGTTGAAGGCGTGAGTGACGATCGGATAGAGGCCGTCCTCGGCGAACTCGAACTCGACGATCGCGCCCTGCGCCGGGGCCAGGTCAACCGCCTGCGCGCCCCAGCTGCCGGGATTGCCGCGCTCGAGGGCGACGCCTTCCTTGATGACCGTGTCGAAGATCGTCCCGACGATGTGGAATGAGCTGTCGACGGACGGTCCGGCGTTGAGCACGTAGGCGCGCACGCGCTCGCCCGTTCCGACGACGAGCGGGGCATCGACGTACTGGTTGGCGACGCCGTTGAAGACGACGAAGTCAGGCGCCGGCGCCGACTCGGCCGCCTTGGCCAGGCTCGTCGGCTGACCCTGCGCACCGACGTACCACTCGCTCTGCACGAAGGCGAACTCGTGATCGACCTCTGGCAGGCCGCCGTCCGGCTCGACGATGACCATGCCGTACATGCCGTTGGCGATGTGGTGCAGCGTCGGCGATGTGCCGCAGTGGTACATCCACACGCCGGCGTAGTCGGCCGTCCACTCGTAGATCAGCTCCTCGCCGGGATTGATCGAGCGCATCTCGTCGTTCCAGGCGACCATGCTCGAGTGGAAGTCGATCGAGTGCGGCAGCTCGTTCTCGGGTGGATTGACCAGCCGGATGCGAACGGTGTCGCCGACCTTTACCCGGATGACGGGGCCGGGAACGGTGTCGCCGAAGGTCCAGACCTTTTGGACGAAGCCCGGCGCGACGACCATCTCGCGCTCGGTCATCACCAGCTCGATCTCGTGCGTCTCGCCCTCGAGCAGCTCGGGCGCGCGGGCATCATGGACGGTCGGGTCGGGTGCGTTGGGGTCGGGCTCGACGTCGGTCGCCGGCGCCGGCCCGCCGTGACCGTCGTCACCGTGGTCGTCGGGCGGCGGCGTCGCGGTCGATCCGCTAACCGTCACGCGGCCACTCATGCCTGCATCGGCGTGGCCCGGCACGTGGCAGTGAAACTCCATACCCTCTTCTGGGATGACGACTTCAATGGTTGCCGTCTCGCCGCTGTTGATCAGCAGTGTGGCCGTCCCGTCGGCGAAGACCAGGTCGTGGGGCAGGGCCCCATCGTTGATCAGAGTGAACTCGTAGCGGCCGGGCTGAGCGACGGTGATGCTGGCCGGATTGAAGCCCAGGTCGAACGAGCGGATCTCGATGCGATCCAGGACTTCGTCGTTGTCGGCGGGCGGCTGGGTCTGGGTCGGCGCCTGGGTCGCCACCGGAACCTCGGCCGGCGGACTACCGACCGGCGCATAGGTCCAGCTCGGCGCGGCGGTTGTCGCGCACCCGACCAGCAGGATTGCGGCGGACAGTACGGTGAGGGCCCGCAGCGAGGAGTGCATCTTCGTTCTCCGGTGTGCAGCTGAACGAACACCAAAGAAGTTAGAGTTACTTTTGCCGCCGGCCATGTGCCATATGGCCCTATCGAGCAGGGCGGAAGCGCACAGAAGGTGGCGACATGCGACTTCAACTGACACGCCGAGCCGACTACGCCGTTCGCGCGATGATCGCTCTCGCGCGCAGCGACGAGACCCAGAGCGGCGCGAGCATCGCGGCCCAGATGGACATCCCGGCACGCTTCGTCGCGCAGGTCATGGGCGATCTCGTGCAGGCCCGCCTGGTACGGGCGCGCACCGGCCGCAACGGCGGTTACCGGCTCGCGCGTGACCCGGACAGGATCAGCATCCTGGAGATCGTCGAGGCCGTCGAGGGCGACGCCCGGCGGCGGACGTGCGTGCTGCGCAACGCGCCGTGCACGCGCGACGGCGTCTGCGACGTGCACCACATCTTCAGCGCGGCGCAGGAGGCGCTGCTCGAGCGGCTCGAGGCGGCAAGCCTGGCGTCAGCCGTCGCCACAGAGGCGCAGGCGGAACTCCACGCCGGTGGCCCGCCGCGCGCCGGCGCTCCGACGGCGCGGCCTGTCAGCCTCCGCCGGCGCGCCGCCTGGCGACGAATGCGGCCGCCTGTGCCCGGCGCTGGAGGTTGAGCTTCGACAGGATCGAGCTGACGTAGTTCTTGACGGTCTTGTCGGAGAGGAAGACCTCTGCCGCGATCTCCTTGTTCGTCTTGCCCTCGGCGACCAGCAGCAGGATCTTCTGCTCCTGCGCCGTCAGCTGGGCCAACTCGTCGGTCGCTCCGCTGGTCGCGATGCGGCGCATGCGGTCGAGCACCCTCTCGGTCACCGCCGGATCGAGCAGCGACTCGCCGCGAGCGACCGATTCGAGGGCGCTCACTAGGTCGCGCGCGCGGACTTGCTTCAGCAGGTAGCCGCTGGCGCCGGCGATGATCGCCGAGAAGACTGCTTCCTCGTCGGGATAGCTGGTGAGGATGACGACGCGCGTGTCGGGCAGCTCGGCGCGGATCTCGCGGCAGGCCTCGATGCCCGAGCCGTCGGGCAGGCGCACGTCCATGACGACGAGATCGGGCTTGAACCGGCGGGCCATCTCGAGCGACTCGGCGGCGGTGCCGGCCTCGGCGACGACCTGGAAACCCGGCCGCCGCGCGAGCAGGGCGACCAGTCCCTGCCGGACCACCTCGTGGTCGTCGACGACGAGGAGCCGCCACGGCCGCCGAGCCTGCGACTGAATCTCCATCAGCTGCCCTCCTGCTGCGCGACGTGCGCGTCGCCCGGTATGCGCGCCTCCAGCCGCGTGCCTGCGCCGGGCTCGCTCTGGACGATGAGCGAGCCGCCCATCGCCTCGGCGCGCGAGCGCAGGTTGGCCAGTCCGTGCTGCTGTCTGCCTCTGGCCTCGCTCGCGTCGAAACCCCTGCCATTGTCCCCGATGATCAGGCGCAGCGTGCCGTCCTCGGCGCTCAGCTCGAGCGAGGCGCGCGTCGCTCCGGAGTGACGGGCGACATTGCTCAAGCCCTCGCGCGTCATCGCCAGCAGGTGGGCCGACGTCGCCGGCAGCAGCTCGGGCAGCGGCTCGGCCAGGCGCAGCTCCAGGTCGATCATGGTGTTGAGCTGGAACTCGGCCGCCAGCGAGTGAAGGCCTGACGCGAGATCGGCCTCGTCGAGCATCTCGGGTCGCAGCCCGAGGATGAAGTTGCGGATGTCGCGGATGGTCTGGTGGATGGCGTCGATGCTGCGGTCCAGCCGGGCCAACGCTTCGCTCCGGTTCTCGGCCATCAGCTCGGGCAGGTCCTCCAGCGCGAGACCGACGGCGTAGAGGCTCTGGATGATGCTGTCGTGCAGCTCCTGGCTGATGCGCTGGCGCTCGTCGACGATCGCCAGGCGCTGCACCTGCTCGTGCAGGCGGGCGTTCTCGATGGCGATGCCGGCATGCAGCGCGAACATCTCGACCAGCCGCTGGTCGGCTTCGCTGAACGCGCGCCCACCGCGCTTGTTGGTCAGGTAGAGGTTACCGATGGAGCGGCCCTGGCTGCGCACCGGCACGCCCAGGAATGCGTGCATCTCGGGGTGGTGCGGCGGGAAGCCGTACCGGCGCGGGTCGGTGGCGATGTCGTCGATGCGGAACGATTGGTCCTGGCGGATGATCAGGCCGAGCAGGCCGCGGCCGCGCGGCAGCTCGCCGATGCGCTCGCGCTGGCGCTGGCTGATGCCGCTGGTGATGAACGTGTCGATGACGTCGTGGGGCCCGACGATGCCGAGTGCCGCGTACTGCGCCCCGACCAGCTCGCGCACGCGGTCGACGATCAGTTGCAGGACGCGGTCGACGGACAGGACGCCAGCAATGCCCCGCACGGCGGCGTCGAGCGCGGCCAGCCGTCGCTCCGCTGCTCTGACCTCGGCACGCGACCAGGCGGCGTCGAGCCCGAGCTCTACGGCCCGCGCGACGATTGGCAGGGGGGCCGCCTCGCCGTCGAGCCACAGCCGGCCGATCTCGAAGCGCGTCTCGCCGGCAAACAGCGTGAAGTCGGGAGCGGCGCGGCGCGCCAGCTGGCGGCGACGCTTGAGCGTGCCGGAGGCGACGACCAGCTCGGGCAGCTCCGGCAACGTGATCGCCAGCCGGGCGCCGCTGACGCCATAGAGCGTGAAGAGCCGTTCGAACGCCTGCTCGACGCCGCGCAGCGTGGCCGGCCGCGGGTGCGCCTGCCAGGCATCGAGCGCCTCCAGGAGCCCATGCAGTGGTAGGGGCGACGGCTGCTGATCGGTCATCCGCGTGGGCAGAGGCTAGCAGGCGCTTCGCCCCCTTACGGCCCGCCGGAAACAGGCCGAAGGTCCCTGTCCGCGCCGGCCGCCGGCCGTCAGCATGCTCCGTCATGGACCAGCAGCCCCTCATGCTGATAGTCGAATGAGTGTGAGAGCGGCGTCGCGATCGCAGGCGCTACGGCCCATCTCGAGCGATCCCGATATGGCCGGCCGGCCGCGACTGCACCGGCGCATCAAGACGATCCTGCTGGCGACCGATATGACCGCCGTCTCGGAGAAGGCGGCGCGCGAGGCGATCGATCTGGCCGCCAGCCTTCACGCGCGGCTCCTGGTGGTCAATGTTATGGACGACGGCAACGGATCCCCCGCCGCCTCGGCGCGTGTCGACCAGCAGCGCGCCAGGCGCGAACCCTCACTGATGGCGATCGTCGGCCGTGCGCGTGCGAACGGCGTCGGCGAAGCGACGTACCTGCTGTGGACCGGCCAGCCGGGTCAGAGCATCGTCGCCGCCGCGGCCGCCGAGGGCGCCGACCTCATTGTCGTCGGAACGCGCGGCATCGACGACGCAGGCAGGTTCCTGCTCGGCAGCGTCTGCAACTACGTCGTCTACCACGCCGCCTGCCCGGTCCTCGTCGCACACTGACCCGCTGGGCCCGTCACCGTCAGCCGTCGGGCGTCGGAGCCGCGCGCAGCAGCTCCTCGGCCTCGCCCAGCCGTGCGAGGACGCCTTCGCGCAGTCGCTCCAGCCCGGCGCTGACCTGCTGGCTGGCCGTGCCGATCGAGGTCAGCTGCGCCTTCAGCCCGCGCACGACGTCGAGCTGGCCGCGGATCGCCTCGAGCGCGGCTGACAGCCCGCCGACGTCGACCTCCGGCGCCTCCTCGCGCAGCGTCGCCAGCGCGAGCAGGCGCGCCAGGCGGACGGCACCCTCCAGCACGGCCGGCTCGGGCGCGGCCGGGTCGAGCACGCAGTAGACGTCGCCGCCCCGGATGTCGAAGGGCGCGATGCCCGGCGGCGCATGCTCGCTGCTGAAACACACCAGCCCGATCGCCGCGCCACGGTTGTGCTTGGCCGCCGCCAACTCGTCGCGCATTGCCCGTCCTGAAACCGGCCGGTCCTTGGCCTCGATGACGACGCGCACCTCTGCCCCGCGGCACAGCCGCGGGTCGATGGTCAGGACGAAGTCGCCCTTGCGCGAGCGGATGACGTCGCCGGCGTCTGTGCCGGTGTGCTCGAGCAGGTCGCCCGCGCCGCGCACGATGCCGGCCAGCAGGCCTTCGAGCAGGTGCTCGAAGTCGCCGCCCTTCGCCGCCGAGCGCGACCGTTCCGCAGCGCGCGCCGCAGCCGCCGCCTCCAGCGCAGTCAGCCGCTCGTTGAGCTTGGCGAAGGCTTCGCTGATCTCGGAGCGGAACTGGTGCAGCGGCGAGCCCATCCGTGTCGGGTCGAGCAGCGTCGCCAGGCGCGAGCCGTCGCCGTCGAAGTACGTGCCGAGCAGATGCCGCAGCCGGCCGATGGCGCTGTCGCGCTTGCCCTCGTCGAACAGCTCCGAGACGAGGCGATTGAGCTCGCCGCGGTCACCGAGGAAACGCTCGAGTGTGCGCGGCAGGCGACCGTCGCCGTCGGCGAAGTTCGTGCGCAGCACGCCGTCGAGTGCCTCGGCCGCCCGCCGGTGGGCGCTCTCCGTCCGCTCGAGCAGTGCCGTGAACTCGCGCCGCACGACGTCGACGTCGAGCGTCGTGCCGGCGTCCTGGACGGCGAGCAGGCCGACGCGCAGGGCGCGCTCGACCAGCTCGGCCCGACCGTCCGGCGGACGCTGCTTGACGAAGGCGGCCAGCACCGGATCGTCGAGCACCAGGTGCTCGACGACGATGCGTGCGTCGTCGACGGTCACACGTGGCCGCCCGTCGGCGGAGCGGGGTAGCGGGACGAGCGTGGCGGTCTGCATGGCCACACTTTCGGCTTCCGCTGCGCCAGCTAGGCTGTCACGATCCAGCGACAGCTCCGCAACGAGCCGGAACGCAGCGGGCGGACCCTCGCCCAGCCCTAGACTTGGCCCGTGAAGATCTACCTCGCTCATGGCGCCTCGGGCTCGGCGGCGAGCATGCGCCCACACGTCGACGGCCTGCGCCGGCGGGGGCTTGATGCCGCCGCCGTGCAACTGCCGCGCGGCCGCGCCGAGGGCGCCGTGGCGACCTACCGCGCCGCCGTCGAGCAGCTCGGCGCGTCGATCATTGGTGGCCACTCCTTCGGCGGCCGGGTGGCCAGCCTGCTTGCCGCCGAGCAGACGCCGCGCGCGCTGATCCTGCTCAGCTACCCGCTCCACCGGCCGGGCCGGACAGACTGGCCCGAGCGAACCGAACACTGGACTCGCATCGCGTGCCCGGTGCTGCTGCTCTCAGGCGAGGCAGACCCGTTTGCGCGCGTCGCCCTCCTGCGCCAGGCGGTCCAGCGCCTGCCACAGGCCGAGCTGGTCACGTATCCGCACGTTCGCCACGGCCTGGCAGCGGTGCTCGACGACGCGCTCGACCGCGTCGCCGCCTTCGTTGCCCGGCTCTAGATCGGGCCCTTGATCGCGTCGGCCTTGATGACCGGCGTGAAGTCGCTCTTGTTGCCGGAAGGGTCAATTGCGCGGATCTTGTACTTGTACGTGCCCGCGGAGTCGGGCCGGTCGACGAAGCTCGTCACGTCCTTGACCGTCGCGATGCGGCTGCCGTTGCGGAAGATGCGGTAGCGGATCGGCCCGCCGCTGTCGTCGGTGCTCGCCTGCCAGCTGAGCTCGATGCGGCGGTAGCCGAGCGAAGTGCCGGTCAATCCCTGCGGCACCGACGGCGGCGTCGTGTCGGCCGTCGACAGCGAGGCCGACATCACCGTCCCGGCGCCCGCCCGCCATTCGGCCGCCGTCATCGACAGGTCGCCGCTCAGCGCCCGCACGTAACCGTAGCTCGAGTGGGGATCGAGGTGATTGCGGAAGCCGGGCATGCGCTCGGACGCGAAGCGCCGGTTGCGCCAGCCGATGAAGCCCGACGGCTTGCCACCGGCCGGCTTCATGAACATCTCGTCCATCGTCATGTTCGTCGTCGCGAGCGCAGCCGGGAAATCGAGCTTCTGGTAGTAGCTGGTGGCGAAGACGGCGCGTGCACCGACGGCGAGGAAGGCGGCGGCATAGTTGTCGACCCGTTGGCGGGCGACATCCTCCTTCGGGATTGACATGCCGGGCTCGCCGTTGCCCGAGGCGTAGCAGAGGTGCACGAGCAGGACGACGGCGCTCTCGGCGAGGCGGATGTTGTTGCGGATGGGGTTGCCGCCGTAGTACTTGTGCTCGCTCGCCTTCGAGCCCTCGTAGGGATTCAGCCCGAAGCCGTTCTTGGTCTTCTCCTGGAACGACCCATACGGGCTCGGCCAGCCATTGCCGTGGCCCATGTACACGACGAGGTTCGCGCCCTGGATGTTGGCCAGCACGTTCTCCCACGTCGCCTTCGGGTGGAAGATGCGGCGGACGTCCATGCCCTGCGCCTCGGCCGCCCTGGCCATCTTCTCGCCGTTGGTCAGGTTCTGCGACGTCAGGCTGCCGGTGGGGCCGACGATTATGACCGCCTTCGGTCGCTCGGCCGACGCTTCGACCGCCGGCGCCGGTCCGGCCAGTTGCAGCGTCGCGGCGAGGATCGTGGCGAGGCCGACGATGATCGCGACGCGGTTCTGACGACGGAGTGCACCGGATCTCCCGCCGGCCTGGGTCGCGGAGTGCGGCAAACGGCTGACCTCCCCTCTGCCGGAGCACCGTCCACGGCGAGACGGTGACGGTGGTACTCGACCGACCGACAGACGGCACGGCGGGAGATATCGACACTGCCCTCGGCCGACGGCTGCGGCCAGCGCGATCGCCTCGCGGCGCGCGACTCCTTGGGCTCCGATCGGCCTGGGGGACGATCGGCAACGTACTTCCGGCCCTGGGGGGCCGGCGACCCGTCTGTGCGGACGGCTATGCGGTTGACCCTCTCTCTGTCGCCGGCGGCGACTGGGCGGGAGTATGGCGTCTGCGACGGGCCGGTGCATCATGCAATCGCACGCTTATCGGCGGCTTATCGTGCCGTCGTCCGCGGCGCGCCGAATCGGGTAGAGCCTGTCCTCGCCCGAGCGGCGGTGTCATAAGCTGTAGCCGAGATGATCGCCCGCGACCTCGTCGAGCGCGCCCCGAAGGTGCTCCTCCACGATCACCTCGACGGCGGCCTGCGGCCGGCGACCGTCGTCGAGCTTGCGCGCGACGGCGGCTACGGCGGGCTGCCGACGACCGATCCCGGCGGGCTGGCGCAGTTCTTCACGGCAGGCGCCGATCGCAAGAGCCTCGAGCTCTACCTCGAGGGCTTCGATCACACGGTCGCCGTGATGCAGACGCGCGAGGCGCTGACGCGGGTCGCCGCCGAGTGCGCCGAGGACCTGGCCGCCGACGGCGTCGTATACGCCGAGGTGCGCTACGCGCCCGAGCTGTCGACGCGCAACGGGCTGAGCCTCGACGCGGTGGTCGAGGCGATCCTCGAGGGCTTCCGCCGGGGCAGCGCCGGGCGGAGCATCGAGATGGGCTTCATCGTCACGGCGATGCGCCAGTTCGCGCGATCCGTCGAGATCGCCGAGCTGGCGATCCGTCATCGCGACGGCGGCGTCGTCGGCTTCGACGTGGCTGGGCCGGAGGCCGGCTTCCCGCCGACGCGCTACCTCGACGCATTCCAGCTCATCCACCAGGCCAACTTTCACCTGACCATCCATGCCGGCGAGGCCTTCGGCCTGCCCTCGATCTGGGAGGCGCTGCAGTGGTGCGGTGCCGAACGGTTGGGTCACGGCGTGCGCATCGTCGACGACATAGAGCGCGGCGACGACGGCGAGATCCGGCTCGGCCGCCTGGCGGGCTACGTCCGCGACCGGCGCGTCCCGCTCGAGATGTGCCCCACATCGAACGTCCACACGGGCGCCGTGGCGAGGATCGAGGAGCATCCCATCGAGCTGCTGCGCCGGCTCCGCTTCAGGGTCACCGTCAACACCGACAACCGCCTGATGAGCGGCGTCTCGCTGAGTGACGAGTTTGAGACGCTCGCCCGGACATTCGACTTCGGCCTCGACGAGATGCAGTGGCTGACGCTCAACGCGATGAAGAGCGCCTTCAACCCCTTCGACGAACGGCTGCGCCTGATCAACGGCGTCATCAAGCCCGGATACGCCCGCCTCCTCGCCGAGTCGGCCTATGCCGAGGCGACCGGAACCGCCCGCGAGGAGCCTTCGCCCGCCCAGGCCGGGTAGACGGCGCGGCTCGCTCGAGGTCAGGCTGCCGCCGCCAGCTCATGCTCTGGCGCCGGCTCGTACGACCAGCTGGTCAGGCACTCAGGGCATGTCTGCCGGTCGACGAGCGGCTCCTGCGGCAGCTCCAGCCGGGTCTCGCACCACGGGCACTCAATGTCGATCATCGCGTCTTCTCCCTATCGCTCCAGCACGAGTGCTCGAACTTCTACCGCAGAACCTCCCATCCGCCCGTGCCAGCTTGCGTGTCACTCCTGCTACGCTCGACCGATGAACGAGCGCGACGGCTCGCCGCCGCCCGCCTCCACCGGCAGCGGCGACGAGCTGGAGAAGCAGGCTCAGCCGGCCCCGCCGCCGGAAGCCGAGGTCGAGGGCGCGCCTCGGCCGCGCCACGCCGCCAGGCTCGCCGGCGTGGCCTCGACCATCGCCGACGCCGCCGGGCCGGTCCTGTCGGCGGCCCGCCGACCGGTCGGCCAGCTGGCGACGGGCGCGCGACGGATCATCGGCGAGAGCAGCGGTGCGCGCGTCCGGCGCGTGCGACGGATGGGCCGCCGGCCGCTGGCGAACCTGTGGGAGGTCCACCCCGAGGCACGTCGGGCGGCGATCCGCGAGCTCGGCCTCCAGACGGTGCCGGTCAGCGCGATCGCCGGCACGGCCGTCGAGGGCGCGCCGCAGCGTGGCGGCGACTTCCTGCCGCTACGCGACAGGCGCGGCGACGACTGGCGGGCACGCTGGCAGAGGATCATGCGCGCCGTCGAGGACCTGGCCAACCTGCCGCCGGTCGAGCTGCTCAAGCTGGGCGACGAGCACTGGGTCGTCGACGGCCATAACCGTGTCGCCGCCGCGCTTTACACGGGCCAGGAGGCGATCGATGCCGTCGTCAACGAGCTGCGCCTGCCGGGGGTCGCGACGCACCGCGGCCCGACCGAGATCGCGCCCTACCTCGAGGGCAGCCGCGACCTGCGCGCCGCCGGCAGCGGCCGCCTGACGCGTACCACCGCCCGGCCGCAGCCGCCGCCCGCCCGCCAGCCGGAGCCGACCGAGACCGTGCCCGACCGCGAGGAGGACGCGGGCAGCGGGGCGGAGTGATCCGCCGCCTCAGGCTCGGCTGGCCGGCCCCCCTGGCGACGCCTGCAGGTCGCTCGACGGGCCGCCTGCTGGCGGTCTCCGATGAGCGCCTCGCTGCCCTCGGCGACGAGCGAAACCGGGAGGCCATCCGGCCCGTCGACGCGGTTCTCGGCTGCGGTGACGTCGAGCCCGACTACCTCGCCTTCCTCGGCGACGCGTTCCGCGCGCCGCTGTTCTACGTGCGCGGCAACCACGATCGGGGAGTGGCGTGGGAGGAGGGGCAGGCCATCGTGCCGCAGGCGCTCAACGGCCGCGTCGAGGCGGTGCTGGGCATCCCGATCGCGGGCATGTCGTGGCCCTCGCGGACCAGTGGCCGAGCGGAGCGGAGCGAGACCTCGGCATGGTTGCAGGCGGCGCGGCTGTACCTCAACGCCGGCCTCGCCCGGCCGGCGCCACGGATCATCCTCAGCCACGTGCCGCCGCGCGAGGCCGGCGACACGCCGAGCGATCCCTACCATACCGGCTTCGCCGCCTACCGCTGGCTGTGCCGCCGCCTGCGGCCGGTCCTGTGGCTGCACGGTCACACGACGGTGGCGGCGACGGAGCACTGGCGGACCACGCTCGACGAGACGACGCTGCTCAACGTCACCGGCGCCGTCCTGGTCGAGCTCGAGCCGTCGGCTGGCTGACTCAGTTGCCTGCCAGCTCCTCGATCGCCCGCGCCAGCCGCACATCGCGTTCGGTGATGCCGCCGGCGGCGTGGGTCCACAGCGAGAGGGTCACGTCGCGCCAGTGGATCTCGACGTCGGGATGGTGGTTCATCGCTTCGGCCGGCCCGGCGACGCCGTCGAGGAAGCCCAGCGCATCGACGAAGTCGCGCCGGCGGAAGCGCTTGACCAGCCGTCCGTCGGCCAGCTCCCAGCCGGGGAGGTCGGCCAGCGCGAGGCGTATCTGGTCCTCGCTCAGCAACGGCGCGGCGGGCATGGCGCCAAGTCTAGCCGGGGTACCATCGGGCGACCAGCACGGCCGACCGGCAGTCGGCGACCGACGATGCCCGGGAGCCGACCGACGACAGACGGGAGCCGACATCGAGATGGACGACGAAGAGTGACGCGCATCCTGCTCTACACGGGCAAGGGCGGGGTGGGCAAGACGAGCGTCGCCGCTGCGACCGCCGTGCTCTGCGCCGCCCGCGGGCAGCGCACCCTCGTCGTCTCGACCGACATCGCGCACAGCCTCGCCGACGCGCTCGATCGTCCGGTCGGGCCCGAGCCGACCGAGATTGCGCCGAACCTGTGGGCGCAGGAACCCGACGTCTTCTTCAACATCTCGCGCTACTGGCGCACGATCCAGTCGTACTTCGCCAGCCTCTTCTCGTGGGGCGGTCTCGACGAGGTGATGGCCGAGGAGATGACGGTGCTGCCCGGCATGGACGAGCTGGGCAACCTGCTGTGGATCGGCGATCACGTCGATCGCGGCGCCTACGACCTCATCGTCGTCGACGCGGCGCCGACCGGTGAGACGGTGCGGCTGCTGTCGCTGCCCGAGGCCAGCCGCTGGTGGATCGAGCGCATCGCGCCGATCGGGCGGCGCGTGCAGCGGCTCGGGGGGCCGGTGCTGCGCCGGATCGTCGGCGTGCCGATGCCGAGCGACGCGGTCTACGAGTCGGCCGAGCACCTGCTCGACCGCCTGAAGTACGTCCACGGCCTGCTCGCCGATCCCCAGCGTTCGTCGGTTCGTCTTGTGCTCAACCTCGAGCGCGTCTCGATCCAGGAGGCGCAGCGCTCGTTCACGTACTTCCACCTGTACGGCTACCCGACCGACCTGATCGTCGCCAACCGCGTGCTGCCCGCCGCCAGCGGCGCCTACTTCGACGCCTGGCGTGAGGCGCAGGCGCGTTACCTGCCCATCGTCGAGGACCAGTTCGCGCCGGTGCCGGTGCGGACCGTGCCGTTCTTCGATCACGAGGTCGTCGGCCTCGGGCGCCTCGGCGAGCTCGGCACGGCGCTCTTCGGCGATGCCGACCCGGCCGCCTTCCTGTACCGCGGCCGGCCCTATCACGTGCGCCGCGAGAACGGCGGCTACACGCTGTCGCTCGAGCTGCCCTTCACGTCGCGCGACGAAATCTCGCTCTCGCGTAACGCCGACGAGCTCGTCCTGCAGGTCGGCTCGTGGCGCCGTAACCTCGTGCTGCCACGCCTGTTGCTCGACGCGCCGACCGAGGGCGCACGAATGGAGGATCGGGTGTTGAAGGTGCGCTTCGCGAAACCGCAGCGGAGCGCCGTCGGAGGAGGCAAGGATGGATGACGATCGCCTGAACAGCGACGACCGTGACCGGCGCATCGAGGAGCTCGAGGAGCGCATCGGGCACCTCGAGGATCGCCGCGGCGCGATGGAGCGATCACGAACGGCGATGAACAGCATCATCCCGGGCGAGACGCGCAGGCACCTGCGTGCCGCCGGCCGGGAGCAGCTGCTCGCCGTGCGCAGCCTGCTCGATCACTGGATCGGCCGGCTGCGCGACGAGCCGGAGAAGGCCGACAGCCCGCGCGAGAACATCCGCATCGACTGACGCGCTCGCGACGAGGGAGGCAGCGGCATTCGGACGGGTGTAAGATGAACGTCGAACGGATGTAATAGATCTTCTGCCCACGCGCCGCGGTCGAAGCCGTGGTCGAGAGAGACCCGCCGCGGGGGGCGGAAAGCCAGGCAGGTGGGATCGGTGCTCGCACGTCTAGGGCTCTACGTTTCCGGCTTCCGCGGCTTCCAACGCGATGCGCGCATCTTCCTCGTCACGACGATGCTGTCGAGCGGGGCGATCAGCCTGTACTGGATCAACTTCAACCTGTACCTGGCGGCGCTCGGGCTCGAGCGATCGACGATCGGGCTGATCGCCACAACCGGCGCGCTCAGCTCGGCGCTGGCCGCCCTCCCGGCGAGCGTGCTCGCCGACCGCTTCGGCCGCCGGCTGGCGCTGATGGTCGGTGCCTCGCTCGCCTCGTTCGCCTTCGCCGGCCTGCTGCTGGTCAGCGACGTCCCGTTGCTCTTCCTGCTGGCGATCGCCTACGGCGCCGGCCAGCAGACGCTCTTCGTGGTGGCGATTCCGTTCCTGACCGAGCGCAGCCGGCCGGAGCAGCGCAGCGAGCTGTTCGCGCTCCAGTTCGCGATCACTAACGGCGTGCAGGTGGTGGCGGCGCTGGCCGGTGGCGCGCTGGCGGCGGCGGTCGCCGGCGCCCGCGGCTTCGGCGCCGAGAGCCCGACGGCCTACCGCGTCATCCTCGGCTTGATGCTGGCGCTGATGCTCGGCGCGCTGGCCAGCATGTTGCGGTTGCGCGACGACCGGCCGGCACGCGCGTCCGTCGCCGGCGCGGGCGACGCGCGCGCAGACGGCTCGGCCGCGAAAGGCTTGACCGCCGATCTGTCAGCGGCAGACCGCCCGCCCGCCACGCCGGCGCCCGCCGTCGTGCCTGTCGCTCCCTCGCGCCGTGGCGCCGCGATCAGCCGGCTCGACCGCCTCGGCATCCGCATCGGCGATCCGCGCCTCGCCTTCCGGCTGCTGCTGCCCGGCTTCCTCATCGCCATCGGCGCCGGCCAGGTGATCCCGTTCCTCAACCTGTACATCCAGGGCCGCTTCCAGCTCGACCTGAGCACGGTCAACGCCGTCTTCGCCGTGACCGCCTTCGGCACGATGCTGGCCATCCTGCTCCAGCCGGCGCTCGCGCGGCGCTACGGCAAGATCGGCTCGGTCGTCATCGTCCAGGCGGCGAGCATCCCCTTCCTGATCGTGCTCGGCTTCGCGCCGCTGGTCTGGCTGGTCGTCATCGCGATGGCCGTCCGCAACTCGCTGATGAACGCAGGCAACCCGATCCTCAACGCCTTCGTCATGGAGCAGGTGAGGCCGTCCGATCGGGCGACGATCGCGGCGGCGATGAGCCTGTTGTGGTCGCTCGGCTGGGTCATCGCCGGGCTCTACTACAGCTTCGTCCAGGGCGCGCTCGGCTTCGAGCGCGGCTATACCGTCAACTTCCTTACGATCATCACGCTGTACAGCGTGGCGACCGCGCTGTACTGGCTCTGGTTCCGCGACGCCGAACGCGTTCCCGCCGGCGGGGCGCGGCGGGCGGCCAGCGGCGAGCCGGTGTCGTAGTTCGATCCGAGGAGCGCTGCACATGGCGATCGAGATACGGAGGGTCCCCGAAACCGACCTGCGCCGGTGGATAGATGCCATCGAGACCGGCTTCGCCGAGCAGATGAGCGACGAGCGCTGGGCCGACTTCCGGCAGGTGCTCGAGCCGGAGCGGGCATTCGGCGGCTACGCCGGCGAGCAGATCGTGGGCGGGGGTGGCATCTTCTCGATGCGGCTGACCGTGCCGGGCGGAGGACAGGTCGGCGCGGCCGGCGTGACCGCCGTCGCCGTCCTGCCCACCCATCGCCGCAGAGGGATGCTCAATGCGTTGATGGCCGAGATGTTCGCCGACGCCCGCCGGCGCGGCGAGCAGGTGGCCATCCTGTGGGCGTCGGAGGGCAGCATCTACCAGCGCTACGGCTACGGGCTGGCGACGATCGTTGGCAGCATCGACATCGAGCGCGAGCGGGCCGTCTTCCGCCAGCCGGCCCAGCCGGCCGGCGTGGTGCGCCTCGTCGAGCGCGACGAGGCCGTCGAGCGTTTCGCGCCGGTCTACGACGCCGTCCGCGTCTTCACGCCTGGCTTCCTCGAGCGCAGCCCGACGTGGTGGCGCGTCGAGCGGCTGTCGGACTACGAGAGCCAGCGCCACGGCCGGAGCCGTAAGTTCCTCGCGCTCTACGAGGAGGCCGGGCAGCCGCTGGCCTACGCCATCTACCGCATCAAGCCCGAGTGGGGCGACGCCGGCACGGCGAGCGTGCTCGAGGTGCAGGAGGCGATCGGCGTCAACCCGCAGGCGACGCAGGAGATGTGGCGCTACCTCTTCGGCATCGACCTCATCGCGCGCGTCCAGTACTGGAGCGGCCCGCCCCACAATCCGCTGCTGCTGCAGCTGGCAGAGCCGCGCCGGCTGCGCACGCGCCTGGGCGACGGGATGTGGCTGCGCGTGCTCGACGTGCCAGCGGCCCTCCGCGCGCGCGGCTACGAGGCCGACGGCGAGATCGTCATCGAGGTCGAGGATCGCGTGCTGCCCGACGCCGCCGGACGCTGGCGGCTGACCGTTTCGGGTGCGACGGTCGACCTCACAGGCGCCGAGGATCCGCCCGATATCGTGCTCGACGTCGCCGACCTCGGAGCGCTCTACCTCGGCGCCTTCACTTTCGCCGGACTGGCGCGTGCCGGCCGGATCCGCGAGCTGGTCCCGGGCGCGCTGCGTCGCGCGGACCGCATGTTCGCGACCTGGCTCGAGCCGTGGTGCCCCGAGGTTTTCTGAGCGGACCGCACCCGCGGCGGAACCGCCGCCGGCCGGCCTCCGTCTAGGGCAGCGGCGCCGACATGCGCCGGTGGTTTTCCCACTCACAGGAGTAACTCACGCGTGTCCAGAAACGTGCCCCTTGGGCCTCTCTCGGTCGTCGTCCTCGCCCTGCTCGCCGGCTGCGCGGGCCAGCCCGTGACGAGTCCCTCGCCGAGCCCGGGCAGTCCCTCGCCGAGCCCGATCACCAGCCCCTCACCCTCGCCCGTCACGAGCCCTTCGCCGGAAGGCGCGGTGGTCGTCACATTCCGCGTCCTCGACGAGGAGTACCGCATCCTGCTGACCGACCCGGCCGACATCGACATCGCCCGCCGGCTGCTCGCCGGCGAAGAGGCGCCGTCGATACCGAACGGGCTCATCGTGCGCGGCGATCCGGGCGTCAACATCGGCTACAGCTGGCACATCGATCCCGATTCGGTCGAGTTCGCCGACGTGACGATGGAGCTATGCGACGGCGTGCCCTCGTTCGTCGAGGACGGCACGCTCGAGGGCGACCGCTTCTGCCCATGGGCTGCGCGGGTGATCGAGATCGAGCCGGCCGGCTGACCTCCCCGCGCGACCCGCGGACATAAAACGCCCGAAGGAGCCGTCCGGTCCGGTGACCGTCACCGGTGGCGAACCACCGCTGCCGGCTCCGTTTCCGTGGCCCCTTCGGGACGACAACAATGTAATCGGCGCGGCCGGCGCTGGGCAATAGGAGTTGTCCACGAAACGAGCGGGCCGCGCCGGGTTATCCACGATCCATCCCGAAGCTTCATCCACAGTCCGTTCCCCGGCGCGGAATCGGCGCCTGGACGATGATGTGCCGGCATGACGAACGCGCCCGCGCCCGATCAGCCGTACTCCCCCCCGCCGGCACCGCTGCCAAGCGAGCCCGCGCGCGGCCCGGCGCCGGATGGCCCCCGGCCGTCGGCCTGGATCGCCGGCCTGCTGCTGCTCGCCGTCGCCTTCGTCGCCGGTCTGCTCATCGGTCAGGCCGGCCTCTTCAACCCGCCGGCGACGGGCGTCGCGCCGAGCCCGACCGAGGTTGCCACGCCGGCCGAGCCGACCCCGGCGCCGGCGACGACAGAGCCGGCCACCGACGAGCCGCTGACGACGCCGACCGGCGCGCCACCCGTCATCGACAGCCCGGTCCCGGTCGTCACTCCGCGACCGGGGCCCACGCCGACCCAGCCGCCCGACGCGCCCGACGACTTCGGCCTCTTCTGGGAGGCGCTCGAGGTCATCCGCGAGAACTTCGTCGGACGTGACGAGCTGGCCGACCGGCAGGTGACCTACGGCGCCATCGGCGGCCTCGTCGACGCGCTCGGCGACACCGGCCACAGCGTCTTCCTCACGCCCGAGGCGCTCCAGCGCGAGCAGGAGTCGCTGAGCGGCACGATCGTCGGCGTCGGCGCGCTGCTCGGCGAGCGCGCCGGCCGGCCGGTCATCGTGTCGGTCATCAGCGGCGGCCCGGCCCAGCGTGCCGGCCTGCGCTCGGGCGACGCGCTGCTCTTCGTCGACGGTATCGACGTGCGCCAGATGACGCCGCAGGAGATCGCCACGCGCGTCCGGGGCGGGGCCGGCACGACCGTCGTCATCGAGGTCGAGCGGCCGGCGACGGGCGAGCGCATCGAGTTCAGCATCATCCGCGAGGAGATCCGCATCCCGGCCGCGGCGTGGGCGATGGTGCCCGGCACCGACATCGCCGTGCTGCGCCTGATCCAGTTCTCCCACGGCGCGTCGGACGAGCTGCGCCGCGCACGCGACGAGGCGCTCGCCGCCGGCGCCCAATCGTTCATCCTCGACCTGCGCAGCAACCCCGGCGGCTTCGTCCACGAGGCGGTGCGAGTGGCCAGCCTGTTCATCGCCGACCGGACCGTCTACATCCGCGAGCTGGCCGACGGCCAGCGCATCCCCGTCCACACCTGCCGGCCGGCCGGCCATCCCGAGCGCCCCGACTTCTGCCGGCCAGCTGATTCACAGCCGCCCCTCGAGCAGCCGCTGGTCGTGCTCATCGATGAGGGCACGGCCAGCTCGTCCGAGATCGTCGCCGGCACGTTGCGCTCGGCTGCGCGCGCCGAGCTCGTCGGCCAGACGACCTTCGGAACGGGCACCGTCCTGCTGACCTTCCCGCTTGCCGACGGGTCGGCCGTCCGGCTGGCCATCGAGCGCTGGCTGACGCCCGACGGCGAGCTGATCTTCGGCCAGGGCATCAGCCCGACGCAGGAGGTCGCCCTCGCGCCGACCGATAACCCGCTCGAGCCCGACGAGATCGCTGGCCTCGCCCCGGAGCAGGTCGGCTCGATGTCCGACACCCAGCTGCTGCGCGCGATCGAGCTGCTCGGCGGGCCCTGACCGGTTACGCGGGCGCCTGATCCACCGGCTCGTAGCCGAGCAGCCGGCGCGCGCCGGACAGGTCCCACAGCTGCCGTGGGTTGTCGGACGTCCCGAAGACGACCGCCCAGCGCAGGTGGTCGGCGGCCAGCGCGCGGTCGAAGAGCTGCGCGCAGTCGCGCTGGCTGAGCCAGATCGTCCGCGTCCGGCGCCAGCCGACGAGTTCGCCGTCGTCCTCGGCGAGCTTGGATCTGTTGGCCGGCGGGCGGAGCGGCTCGTTGGCGACGACCATGCCGATGCGCAGGCAGATCACGCGCAGGCCGTGGCGCTCAGCGTACAGCCGCCCGACCAGCTCGCCGAAGCCCTTCGACGCGCCGTACAGCGAGTCGGGCCGTGGCGGGACGTCGGCGTCGTAGGTGCGGCCGTCGTCGAGGTCGTAGATGCCGGGCACGCCGTCGCGCTCGTACATGCCCACGACGTGGCTGGTCGACGCGTAGACAACCTGCTCGACTCCGGCGCGGCGGGCCGCCTCGAAGACGTTGCGGGCGCCTACGAGGTTTGACGTCAATACCTGGTCCCACGTTGACCCGACGGCCGCCGCGGCGGCCAGGTGGACAACCGAGTCGATTCCCTGAAAGGCCGGCTGGATGGCGTCGAGATCGGCGATGTCGGCGACGTGGGCAGGCACGTCGATCGGCGAGCGGTTGAGCAGGCGCAGCTCGTAGCGCGCGGCCAGCTCGCGCCGCAGGACGCGCCCGATGAGCCCGCCGGCTCCGGTGATCAGCACACGTTTCACGCCGCTGCAAGATAACCACGAAGCGGCCGACGGCGCCCGTCGTGGCGCCGGCCGCAGAGTGGGCGGCGCGTAAGGAGGTCGACATGTCGGACGAGGATCGCGCGCCGCGCCAGCCCCACGAATGGCCCGACGAGGAGGGCGGCGGCGAGGCCGAGAAGTCGCTGCGCAGCGACGTCGGCGCCAGCCTCAAGCGCCCGCGCGAGGAGGATGCGCCGTCGCCCGACCGCGTCGAGCCGAGCGGCCAGCGCGGCCCGGCTGGCGCCGGCCAGGTGCCCGGCCGCGGCAAGCTCGGTGCGCCGACGCCGTCGGACAAGGGCGCCGAGCAGGGCCCGCGCTAGGACTCGGGTCTGGATCGGTCGCGACCGAAGTCGACGTCGACGTTGCGCTCGTCGGCGCCGCGCACGACGCGCAGCCGCAGCGAGCCCCCGGGCTTGACGGCGGCGAGCGCCTCGTACAGATCGTCCGCCCGGCGCAGCGCTCGGCCGCCTGCCTCGACGATCAGGTCGCCCTCCTCGACGCCCGCCTGCTCGGCGGGAGTGCCGGCCTCGACGACGCGGACCAGCACGCCGTCACGCTCGGGCAGCCCGACGGCGCGGCGCAGCCGGCGCGCGGCGGAGGAGGGCGCGATGCCGACGCCGAGGCGCGCCCGCTCGACGACCTCGCCGCGCTGCAGGGCGGCGACGCGCTGGCGCAGCTCACTGGTCACCGGCAGTGCGACGTAGAAGCCGCTGCCCAGGCGATTGGTGTTGATGCCGACCAGCCTTCCGTCGGCATCGACCAGCGCGCTGCCCGACGACCCGGGTGCGAGCGGCGCGGTGTGCTCGAGGCCGCCGCCGATGGGCCGTCCGCGCGGCCCCCGGAATCGCTGCCCGACGCTCGACACGGTGCCCGTCGTCAGGCGCGGGCCGCCGCCGTTGGGCGCGACGGCGAAGACGGGGGTGCCCAGCCCCGGCGCAGCGTCGGTCCACTCGAGCGGGGTCGCGTCGCCGGTGTCGACGGCCAGCACGGCCAGGTCACTGTCGACGTCGATGCCGGCCGGCCGCGCATCGGCGCGGCGCCCATCGGCAAACGTTACCGTCACCTCGTCGCCGCCGACGTTGTGAGCGTTGGTTAGGACGAAGCCCTCTCCGACCACGACGCCCGCGCCGCCACGCCAGCCGCGCCCGATGCGGACGACCGCCGGCGCGACCCGTTCCGCGACCCGGCCGCCGGTCTCGGCAAGCTCCTCCAGATAGCCCATCTTGTTCACTCCTGCATGGCGAAGCGTAGTAACTTGCAATCCGCAAGTTAGCACGGACGTGAGTCAGGCCGCAAGGTGGCACGTACCATGTCGCAGGTGGACAGACGGACGACGCAGCCCGCCCGCGGATCGCCGCTCGAGATGGCCCTCGAGCGCGTCGGCGACCGCTGGTCGCTGCTACTGGTCGAGGCGCTGCTGGGCGGTTCGCGCCGCTTCAACGAGCTGCTCGAGCTCGTGCCCGGCATCGCGCCCAACATCCTGACCGACCGCCTGCGCCGGCTGGAGGTCGGCCGCGTCGTCGCCTCGCGGCCCTACTCCGAGCGCCCGCCGCGGCTGGCCTACCAGCTGACCGAGGAGGGTCGTGAGCTTGCCGGCGTGCTGCGCCTTTTGGCCCAGTGGGGCGCCGGCGGCGCGCCGTCGGCCGAGGCTCTTCAGCACCTGGCCTGTGGCTCGGCGCTCGACGCACGCTGGTTCTGCCCGACGTGCGCGCGGGCGGTCGACGAGGGCGAGGCCTCGGTGCTGCGCTACGCTTGATCGCGAGCCGCGCGCAACAGGCGCGGCCCATCTGTTAGCGGCCCGACCGCCGGCATCGGGCAATCTGCGCGCCATGACCCACGTTGGCTACGCGTTGAGCAGCGAGGAGCACACACCCGCCGACCTCGTCCGCAACGCCCGCCTGGCGGAAGAGGTCGGTTTCGAGTTCGCGCTGATCTCGGATCACTACCACCCGTGGATCGACGCGCAGGGCCACAGCCCGTTCGTGTGGAGCGTCATCGGCGCCATCGCGCAGGCCACCGGCCGTCTCGAGCTCGGTACCGGCGTGACGGCGCCGACGGTGCGCATCCACCCGGCCATCGTCGCCCAGGCGGCGGCAACCGCGTCGCTGCTCGCCGAGGGCCGCTTCTTCCTCGGCGTGGGCAGCGGTGAAAACCTCAACGAGCACATCCTCGGCGATCGCTGGCCGCCGGCCTCGATGCGGCTCGAGATGGTGGAGGAGGCAGTCGGGCTGATGCGCGAGCTGTGGCGCGGCGAGCTGACGACTCACTACGGCGAGCACTACGTCGTCGAGAACGCGCGCATCTACGACCGGCCGGCCGACCCGCTGCCGGTGATGGTCGCCGCCTCGGGCGACGAATCGGCGGCGCTCGCCGGGCGCATCGGCGACGGCCTCGTCTCGACCGCGCCCAAGCGCGAGGTGGTCGAGGCGTTCGAGCGTGCCGGCGGCGGCGACAAGCCGCGCTACGGGCAGCTGACGATGTGCTGGGCCCCGGACCGCGACGATGCGATCGAGACGGCGTTGCGCCAGTGGCCCAACTCGGCGCTGCCCGGCCAGCTGTCGCAGGACCTCGCCCTGCCGCTCCACTTCGAGCAGGCGGCGTCGCTGGTGCGGGCCGACCAGATCGCCGAGATGATGCCCTGCGGTCCCGACGCGCGGCCGGTGCTGGACAAGATCGCGTCGTACGCCGACGCCGGCTACAGCCACGTTTACCTGCACCAGGTTGGCCCGCAGCAGGAAGGCTTCCTGCGCTTCTGCGAGCGCGAGATCCTGCCCGAGCTATCGGCCCTGGCCGGCGGCGCGCGGACCAGTGGCCGCTGACCCGGTCGTCGTCGACGGCGCCAACGTCGCGCACGAGGAGCCGACCGGCGACGGCAAGCCGCGGATGGGCAACCTCGTCGCCATGCGCCGTACCCTCGCGAAAGCCGGCTACGAGCCGGTCGTCATCGTCGACGCCACGCTGCGCCACGACATCGACGACCCGCAGCAGCTGGAGGCGCTGCTCGACGACGGCCTCATCCACCAGGCGCCGGCGGGCACGGCGGCCGACACGTTCGTGCTGCTCGAGGCGGAGCGACGCGGCTGCCCGGTCGTGTCGAACGACACTTTCGCCGGCTACCGCGAGGACCACCCGTGGATCGATGACCGCCGCTGGCCGTACATGATCATCGACGGCCGCGTGCTGCTCCATCCGGAGGCGCCGCCGGCCGGGCAGCCGGCAAAGGACTGAAGGTCGCCACCGTCGCCACCCCCGGCGTCCGGCTGACCGCTGACACCGCGGCGGGGTCAGGCCGGGCTAGCGTCCGCCTCCGTGTCCTCCTCGTACTCGGGACGGCGCGGTGGCCGTCGCATCGCTCCCTCCGCACGGTCTCCCTCGGTCTCGCTGTCTCGCCGCCGGTTCTCGACGTCGGCCGGGTCGGCCAGTTCGTGGAGCACCTCGTTGACCTCGGCCGCGACGAGCAGCAGCAGCGCCGACACGTAGAACCAGATCAGCGCGATGACCACGCCGGCGAGCGCGCCGTAGGTCGCGCCGTAGTTGCCGAAGTTCGTCACCCAGAAGGAGAAGCCGAGCGTAGCGGCGACCCACACGACGGCGAACAGGAACGCGCCCGGCAGCACCGCCCGGAGCGGCAGCCGGATGTTCGGCGCCACACGGAAGACGTAGGCGACGGCACCGACGATGAGGACGAAGGCGAGCACCGCGGCAAGCAGGTTGACCAGCAGCGACGTGTTCTGGCCCAGGCCGAGCGCCCCACCGATGGCCGGCCCCAGCATGCGCAGCGGGACCAGCAGCACGAAGGCGACGATGACCGCCGCGCCGGCGACGACGGTCATCACCAGCGCGACCAGGTAGCGCTTCCAGAAGGGACGCGTCTCGCTGACGCTGTAGGCACGATCGAGAGCCTTGATGATGGCGTTCATACCGCCCGTCGCGAAGAAGAGGGCCAGGATAGCGCCGGCCGACAACAGGCCCGGCGTGCGGTTGGCGATAACTCTCTCGAGCTCGACACGCAGAAGCTCGGTTGCCTCGCCGGGCAGCGCGTCACCGAGCAGCTCGACCGCCCGCTGGGCGGGGTTCTCGATGGGCAGCTGGGCGGCCACGAAACCACCCAGCGCAGCCAGGAAGAGGGCGAACGGGAAGAGGGCCAGGAAGAATCGGTAGCTGAGCTCGGCGGCTAGGCCCATCACGTCGTCGCGCATCGACTGGCGGACGACTCTCTTCAGCGCCGGCCAGGCCAGCCGGTGCGGCGCGGCGCCCTTACCCAGCTCGGTCACGCGCCGATGAAAGCACTCGCCAGCCGGACGCCGGCAGCCCGCCGTGTGCGGATCGGATTACGCGACCACGACAGACGCGATGGCGATGCGCGAAGGCGCGCCGCAGTGCGTCGGGCGGGCGCCCGCAAGATCAAGCCGACCGTTCGTCCTTGCGCATCTTGACGACCTCGGTGCAGCCGACGCGCTGGCAGCGGTAGACCTCTTCCTCCGGCTCCTCGCCGATGATCACCGACTGCGCGCTGCGCTCGGGCATCATCGGCGACCACTCGTCGAGGCCGTGCTTGTGCTCCAGGCGGAGGCCGCCTTCGGTGGTCGAGCTGACACGAGATGTGCTGACGCGGGTTTCCATCCGCCCAGCCTACCGCCAATCGCCGGAGCGGTCAGGAATCGCCGGCGCGATGAGGAATCGCCGGCGCGATCAGTAATCACCGCCGGCCACCGGCTACGATGCTGGCGTTGGTCGCGGGAGGGTAGCAGTGCGCGTCACGCTGGTCGTCAACCCGCAGGCCGGCGGAGGCCGCGGCCGGCGGGTGCTCGTCCGGGCGCTGCCCCAGCTGCGCCGGCACGGCATCGAGCCGCAGGTCGTGATGTGCGCGAACGGGCGCGACCCGCGGCTCCTCGCCCGGCGGGCGGCGAAGGAGGGAGCGTCGGTCGTCGTCGCTGTCGGCGGCGACGGCCAGGCACGGTCGGTGGCGAGCGGGCTGCTCGGGACAGAGACCGCGCTCGGTCTGCTGCCGTCGGGCAGCGCCAACGACTACGCGCGTGCCGTGGGCGTGCCGCGCAACGATCTGGCGGCGGCGGTGGAGCTGATCGTCAGCGCCCGGCCGGCGCCTGTCGACGTCGTTCGCGTCGAGTGTGGCGACGCCGTCGAGCACTTCCTCAACGTCGGTGGCGCGGGCTTCGACTCGGTCGTGGCGGCCACCGCCGAGCGCATCTCGCACCTGCGCGGCGCGCCGCGCTACGTGGCCGCCGTCCTGCGCGAGCTACCCCGTTTCCGGCCGGGCCGTTTCAAGCTCGCCGTCGACGGTGAGCGGCGCGAGTTCAGCGGCATGATCGTGGCCGTCGCCAACGGCCCGACGTACGGTGGCGGCATGCGCGTGGCACCGGCGGCCGGAGTGCAGAGCGGCTGGCTCGAGCTGTGCGTCGTCGGCGAGCTGTCGCGGCTGGCCTTCGTGCGCGCCTTCCCGAGCGTCTTCCGCGGCACGCACGTGACCCACCCGGCGGTGACGATGCTGCGCGGCCGTGAGGTGGAGCTCGCCGCGCAGCCCGCCTTCGAGGTGACCGGCGACGGCGAGCGCATCGGGCGCCTACCGGCCCGTTTCACCGTCCTGCCGGCGGCGCTGACGGTCATCGGCGGGCCAGGTCTGGTGCGCGCCGGCCACCCGCCGGCCGGGTGATCTGTCGCCTGCTGCATGACCGCCGCCGACGGCAGACCTCGGTTACACTCTGCCCGCCCCGCCGACGGGCGCCGGGCCCACGGAGACGCACGACTTGCCGAAGACCCTCACCACCCATAGCGATGCGTCCGCGCGCGACGTCCTGACCCACCGCGAGGCCGAGGCGCGCGCAACACGCGTGCGCTCGGCCGAATACGACATCCGCCTGGACCTGGCCGGCGGCCGCCCGACGTATCGGGGCGACGTCACCGTCCGCTTTGCCGTCGACGGCGAGGGGCCGCTCTTCCTCGACTTCCGCGGGCTGGCCATCGAGCGCCTCGAGGTCAACGGCTCAGCGGTCGAGCCGGAGTGGACGGGCTATCGGCTGACGCTGCCGGCGGCGGCGGTCGCCGCGCAGATGACCGTGCGCGTCGTCTACGAGAACGAGTTCGATACGACCGGCGACGGCTTCCACCGCTTCGTCGATCCGGAGGACGGCGAGGAGTACGTCTACACCAACTTCGAACCGTACGAGGCGCACCGCCTCTTTCCCTGCTTCGACCAGCCCGACATCAAGGGCCGCTACCTCATCCAGATGGCTGCGCCGGCGACGTGGGACGTCGTCGCCAACACGCCGCGCGTGGCGCTCGACGAGCTGGGCGACGGCCGCCGCCTGCACCGCTTCGCCGAGAGCGAGCCGTTCAGCCCGTACCTGATGGCGCTGATCGGCGGGCCCTACGTCAGGCGCGACACCGACCACCGCGGCTTTTCTCTCGGGCTGTACGCGCGGCGCTCGATGGAGCGCTACCTCGACGAGCACGCGGCTGAGATCTTCGAGATCACGACGCAGGGCCTCGACTTCTTCAGCGACCTCTTCGACCAGCCCTACCCCTTCAGCAAGTACGACCAGCTCTTCGTGCCCGAGTACAACGCCGGGGCGATGGAGAACGTCGGCGCGGTCACCTACAACGAGGCCTATCTGTTCCGCGATCCGCCGACCGACAACCAGCGCCTCGACCGCGGCGAGGTCCTGCTCCACGAGCTGGCCCACATGTGGTTCGGCAACCTGGTCACGATGCGCTGGTGGAACGACCTCTGGCTGAACGAGAGCTTCGCCACCTACATCGCCTTCGTCGGGCTGACCCAGGCGACTCGCTTCCGCAACGCCTGGAAGGCCTTCAACGCCGAGCTCAAGCGGTGGGCTTACCAGCAGGACCAGTTGGTGACGACGCATCCCATCGCCGGCGCGGCCGAGGACACCGAGGTCGCCTTCCTCAACTTCGACGGCATCACCTACGGCAAGGGCGCGTCGGTCCTCAAGCAGCTCGTCAAGGCCATCGGCCGCGACGCTTTTCGTGACGGCATGCGCCTCTACTTCCGCCGCCACGCGTGGGGCAACGCCACGCTGCGCGACTTCCTGGCCTGCCTCGCCGAGGCCGCCGGCCGGCCGCTCGACGAGTGGGCGCGGCTGTGGCTCGAGACGTCATCGGTCAACACCCTCTCGGCCGAGTGGAGCGCCAACGGCGAGGCGATGAGCGAGCTGCGCCTGCGCCAGACCGCGCCGCCCGAGCACCCGACGCTGCGCCCGCACGCGCTCGACGTGGGTCTTGGGCACGACAGCGGCGCCGCGCTCCGCATCGACGCGCTGGCGGTCGAGATCGACGGCCCGCAGACCGTCATTGCCGCGACCAGTGGACGGCCGGCACCGGATCTCGTTTTCCCCAACTACGGTGACCACGCCTACGCCAAGATCGAGCTCGACCCGCTCTCCCTGCGCTACACCCGCGAGCACCTCGAACGGATCGACGACGACCTGCTGCGGGCGCTGCTCTGGATGTCAATGTGGGAGATGGTCCGCGACTGCCAGCTGCCGTCGACCGAGTTCCTGGCGATCGCTCGCCAGCGGCTGGCCGACGAGCGTGACATGGACATCCTGTCGATGGTCCTCGACCGCGTCGGCATGACGCTGGTTCGCTTTGTGCCCGAAGCGGCCCGCGATAACGAGGCCCACGCGACCTTCGAGACGGCGCTCGCCAACCTGCACCGCGCGCCGGCCGGCGACGCCAAGATCCTGTGGGCGCGCTCGGCGATCGCGGTGGCGGCCCGCCCCGCCGACGTCACTCGGCTGGCCGACCTGGCCGACGGGCGCGAGACGGTCGCCGGCTTCACCCTCGACCAGGAGATGCGCTGGGCGATCGCCGTCAAGGCCGTCGCCCTCGGCCTGCCCGACGCCGAGGAGCGCCTGCGGCAGGAGTCCGAGCGCGACCGCTCTGACCGCGGCCAGCGGGCGATGCTGAAGGCGACCGCCGCACGGCCCGTGCCCGAGAGCAAGGAGGAGGTCTGGCAGCGCATCCACGGCGCGGGATACGGCTCGTTCCACTTCACGCGCGCCGCGATGCAGGGCTTCTTCTGGCCGCAGCAGGCCGAGTTCGTCGAGCCCTACGTGCCGCGCTTCTTCGAGGAGGTGCGGCGCGTCTTCGAGACGAAGGACCACTCGTTCGCGCGCTCGTACATGCTGTCAATGTTTCCCGCCTACCGCGCCGACCCGGCCGTCCTCGCCCGGTCGCGCGCGGTGCTGGCCTCGCTCGACGGGTCGCTGCCCACGCTGTCGCGCCAGCTGGCCGAGGCGACCGACGAGCTCGAGCGCTCGATCAGGGTCCGCGCCTTCGCTCAGGGTTAGCCGTGGCCCGACGGCGCTGGCCGGCGCCGGCGACGCTGGAAGGAGAGTGGGTCCGCCTGGAGCCGCTCAGCCCATCGCACCTGCGCGGCCTGATCGAGGTCGGGCTCGAGCCGGCGCTGTGGCGCTGGACGCTGACGGCGATAGAGGACCAGGACGGGATGCGCGAGTACGTCGAGACGGCCCTCGCCGCGGCGCGCCGTGGCGCCGAGCTGCCCTTCGCCACGATCGAGCGCGCCTCCGGGCGCGTCGTCGGCAGCACCCGCTACCTGGCCCTCGAGCCGGCCTACCGGCGGCTCGAGATTGGCTACACGTGGGTCGCGCCGGCGTGGCCGGACGAGGCGCACGCGGTGGCGTGGGCGCTTGCGGGGCCCTGCATGTTGAACTG
>CAYRMQ010000016.1:6718-38489 GCA_964425305.1 uncultured Anaerolineaceae bacterium | reverse complement strand
CCAAGGGTTACCAGATCAGCCAGTACGACCTGCCCCTGGCGAGTGGGGGCTCGCTGACCGTCGAGACGGCCGACGGCCCGTTGGACGTCGGCATCCGGCGCGCCCACCTGGAGGAGGACACGGCGCGCCTCCTTCACCAGACCGACGAATCGGGCGAACGTGTCAGCCTCGTCGACTTCAATCGCTCGGGCATACCGCTGATGGAGATCGTGACCGAGCCGGTCATCCCGTCGGCGGAGGCGGCGCGGCGCTACGCCGAGGAGCTGCGCCTGCTGCTGCTGACGATCGGCGCGTCGGACGCCCAGATGGAGGAGGGCCAGATGCGCGTCGAGGCGAACGTCTCGCTGCGCGAGCCCGGCGCGCGCGAGTTCGGGACGCGTGTCGAGGTCAAGAACATGAACTCGTTCCGCTCGGTCGAGCGGGCGATCGGCTTCGAGATCGAGCGCCAGACGCGCGCGCTGGAGGCGGGCCAGGCGCTGGTGCAGGAGACGCGCGGCTGGGACGACGATCGTGGCCAGACCTACACGATGCGCCTGAAGGAGTACTCGGACGACTACCGCTACTTCCCCGAGCCTGATCTGCCACCGTTGCGCGTGGAGGGCGCCTGGCTGGACGAGATCCGAGCTCGGCTGCCCGAGTTGCCGGCGGTGCGGCGGGCGCGCTACCAAGAGGACCTCGGCCTGTCGGCCTACGACGCCGGCGTTCTCGTCGGTGAGCGGAGGGCGACGGAGCTGTTCGAGGGCGTGCTGGCGGCGGATCGCGAGCTGTCGCCGAAGCGCGCCGCCAACTGGGTCACCGGCGAGTACCTCCGCCTGGCCAAGGCTGGCAACTCCGGGCGCGTCCAACCGGCCGAGCTGGCTGCGCTCATCCGGCAGGTCGAGGACGGCGCGCTGTCAGGCACCAACGCCAAGCAGGTCTTCGAGCGCCACTTCGCGAGCGGCCGGCCGGTGGCCGACATCGTCTCCGAGGTCGGCCTGCGCCAGATCAGCGACGAGGCTGCCCTCGCCGACGCCGTCGATCGCGTGCTGGCGGCCAATCCTGAGGCGGTGGCCGACGTGCGCGCCGGCAAGCGCCAGGCGATCGGCTTCCTGACCGGCCAGGTGATGCGCGAGACGCGCGGCCAGGCCAATGCCGCTGTTGTCCAGCGGCTGATCGATGAACGTCTGGGGGGCGCAGAGGAGGGAGGCTGATGGAGCTCGTCAGTCTCGCGCTGTGGATTGGCGGCGCGGTGCTGATCATCCTTGCCGTCTTCCAGGCGCGCGGACCGTTCTCGCGCATGACCGAGCTCGACCGGCTGGCCGAGAACGCGCGCCGCTACGACAACTGGCGCGGCGGCCGGCGTGCCACGAGCGGCGAGGAGACGGGCGCCGACATCATGCGCCAGATGCTGCGCCGGCGGGTAATCACCTGGGCCGCCGTGGCCGGAGTCGGCTTCGTCCTGATCCTGGCCGGTTTCGCCATCCGCTAGCAAGGTCGCGACCTAGCGCAGGCGGCGGTGGTCCATCGCGGTGCAGCGGTCCATCACGACCTCGAGCCCGCCCTCGTGCGCGATCTCGGCGGCCTCCCAGTTGACCACGCCCAGCTGCAGCCAGAGCGCCCCGGCGCCGGTTTCGACGGCGCTGCGCGCGATGTCGGGCGTGTGCTCGGGCCGCCGGAAGACGTCGACGATGTCGAACGGGCCGGTGTCGGCGACCGCCTCCTCGAGTGTGCGAAAGGAGCGCATGCCGAGCACCTCGCGCGCGTTCGGATTGACCGGCACGCACTCGTAGCCCTGGTGAAGCAAGTAGCGCATCACGCCGTGCGACGGCCGCGAAGGACTGGGCGAGACGCCGACGATCGCGATGCGGCGCGCTCGCGTGAGCAGGTCTAGCGCCTGGCGCGCGCCGGCGATCGGCACGGGGCCGGAGTTCTCCTGCGCGTCGAGCACGTCCTGCGCGCGGCGGCGATCGCTGTCCATGCGCGGATCATCGCACGCATGCGACGCGCCGCACCATAGCAGCGCCTCGTCTGGCGCTACGCGCACGCAGCCCGTCTCAGGCGGTGCTCTCCTTCTCGTACGGCCGGCCGACGGCAGCCGGCGGGATGCTCCGCCCAACCACGCCGGCGAGGATGATGATCGTCAGCACGTAGGGCAGCGAGCGGTAGACGTTGTTGGGCAGGTCGACCAGCAGCTCGCCCAGCGCCCCCGGTGGCGGGCGGATACTGATCGCGATGCCGAGCGCCTCCGAGCCGGCGAAGAGCAGCGCCCCGAGCAGCGCTCCGACCGGCGTCCAGCGGCCGAAGATCACCGCCGCCAGCGCGATGAAGCCGCGGCCCGTAGTCATGTTCTCCTGGAACGACCCGGTCAGCTCGAGCGTCAGGTAGGCGCCGGCCAGGCCGGCGAACGCTCCGCCGATGATCACGTTCTTGTAGCGCGTCACGATGACGTTGATGCCGACCGTGTCGGCCGCCTTGGGGTGCTCGCCGACCGCGCGTGTGCGCAGCCCCCAGCGCGAGCGGAAGAGCAGCACCTGCAGGACGATGACGATGATGATCACGGACATCGCGATCGGTCCCTGGCGCAGGAACATCGTGAACAGCCAGCCGATCAGCGGGAGGTCGGTCAGGAACTCGGGCGGCGCGAAGGTGCGGAAGATGCCGGCGCCGCGCGTGCCCGGCGGCATGAAGTGGAAGAAGTAGCCCGTCACGCCGAGGGCGATGATGTTGATGATCACGCCCGACACGATCTGGTCGGCGCGGACGCTGATCGTCAGCCATGCGTGCAGCGTCGAGATGAGCATGCCGGCCAGGATTGCCGCGGCGACGGCGAAGAGCAGCGCCAGGCTGACGTTGAACGGCGTTCCCGGTCCGAGCAGCGGCGTGGCGGGCAGGAAGCCGACGGCGAAGACGCCGGCGAAGAAGCCGACGAAGGCACCGAGCAGCATGATTCCCTCGATGCCGATGTTGACGACCCCGCTGCGCTCGCACAACACGCCGCACATCGCGCCGAGCGCGATCGGCGTGGCCAGCGCCAGCGTGTTGGGGGCGAGACCGGGCAGCACACCGATGAGGTAGCCGATCAGTTGGAAGACGATGCCCAGGATCGGGATGTCGTAGAGGAACTCCATCAGCGCACCGCCTGCTCGCCGTACGTGCGCGTGATCGTCTGGAGCTCCTCCACGCCGGCCCGCTCGGCACGGATGCGCAGCAGCTGGCGCACGAGCAGGTCGGCGGCGAGGAAGAGCAGGATCAACGCCTGCAGGATGTCGATCACCTGGATCGGCACCTGCGCCCGGATCTGCATCAGCGGCGCGCCGGCGCGCATCCCGCCGAAGAGCAGGGCGCCGAGGAAGACGCCCACCGGGTGGGCGCGCCCGAGCAGCGCGACGGCGATCGCGTCAAAGCCGATGCCCGTGCCGAAGGTCGCCGGGAACGAGCGCACCTGGCCGAGGATGAGGATCACGCCGGATAGGCCGGCGAGCATGCCGCACAACGACATGGTCAGCGTGATCAGCCTGCGCGGGCTCATGCCCGCGTAGCGCGCGGCGCTCGGGTTGGCGCCTACCGTCCGGATCTCGAAGCCCAGCGTCGTGCGCCAGATCAGCCACGCGACGATCGGGATGAAGGCGAGCGCGAGGTAGACGCCGACATGCATTCCAAAGAGCTGCGGCAGGGCTGCGTTGCCGATGTCGCCGGTGCGCGCGAAGGTGAAGCCGGGCGCGCGAAACGGCCCCTGCACGAGCGCCGAGACGGTCAGCGTCGCGATGAAGTTGAGCATGATCGTGGTGACCACCTCGTGGGCACCGGTGAAGGCCTTCAGGAAGCCTGGGATGAACCCGTAGGCCGCGCCGGCGATCGCGCCGGCGACGATCGCGACCGGGATCGCGATCAACGGCGACTCATTGGCCACCGCCGCGCCGACGATGGCCGCCGTGAAGCCGCCGGCGATCAGCTGGCCGGTGGCGCCGATGTTGAACAGGCCGGCCTTGAAGCCGAGGCCGACGGCCAGGCCGGCGAGCAGCAGCGGCGCCGAGTTGATCAGCGTCGCGCGCAGGGCGACCGTCGGATCGCGGGCGCCGATGCCGAGCGCGCCCTCCAGCAGCGCACGGTAGGCATCGATCGGCAGCATCGGCTCGAAGCGCCCGACGGCGAAGAAGCTGGAGCCGATGATGAGCAGGCTGCCGGCGAACAGGGCGAAGGCGATCGAGGCCAGCGGCACGGCACTGAGTGCCCACATCCTGCTGAAGACCGGCTGCCTGCGAAGGCGGACCGCCTCCTCCGGCGTCGACGGCTCGCTGCCCGGACCGCTGGCCGGCTCGGCGTCGGGGAGGGCCGAACCCGGTCGCGGCTCGGGGTCCTGGCCGCGTTCCGGCATCAGGCGGCCTCAGTGGCGACGGCGGCCTGATCGCCGCTGCCGCGCGCCATCAGCAGCCCGACCTCCTCCTTGTCGGCCGACGGCCCGTCCATCAGCGCCACCAGCTCGCCGCGATACATCACGCCGATCCGGTCGGACAGCTCGAGGATCTCGTCGAGCTCGGCCGACACGAGCAGGATCGCCGCGCCCTGGTCGCGCTTCTGGATGATGCGGCGGTGGATGAACTCGATGCTGCCCACGTCCAGGCCGCGCGTCGGCTGGTCCAGGACGAGCACCTTCAGGTCGCGGCTGAACTCGCGCGCGACGATCGCCTTCTGCTGGTTGCCGCCCGACAGCGTGCCGCAAGGGACGTCCGGTGAGGGCGTGCGGATGTCGTATTCCTCGACGGCGCGCCTGCCCCACTCGTCGATCGACTGCTCGTTGCGCAGGATGCCGCGCGAGAACGGCTTCTCGTCGTACTGCGTCAGCACGAGGTTGTCCTTGACGCTGAAGCTGAGCACGAGCCCGTAACGCTGGCGGTCGCCGGGCACGAACGACATGCCCGCCCGCTGGCACTCGCGCGGCCCGGCGCCGGTGATGTCGCGCTCCTCGAGCATGACCCTGCCGCGGGTCGACTTGCGCAGCCCGGTGATCGCCTCGACCAGCTCCTCCTGGCCGTTGCCCGCGACGCCGGCGATGCCCAGGATCTCGCCCGCGCGCACGTCGAAGCTGACGCCGCGGACGGCCTCGTGGCCGCGGTCGTCGCGAGCGTACAGATTGCTGACGCTGAGAACTGCGTCGCCGGGATTGGACACTCCCCGGTCGACGACCAACTGGACCTCGCGGCCGACCATCATCTCGGCCAGCTCTTCCTCGGACGTGTCGGCCGGCCGGCGCGTGCCGACGACCCGCCCGCGCCGGATGACGGTGATCCGGTCGGCGATCTCGAGCACCTCGTAGAGCTTGTGGCTGATGAAGATGATGCTGCGGCCCTCCGCCGCCAGGCGGCGCAGGACGCCGAAGATCTCCTTCGTCTCCTGCGGGGTGAGGACGGCCGTCGGCTCGTCCAGGACGAGGATGTCGGCCTGCCGGTAGAGCGCCTTCAGGATCTCGACGCGCTGCTGCCAGCCGACCGACAGCGTCTCGACCTTGGAGCTCGGATCGAGATCGAAGCCGAACTGCTGGCCCAGCTCGCGGATGTGGTGGTCGGCGCGGCGCCGATCGAGGAAGATCGGATTGGCCATCACTTCAGCGCCGAGCATGACGTTCTCGGCGACCGACAGCACCGGCACGAGCATGAAGTGCTGGTGGACCATGTTGATGCCGCGTCGAATGGCGTCGTTGGGGTCGCTGATCTGGACCGGCTCGCCGTTCAGCAGGATCTCGCCGGCGTCGGGCGTTGCCAGGCCATAGAGGATGTTCATCAGCGTCGTCTTGCCGGCGCCGTTCTCGCCGAGCAGGGCGTGAATCTCACCCTTGCGCAGGTCCAGATCGATCCCGTCGTTCGCCACCACGCCGGGGTAGCGCTTGGTGATGCCCCGCATCTCGAGAACGGTGGCCGGCTGCTGGTCGGTCATCGCGTGCGAAGCATATAAGAGGCCGCGCTCGACGGCGGCGCGCGGGGAAGCGCGGCGGACATGCGACGGCCCGGGCACGCGGCCCGGGCCATCTGCTCACGATGGAGCCTGGATCAGGGGTTACGCGGGTCGAGTGTGCCCTCCTGCATCGCCTGGAACGCCGCGTCCACGTCTGCCTGGGCCTCGGCCGAGATGAGGTCGGCATGCTCGTGGAACGGCGCGATGCCGATGCCCGGCGGGTCGGACTGCGCGTTGTAGACGACCGTGCCGGCCTGGAACTCATCGTTGGCGATGCTGACGATGACGGCGTGGACGGTCTGCTGGAGCTTCTTCTCGGCGCTGGTCACGATGCAGCTGGCAAGCTCCGGCAGCGACTCGTGCTGGTCGACGTCAACACCGATTCCCCAGACGCCTCGGTCGCAGGCGACCTCGAGCGCGCCGCGGCCGGTGTTGCCGGCGATCTGGAAGATGACGTCGGCGCCCTGGTCGATCATCTGCGTCGCGATCTCGCGACCGCGAGCCGGGTTGTCGAAGCCGATCTCGGGGTTCGGGTCGGCCTCGACCGACAGCACTTCGATGTCCGGGTTGACCGAACGTGCGCCGTTGGCATAGCCCTCGTGGAAGGCGACGACCGCCGGCACGTCGGTGCCGCGGACGGACCCGATCACACCGCTCTCCGAGATGTGGGCGGCGATGATGCCGACGAGGTAGCCCGGCTCGGCCTCGGAGAAGACGACGCCCTGGTAGTTGGGCAGCAGCGTTGCCGCGTCACCCGCGCATGTGAACGTCGGGTCCGGGTTGCCCTCCTCGTCGACGCAGACGCCCTGGTCGACGCCGATGAAGAAGACGTCGGGGTTGTCCTTGGCCGCCATCGCCGTGTCGGTCCCGATTAGGAAGCCAATCGTCACGATGACGTTGAAACCCTCGGCGATGAGCGAGTCGATGTTCGTCCGGTAGTCGGCGATCTCCTGCGTCACGATGACCCGGTGCTCCGCACCGAGCTCGTTGGCGGCATCGAGGGCGCCCTGGTTGGAGAACTGGTTGAACGACGCGTCGTCGAGCCGGCCGACGTCCGTCACGACGCCGATGCGCAGATCGCTGCCCGGCGTCGGCTCGCCCGGCGTCGGCTCGGCCGGCGTCGGCTCGGCCGGCGTCGGCTCGGCCGGCGTCGGCTGCCCAGGCGTCGGCTGGCCCGGCGTGGCGGTCGGCTGTGCGCCAGGCGTACAGGCCGCGATGACCAGGGCGGCGGTCGCCACGAAGGCGAGCCCTGAGAGGCGTAGGTGCATGGATCCTCCTCCTGCGTAGGTGCCAACCGGGGCAATTGTGCCCGTTGAGCCCCCGACCCTCGGCGCGCATCCTACGGGAGAGGCCACGCGGCCGCAACTCGTCTGTGGGGAGAGCGACTCAAATCCGCTTTACCGGGTGGCTATACTCCCGCCCAGTGCTTCCTGCGCGTGCCCCGCGGGAATCGCCTGCTTCGTCCCCCGGCCCCCTGGGGTTCGAAGTGCTGGAGGGAGGCTTCGGATGGGCCACGCAGGGGGGTGGGAACGTCACGACCACGCCCCGCTCGTCCTCGTCGTCGACGACGACGAGGCACAGCGCCATGTCCTGTCGCGCATGCTGCGCAACGAGGGCTACGCCGTCGCGGCCGCCGCCGACGGCGAGAGCGGCCTCGTCGCCATCGTCGAGCACCGGCCCGACCTGGTTGTGCTAGACCTGAGCCTGCCGGGCGTGGACGGCTTCGACGTCTGCCGCCGCCTGCGCGCAGACCCCCATACCGCGACCCTGCCGGTGATCGTGCTGACCGGCCACACGTCAATCGACGACACGGTGGCCGCCCTTGATGCCGGCGCCGACGACTTCCTGGCCAAGCCATTCCAGCAGGCCGAGCTGTTCGCGCGGATGCGCAGCGCCTTCCGCCTGCGGCGGGCGATGACTCGGCTCGAGCGAGCGACTGAGATCGTCGCGTCGCTGGCCAACGCGGTCGAAGCGAAGGACGAGCGGCTCGTCCACCACTGCCGCTGGCTGGCCCACCATGCCGCGCGCGTCGCGGCGGGGGTGGGGCTGCGCGGCGAGGAGCTCGAGGCGGTCGCCTACGGCGCGCTGCTCCACGACGTGGGCAAGATCGGCGTGCCCGAGCACCTGCTGCGCAAGGAGGGCCCGTTGAGCGAAGAAGAGTGGACGCTGATGCGCCGTCACCCCGAGATCGGCGAGCGCATCTGCCATCCGCTGGCGGCGTCGCGCGGATTCGTCCCCATCATCCGCCATCACCACGAGCGCTTCGATGGCACCGGCTATCCGGACGGGCTGCGCGGCGAGGCGATCCCGCTCGGCGCCCGCATCGTCTCCATCGCCGATGCCTACGAGGCGATCGTCCACGGCCGGCCGTACCAGCCGGCCAAGCCCCCCACGGCCGCCGCCGACGAGCTGCTGCGCATGATCGGCAGCCAGTTCGACCCGGAGCTGGTGCCGATCTTCCTCGAGGAGCTGGAGCGCGACGGCCAGGGCCTGCCGCCGTCGGCTGAGCTGCCGCCCGCGGCGCTGATGGAGCCCGAGCTCGCGCCCGGCGGCTGAGTGCGGTCGATGCCGGCCATCCCCGAGCCGCCCGGCCCGCTCAAATACAACTTCATTCGCTACGGCCTGCGCCTACTGACCAGCTGCTACCTGCGCGTGCGTGTCGAGGGTGCCGAACGGCTGCCCGAAGAGCCGTACCTGCTCAACTTCAGCCACCCCAACTGGATCGACCCCGTCGTCATTGTCGGCTTCTGGCCGCAGCGTCGCTGGGTCATGATCTTCGGCCCGCGCGAGGAGGACATGTACGCCGGCGGTCGCAACCGGCTCATCCGATGGTCGCGCATGGGCGTTCCCTTCAAGCCTGGTGCGAAGGACCTGCTCGACACCACCCGCCGGGCGCTGGCGGTTTTCAAGCGCGGCCACATCCTGGCCGTGGCGGGGGAGGGCCGGTTGAGCGACGAGGAAGGCGCGATCGTGCCGCTCGAGGAGGGACCGGCCTACCTGGCGCTGCGCGCGCAGGTTCCCATTATCCCGGTCGCCGTCATAGGCACGCGCTGGCTGCGCTTCGGCAAGCGCGTCACGCTGCGCATCGGCGACCCGCTGCCGAACGCCGGCCGGAAGGCTGACCGGCCGACCGTCTCCGCGCTCACCGCCGAGTTGCAGGCGGCGATGGAACGGCTGCTCGAGGGCGTCGGCGGCGAACCGGCGCCCGGCCCCTTCGGCCGCTGGCTGACTGACGTCTTCAACGAGCGCCCGTGGCTCGAAGAGGCGCGCCGCGACGAGCGTGAGAACGAGCGGGACACGGGTGACTAGAGGCATCGCCGATCCGCTCGGCGAGGTCGCCGCCCGGGCCCCGGCGCTTCCTCGGACCGACTTATCGCCATACGCTCACCGCGTAGGGCGTTGCCGTCGTCGCAGGCTGACCTATGTCGCCAGATGTCCACTCCATGAGCGTTACCTGCGTTCGGCGTCGAATCTTCCGCCGCCTGCTCATGGGGCGAGCCGTACGCGACGTCGCGCACGGCGCGGCCGCGCAACAGGCGGCGTCCCACGCTCAGCCAGAGCGCGGATTCGCTCTCCGCACGCGCTGAACGGCTGACGAGATTTCGCGTAGCGCCCACCGCCCGGTCAGATGACAGAAACCACAGCCCCGCGACCTCTCCGCGCGGCGATTTCAGCCATCGACGCACCTCTCGCGACCTCAGGGGCAGGGCGGCGTCGAGCACCGTCGAGTGACGAGCCACCCTGCGCCGCGCACTCCGGTCCTCGGGGAGGACGACAAGACGGGACACGCTCGCTGCGTGCCAGCCGAAGCGCGTGCGGGCGATGTCAGCCGCAAGTCGCACCTTGACGTCGAGCGGTCGCAGCAACCCGTCGATCGAGGCGAGCTCGGTCTTGATCTCGATGACGAGGAGGGCCCGTTCGGCGGCGTGCCAGGCAAGGATGTCGATCGAGCCGCGGTCGCCATAGACGGAGTAGCTCACCTCGACTCTTGCCGCCCAGCCCATTCCTTCCAGCAGCTTGACCACCTTGCCAGTCAGTCGCGCATGTCCTTCGTCGAGCAGCCGATCGAGCTCCGCTCCGTTCCAGCTGACCTTTGGAGCGACAGATACTGGCGGCTGATGCCGGCATGGCTCGCCACGTCCGACTGGCGCATCCCGCGATGTATGCGAATGGCGCGATGGATCTGCCCAACGCTGTGGCGGCGCACGACTGCGATGGTCGCCCACTGACTTATCGGCGCCTTACCTTCCGCTCAACGTTGCATTGACCCTGGTCCGCGGCAGCCTCGCCCTCAGCCCCGCCCGCGGCGCCGATCGCGCTGGAGCTCGCGCAGGCGCCCGTCGCTGATGCCGAAGTGGTGCGCGACCTCGTGGAAGACCGTCTCCTCGACCGCCCGCGCCCGCGCCTCCGGATCGCGGTAGGCCGCCTCGAGCGGCCGCCGGAAGATCGTGATCTTGCTCGGCACCTGCGCCCAGTCGGCGCCGTAGGTCGTGCGCGGCACGCCCTGGTACAGGCCGAACAGCCCGACCACACCGAGACTGGTCAGCTGCTCGGGTGTGGCCTCGTCGTCGATGACGATGGCGACGCTGTCGAGCCGCGAGGCGAACGGCTCGGGGATCAGCGCCACGGCGCGCCGGACGAGCTCGTCGAACTCGGGCTCGTCGTGCGACAGCTCATTGCCCAGCGGCGGCTCCAAGGGAAGTCCAGGCATCGGCCGATGCTAACGCGTCGAGCTGTCGACACGGCTAGATTCCTCCCCGTCATGAGCCCCGCCTCACCACCTCCCAGAGAGGGCATCCGATGGCGAGCCCTTGGCCTCGACGACGCCGCGGCCCTGCACGCCCTCGTGCGCGCCGCCGAGGTCGCCGATGCCTCGCACTTCGTCACCTCCGTCGAGGAGGTGCGCCAGCAGCTGGCCGATCCCGAGATCGACCCGGCGACCGACAGCCTGGCTGCCCAGACGGAAGACGGCAGGCTGCTCTGCGCCGCCGGCGTATTCGTGCGCGACGAGGTCGTCGAGCGGCGAGCGGCCAACCTGTTCGGCGTCGTCCATCCGGAGCACCGGCGGCAGGGCCTCGGCGCGGCCATCCTGCGCTGGAGCGAGGAGCGCGCCCGCGAGCGGCTGGCGGCGTACCAGGACGACCTGCCGCGCTTCTTCGAGGTCTGGTCGGAGGAGCGCCTTGCCGACCGCCGCGCGCTGTTCACGGCGGCCGGCTACGAGCCGGTGCGCTACTACGAGGAGATGCGCCGGCCGCTGTCCGAGCCGATCCCGGCGGCGGACCTGCCGCCCGGCCTGCGTTTCGAGCGCTGGAGCCGCGAGCGCGACGAGGCTCTACGCCTGGCGCACAACGAGGCCTTCAGCGATCACTGGGGGTCGCAGCCGCACACGCCCGCGACGTGGGCCGCCCGCTACGTCGGCTCGCCCTACTTCCGGCCCGACCTGACCTACGTCGCGCTCGACGGCGACGAGATCGCCGGCTACTGCCTCTCCTACCACTCGCCCGACGACGCCAGAGCGACCGGCAAGCTGGACGGCTGGCTCGGCCAGATCGGGGTCAGGCGACGGTGGCGCAAGCGCGGCGTGGCGACGGCCGTGATCTGCCACGTGATGCGCGAGATGGCGGCGAGCGGCCTGGAGTACGGGATGCTGCAGGTGGACTCGGCCAATCCGACCGGTGCTGCCGGCCTCTACCGCCGCCTTGGCTTCGCCACTGAGCAGCGCGAGATCCGCTGGGCGAAACCGGCCTGACGACCGACAGAACCGGCCTGACCGACCGGCAAGACCGCCCAGCCCCACCGGCGCGCCTGCGCTAGGATGCGCCGGCCATGCCCGACCTGAGTCCGCTTCTGGCCAACTATGCGCGCGGCCTGCTGATGGGCGGCGCCGACGTCATCCCCGGCATCAGCGGCGGCACGGTGGCGCTGATCCTGGGCATCTACGAGCGACTCATCCACGCCATCCGGGTGGGCGCCTCGGGGCTGCTTGCCGGCGCACGGCTCAAGGTCGGCGAGTCGCGGCGCCGCTTCCGCCAGGTGGAGTGGCGGCTGGTCCTGCCCCTCGGCGCCGGCATCGTCACCGCCCTGGTCATCGGTGCGCGGATCATCCCGCCACTGCTCGAGAACTACCGAGAGCCCGTCTTCGCGCTGTTCTTCGGCCTGATCCTGGGGTCGGTGATCGTGCCCTTCCGTCGGATCGAGTCCGTCGGCCGGATGGAGCTCGGGCTGCTCGTCGGTGCGGCCGTCGCTGCCTTCGTTATCGTCGGGCTGCCTCCTCGCGAGATCGAGAATCCTGCCCTGCCCTTCGTCTTCGTCGCGGCGGCGGTGGCCATCTGCGCGATGATCCTGCCCGGCGTCAGCGGAGCCTTCCTGCTCCTCGTCTTCGGCATCTATCGAGCCAGCCTGGAGGCCGTCACGGGGCTCAACCTGCCCTACGTGCTGACGTTCGTCGCCGGCGCCGTCATCGGTCTCGGCTCGTTTGCGCGGATCCTCGAGTGGCTGCTCGTCCATCGCCACTCGCTGACGATGGCGGCGCTGACCGGGCTGATGATCGGGTCGCTGCGTGCGCTGTGGCCGTGGCAGGCCGACGACCGCGCGATCCTCGCTCCGCCCGACACCGCCGCCTTCGCGTTGATGGCGGGCCTGGCGATCGCCGGCTTCGTCGCCGTGAGCCTGCTCATACGCGTGGGCGGGGCCCGCGTCGCCGACGCCCGCGGCTGAGCGCGAAGAAGGCTGGGCAGGAAGAAGGGGCCGCATTCGCTCCTCCCGAACGCGGCCCGTCGCTGGGGAGAGTCAGCTCAGCGGATCTGGCCGCGGATCTCTCCGCCCGGGAACTGGCTAGTGTGGACGTTCACGTAGGCGTCGCCCGAGCGCATCTTGGCGATCAGGTCGTCGAGATCGGCGACACCGCCGGGACAGGCGTCGGAGTCGGGGCGCGGGATCACGTCGGAATTGGTCGCCGTGCCTGTCGAGAGAACGCCCTGGAAACGGCCCTCGATCAGCTCGAAGCCGTAGAGGAACAGGACGACAGGGCCGTTGACCCCCGGCGGCCCGCAGTGGATGTGGGACTGGGTCACGTTCTCGATGTTGGCGACGATCAGCCGGAAGCTCAGCTCGGTCTCGTCGCTGCTCAGCTTGAAGGTCGCGACACCGGTGCCATTCGTGGGAACCGGCGGGACCTCCTCGCCGCCCGAAAGCGGCGCAACGAAGCGAAAGTCGGACGCCGACGCCGGTACAGCCGCCAGCGCCAGCGCCAGCAGGGCGATCGTCAATCGCAAGGGCAGGGAACGAAACATGGGCACCTCCGTTCTCGAGCCTCGGGCGACCGTCGCTGGGGGACGGTTCCCCGGCTTTCGCTCCATACGCGTGGGCGGGCTCCGCGGATTGCGCCAGTCGGAAGTCAGCGGACGGGCCATCCGGCCCTGTCGCGCGGCGCGAACCGGGCACACGATCGTGACGACCACGATCGCGACGGAGGTGACGGGATGAAGGTCCTTATCGCGTATGCCAGCGCCCTCGGCGCCACTCGCGGCATCGCCGAGCGGATCGGCGACATCCTGCGCGCATACGGGCTGGCCGCCGAGATCCTGCCGGTCGCGGACGTCGAAGACCCGGCCGACTGCGAGGCCTTCGTCGTCGGCAGCGCGGTCCATGGCGGCCACTGGCTGGCGCCGGCCTACGAGTTCGCCCGCCTGCACGCGGCGCTGCTGCGCACGCGGCCGCTCTGGCTGTTCAGCAGCGGCCCTGTCGGCCGGCGCTACGTCCACGCCGAGCAGCCCGATCCGAAAGAGGTCGTCGAGCTCCGCCGGCTGATCGCACCACGGGCGCATCGCGTCTTCGCCGGCGCGTTCGACCGAACCGCGCCAGGTCTTGCCCGCCTGAGCCTGGTCGAGAGGACGGTAGCCACGGCCTTCCTACCCGAAGGCGACTTCCGCGACTGGCCGGCGATCGAGGGCTGGGCTCGCTCCATCGCGGCGGCACTCGGAGCGCCGATTCGGCCAGACGAGCCCGGCGCACGCGCACTCGACGCCGTCGGCCTGGCTTCCGCCGAGCGCTAGTCGTCCGAGGGCGGCTCCTCCGACGGCGGCGGGACCTGGCCGGCCGGGACCTCTGTGCCGTGCGGCGGATCGCCTGGGCTGCGGCCGCGGAGCGTCACGCCGAGGATGCGGGCGTAGCGCGAGAAGTACGTCTCCTCGTGGATGACTTTGCCATCGGCGTCGTGGACCGTCCGCGTGACCCATGATTCGAAGCCGTTGGCCGGCCACTCCACGCGCCGCGTCTGGCCCGGGCGCAGGTTGTCGGTGTAGCGGATGACCTCGTAGGCCGGCTTGCGGTTCTCGATCCGCGGCCGGGTGAACTCGACGGTCCGGCCATCGGGCACGCCCCAGATCTCGAAGATGACCGCGCGCCGGCGGTTGATGCCGCGGATCAGGATCGGGTGCTCCATGTCGTTGGTGAAGCTGACCGTCTGGCGCTGCCCGGAGTCGCTGATCCAGACCGTCGCGTCGAGGCCGCGCGGGTAGCGGTTGATGTAGTAGTAGTGGTTGCGCCGGTCGCCCATCTCCAGGCCTGCCCGCAGCGCGGCGTTGAAGATCGTCGTGGAGCATGAGCAGATGCCGCCGGCAAGCGCGCCGTCGGGCACGGTCCGTCCGCGGATGATCGCCGCGCCGGGCCCGTAGCCCTCGTCGACCGACGGATAGCCCACCACCTCCCAGAAGTCGAAGGTGTCGCCCGGCTCGAGCACCATCCCGTCGATCTTGTCGGTCGGGATGCGGATGTTGGCGCCGCTGTAGTTGAGCTCACCGGGAACGTAGTTCGTCCGCCAGCGCGAAAGCTGCTCCATGCGCGAGGCGACGGCCAGCGCCTCCTCGTAGGTGAAGTCAGGCTCGACGACGACCATCGACAGCACGACCTGCGGCTGGCCGCCGCCGTCGGCGCGCCCGTGAAGCGCGTCGAGGATTGCTGCCGTGCTCGCTTCGACGTCGACGACGAGACCGTCCTCGCCGGCGACGGGCACCACGCCTTCACCCTCGAAGGCGAAGCCGGCGTCCTTGCCGGGCTGGTCGATCTCGGCCGCCTGCATCTCGACGAACTGGACGATCGGGCTCTCCTCGATCACCACGGCCCAATCACCGGCGGAGCGCTCCTCGAGACGGGTCCAGCCGCGGATCTCGTCCGCGCTGACGGTCGCTCGCGCGCCCTCGCCGACGACCACCAGCGGCTCGGCGGTCACCTGCCCGAAGCGATCGACGGCCGCCTGCGCGGTTTCGGTCGAGATCTGCGGCGCGACGGGTTGCGGCTCGAGCGTGATGGTGGCGTTGGTCACCGAGGCTTCGGCGATGGCCGAGTGTGCGACGGCCACCGCCCGCTCGACGTCGATCACCCGTCCATCGGACGCCGGCTCGACGGTGTAGCCGCCGTTGTCGCTGACGATGCGCGCGTCAACCGGCTCGACCGACGCCGCCTCGGCGGCCGCGGCGACGTGGCGGGCGAGCTCGCCGCTGTCCCACGTCACGGACGGTTCCAGCGACGTCCCGCGCAGCAGGATGCCGAGCTGCGACTGAGCCTGCTCGAAGAGGTCGCCCGTACGGCCGAGCGACAGCGCCTGGTCGACGGTCAGCGCCACAGCGTAGTCGCGCCCGATCGCGGCAAACGGGATCTGCCGCTCGACGTCAGCGAAACGGACGGTCAGCTCCCCGGCAGACATCGACGGCAGCGTCTCGCGCAGGCGCGCCTCCGCCTGCGCCGCGTCGAGCCCGGCGATCGACACCCCGCCGACGCTGACCCCCGGCAGGGCACGCCCGTCGTGGAGGGACGCGTAGGCGACGAAGAAGCCAGCCAGGAAGAGGACGATCGCGCCGAGGGTAAGGCTGAACCCCAGAGCCAGCCGCGGCCACGAGGCTGCGCGGTACTCCGGGAAGGCAGGCGCCAACGGCTCGGTCTGCGTTGCCATTCAGCGCGCAATCCTACCGGCGAACCGCGCGGCCGGCACATTCGCTGGCCGGCGCGGCACATTTCGGCTGCCCATCATCTCCATTGATACGCCGCTGTAACGCCGGGAGTTTCGGAGCAGGGCACCTTAGTCGAACAGGCTCGCCGGGCCGAACCAGACGCGCACGCTGTCGCCCCACGCCTGCGCGACAACCACGCCTGGCTGGTTGGCCGCCAGCACGCGGAAGGCGACGACCTCGTCGCCGCCCTCGGGCGGGACCGGCGGAGACTGGTTCGTGTACAGGGGGGCGATCGCACGCCAACTCTGGCCGTCGGTCGAGACCAGCGCGTCCGCGGTTGCCGCGCCAAACCACGCCTCCAGGGCAAGGAACCTGCCACCGCGCAGGGCGACGACCTGACCCAGCAGATCGAAGCTTTGCGGACTGACCGACGTCCAGCTCCGCCCGTCAGCGGACGTCATCGCGATCGGTGCGTAGTCGGAGCTGTCGGCGTAGCCGACGGCGACGAAGCGCTGGCTGCTGCCGGCGACTGAAACCAGCGCGCCGCCGTCCTCGCCGAACTGCACGTCCGTCGACGCCGGCTGCCAGCTGTCGCCCAGGTCGGTCGAGTAGTAGATGGGCGGGCTGCCGCGGAAGGCCGCGGCACGGTCGATCCCGACCAGCGTCGTTGCCTGCACGGCGAGTGCCGACAGCTCGCCGTCGCCGCGGGGCGCGGCGACACGCTCCCACTCGACGCCGTCGGTGGAGCGCCAGGCCGCGCCGCCGAATTCGCCGTCGGGGTCGTCGATGAAACCGACGGCGACCATCGTCTGCCCGACGACGGCGACGTCGGTGAAGGCCGCCCATTCGAGGTGCGACGGCTTGTCCAGCGGCGTCCAGCTGCGGCCGTCGCCCGAGCGCCAGATCTGCAGCCCTTCGTGGCCGCCGCCGAAGAGGAACAGGGTGTTGCCGACACTGACAACCTCGCGCAGGAAGGAGCCGGCGAACTCCGTCTCCGTCTGGGCGGTCCAGCGCAGGCCGTCCTGCGAGGTCCAGACGCGACCGCGCAACTGGCGGCCGCCGGTGCCAACGGCCACGAAGCCGGGCCCGCCGGCGGTGATGGACTCGACTTCCGTCGAGCGAGGATAGGTCGGGAAATCGGTGATCTCGATCCAGCCGGAGACGGGAGTCGGCGTCGGGGAGGGGCTGGCCGCCGGCGTCGGGCTCGGGCTGGCCGTCGGACTCGGGCTCGGGCTGGCCGTCGGACTCGGGCTTGCGTCCGGGCTTGGGCTTGGCTCAGGGCTCGGCTCCGGTCTGGGGCTGACCGTCTGGTCGGGGCTGGGCGAGACCGATGGCGAGGGACTGACCGCCGCCCCATCGGTCGGCGAAGCCGTCGGCTCGCCGGCGGGCGGTGGCGCCGGCGCCAGCATCCAGAAAATGACCACGCCCACGAGGACTACGAATGCCGCGCCGAGTGCGGCGGCGACAAGGGGGCCGCGCCGCTGCCAGAAGGTCTCAGCGTTCATGGCCAGTAGATGCCGCAGGCGCCGCCTGTGATTCACGCCCCGCCAATTCACGTCCGGCGTCAGCTATCGCGCGTTTGACTCCTCCCATCACACACGCCGTCACACGCCGCCACGCGACCCTGCGCCCCATACCGTAGTGAAGGAGCAGATCGATGACAGCCAATGCGGGGTCCCGACCTCAGCTCACCAGCGCCGCGCGGATGGGCGGCGCCGGCCGCGTGAGAGGAGCGGTCGCCCACATCCGCGGCGTCTATGCTGGCATGGGTGCACGATTGAGTGGCCTTGCCACGCGCGGCCAGCTCGGCGTCGGTCACGAGCGCGAGATCGGGCGAAAGACAGGAGCGCGCACCTGACAGTTGAGCCCGCCGATTGACAGATGAGCCCGCCGATTGAACAGATGACCCACGCGATCGACAGATGACGCCGGCGGTTTACCAATGAGCCTGGCGATCCATCTCCTGGGCAGGCCGCGCGTCGAGCTCGACGGATCGGAACAGCCTGCACCGCGGGGACACAAGCCGTGGGCTCTGCTGGCGCTCTTGCTGCTGTCTTCGGCACCACTGTCACGCGAGCGGCTGGCGAGCCTGCTCTTCGGCGAGGCCGACGACCCGCTCGGCTCGCTGCGCTGGAACCTGGCCGAGCTGCGCCGGCTGCTCGGACCGGCGGCGACGATCGGCGGCGATCCGGTTCGGCTCGAGCTGGCGCCGCACAGCGAGGTCGACGTGTCGACGCTGGCCGCCGGCACCTGGGTCGAGGCGATCCGGTTGCCCGGCCTGGGCCGAGATCTGCTCGAGGGCATCGATCCGCAGACGGACGCAGCCTTCGAGGCGTGGCTGCTGGCCGAGCGGCGCCATTTCGCGGGCCTGTCGGCGGCCATGCTGCGCGAGGCGGCGACCGCGCGGCTGGCGACCCGCGACGCGCGATCTGCGACCGAGCTGGCGAACAGGCTCGTGGCCATCGACACCTACGACGAGGAGGCGCATGCCCTGCTCCTCCGCGCATACGTGGCCGAGGGCGACGTCACGCGCGCTCGAGCCCACCTGTCCGCCACGGTCGAGCGTTTCCGGCGGGAGCTGGGCACCGAGCCGTCGGCGACGCTGCTGCGCGCGGCCGAGGAGACGACGGGCACGTTGACCGCGTCGCTGCGCATCGGCAGCCGCGCGACTGCCGAGTCGCTCGTGGCGGCCGGTGAGGCGGCCATATCGGCGGGCGCCATCGAGGCCGGCCTGGACACGCTGCGCCGGGCGGTCTCCGATGCGCAGGAGGCGACCGACCTGGTGCTCCAGGCGCGGGCATTGGTCGCGCTCGGCACCGCCTACATCCACGGTGGCCGCGGGCGCGACGGGGAGGGCGCGACGGCGCTCCACGCCGCACTGGCCGTCGCCGAGGAGATCGACGCCGCCCACCTCGTCAGCGAAGCGTGCCGCGAACTCGGCTACGTCGAGATGCTGAGAGCCCGCTACGACCGGGCCGAGGCGTGGCTGACGCGAGCCGTGGAGACTGCCCCGAACGGCGGCCTGCGCGCCGCAGCCCTGGGTGTCCGTGGCGCCGTCGTCAGCGATCTCGGCCGCACGGGCCATGCCATCGACCTGCTGACCGATGCGGCGGCCGAGGCCGAGGCCAGCGCCAAGCCCAGGCTGACGGCATGGGCCTACACGTTCCTCGGCCGGACCCATCTGCTGCGCGAGGAGCTGGGCGCGGCGAGTTCGGCGCTCGAGCGTGCCGGCGAGGCCGTCCGGAGCGCGGGCTGGATGGCGTTCCGGCCGTTCCCTGAGTCGCTGCTCGGCTCGGTCGAGCTGGCCGAAGGCGACGTCGATCGTGCCAGCGACCGGTTCGAGGCCGCCTTCGCGCTCGGCTGTGAGATCGAGGACCCGTGCTGGGAGGGCATAGCCGGCCGGGGCATCGGGCTGGTCCATCTCGCCCGCGGCGATGCCGCCGAGGCCGTGCGCTGGCTGGACGACGCCCGTGTGCGCTGCGTCCGCATTCCAGATGCCTACCTCTGGATCCACGCCTTCTGCCTCGACTCGCTGTGCGCGGTCGCGGTCGAGCACGGCGTCGCGGGCGGCGAGCGATGGGTCAACGACCTCGAGGCCGTCGCCGCCAGGACGGGCATGGGCGAGATGCTGGTGCGCTCACAGCTCCACGCGGCACGCCTCGGCCGGCAGGGCGCGCTCGAGTCGGCGCGCCTCTTCGCCGACCGCATCGACAACCCGGTGGTTCAGGCGCGCCTGGGAGTTGCCGCTGCGGCGGGCAGAGATCGCGGCTAGCGCGCACCGAACACTTGTTCTAAACTGCGACGGTCCACGAACTGTCCACACGCCAGCTCCCGGTTCGTGGAAGGACTTCGTGGATAGGTCCCTTGTGAGGAGCTGCCAGCGACCGTAGGGTCGGGACGAGGATGACGATCGCCGCTCACGACTTCACCCATCTCCACGTCCATTCCGAGTTCAGCCTGCTCGACGGGCTCGGCCGCATCCCGGAGCTTGTCGCGCAGGCGAAGGAGCACGGCTTCGATTCGCTGGCGCTGACTGACCACGGCGCGCTCTACGGTGCCGTCGCCTTCTACCAGGCCTGCCGCAATGCAGAGATCAAGCCGATCATCGGCGTCGAGACCTACGTCGCGCGCCGCTTGATGGCGGACAGGGAAGGGAAAGCGGACGCACAGCCCTACCACCTGATCCTGCTGGCCAAGGACTGGCGCGGCTACCAGAACCTGTGCCGCATCGTCACTGACGCGCATCTCGACGGCTACTACTACAAGCCGAGGATCGACCGGGAGTACCTCGCCCAGCATGCTGAGGGCCTGATCGGCCTCTCCGCCTGCCTCAACGGCGAGGTGCCGCGCGCGCTGGAAACCGGCCACTGGGAGCAGGCGCGCAGCGTCGCCGGCAGCTACCGCGACATCCTCGGCGCGGGCAACTTCTTCTTCGAGCTTCAGGACCACGGGCTGCCCGAGCAGCGCCGGCTCAACGAGCAGCTGCTCCGCCTGGGGCCCGAGATGGGCATCCCGCTCGTCGCGACGAATGACCTCCACTACGTCCGCCGCGAGCAGGCCGAGGCTCACGACGTCCTCCTCTGCGTGGGTACAGCCTCCAACCTCGACACGCCCGGCCGGATGAAGTTCGAGACGCAGGACTTCTACCTCAAGAGCGCGGCCGAGATGGCGGCCCTCTTCGCCGACGTGCCGGAGGCCATCTCGAACACCCGCCTCATCTCCGAGATGACCAGCCTCGAGATCCCCTTCGGCACGCTGCGCCTGCCCGACTTCCCGGTACCCGACGGCCACACCGTCGAGTCATGGCTGCGCGCCGAGTGCGAGCGCGGCCTGCGCCAGCGCTACGGCGCGGTCACGCCGGCGCTCCAGCAGCGGCTCGACTACGAGCTCGACGTGATCATTCGGATGGGCTACGCGGCGTACTTCCTCATCGTCGCCGACTTCACCCGCTTCGCCCGCGAGCAAGGCATCGCGACCACTTGCCGCGGATCGGCGCCGGGCTCGATCGTGACCTACACCCTCGGCATCACGCCGGTCGACCCGATCAGGTACGAGTTGCCCTTCGAGCGCTTCCTCAACCCCGACCGCGTGACGATGCCCGACATCGACGTCGACTTCGAGGACGCCCGCCGCGACGAGGTCATCCGCTACGTCACGCAGAAATACGGCTCCGACCACGTCGCCCAGATCATCACCTTCGGCACGATGCTCGCGCGGGCGGCCATCCGCGACGTCGGCCGCGTGCTGGGCTTCGGCTACGGCGAGGTCGACCGCATCGCCAAGGCCGTGCCCAACCAGCTCGGCATCAAGCTCGACGAGGCGCTGCAGGTCGCGCCCGCGCTGCGCGAGATGTACGACGGCGACGGCCAGGTACGCAAGCTTATCGACCTCGCCCGCCAGCTCGAAGGGGTGGCACGCAACGCATCGACCCACGCCGCCGGCGTGGTCATCAGCCGCGAGCCGCTGACTGAGCTGATGCCGCTCCAGCGCGCGACCAACTCCGACGGGCTGATGACGCAGTGCGAGATGCACGGCGTCGAGGCGCTGGGGTTGCTCAAGTTCGACTTCCTCGGGCTGTCCAACCTGACCATCCTGCGCCAGGCAGTCGATCTCATCCGCGACCACCGCCGCGTCGACATCGACCTCGAGGACATCCCGCTCGACGACGCGCGTACGTTCGAGCTGCTGGCCTCTGGCGAGACGACGGGCATTTTCCAGCTCGAGTCACCGGGCATGCGCCGCTACGTCCGCGAGCTACGGCCCACTTCAGTCCTCGACCTGGCGGCGATGGTCGCCCTCTTCCGCCCGGGCCCGATGGACAACATCCCGGCCTACATCCGGCGCAAGCACGGCCAGGAGCCGGTGACCTATCTGCACCCGCTGCTCGAGCCGTACCTCGAGAAGACGTACGGCATCTTCGTCTACCAGGAGGACATCATGGCCGCGGCGATGGCGCTGGGCGGCTTCACCGGGCCGGAGGCCGACACGCTCGGTTACGCCATCCGCAAGAAGAAGTCGTCGGTGCTTCGCGCGCAGAAGGACAAGTTCGTGCAGCAGGCGGCCGAGCGCGGCGTGCCGCCGCAGGTCATCGACGCCGTCTTCAAGGCCTTCGAGCCGTTCGAGCGCTACGGCTTCAACAAGGCCCACGCCACCTGTTACGGGCTGATCGCCTACCAGACGGCGTATCTCAAGGCGAACTACACCGTCGAGTACATGGCCAGCGTGCTGACCGCCTTCCGCGACAACACCGACAAGGTTGCCGCCGCCATCGCCGAGTGCCGCCGGCTGGGCATCAGCGTCCTGCCGCCCGACGTCCACGCCAGCGGCCTCCACTTCACCGTCGAGGGCGAGGCCATCCGCTTCGGATTGCTCGCCGTCAAGAACGTCGGCCAGGGCGCCATCGAGTCGATCGTCGCCGCCCGCACCGACGGCGGCCCGTTCGGCTCGTTGGCCGACTTCTGTGCGCGGGTTGACCTGCGCCTGGCCAATCGGCGCGTGCTCGAATCGCTGATAAAGGTTGGCGCCCTGAACTCGCTCGGCCACCCGGCGCAGCTGCTGGTCGCGCTCGACGACGCGCTGGCGGCGGGCCAGGCGGCCCAGCGCGACCGGCTGACAGGGCAGGTGTCGCTGTTCGACTCGGGTGCCGATTCGGCGCCGCTGGAGCGGCCTCTGCCGGAGGGCATATCGGAGGCGCCGCCGCGCGAGCGCCTGCGCTGGGAAAAGGAGCTGCTCGGGCTGTACCTGTCCGACCACCCGCTGGGCGAGCTGGCGTCGCTGATCGGCAACTACGTCAGCGCGTACAGCGGCGAGCTGGGCGAGGAGCTCGACCAGCAGCGCGTCGTGGTCGGCGGCGTCGTCATCGAGGTGAGGCGGGTCATCACGAAGGCGCGGGCGACGATGGCCGTCGTCACGGTCGAGGACCTGCAGGGCACGATCGAGGTGATCGTCTTCCCGAAGGTGCTCGAGCAGACGGCCGAGACGTGGGCCGAGGACGCCATCCTGCTCGTTGCCGGCCGCGTCGACCACAAGGGCGAGGAAACGGTCCTGCTCGCCGACGCCGTCTGGGCGTGGGAGGAGGCCGTCGCGCTCGGGCCCGATGGCTTCGCGCAGGCCGTCGCACGCGGCGACCGTGGGCGGCGCAACGGCCGGGGGCGCGAGCCAGTTCCGGTGAATGGGCGCGCGGCCGTACCGGTGCCTGTCGGGGCGGGGCCCGTCGCGCCTGAGACCCCCGCACAGTCGGTCGCCGCCCCGCTCGTCGTGCGGACCGTGCCGCGCGTCTCGCCGCTGCGGGGCGGGGGAGTGGAGGGCACCGTCGAGGTCGTCATCAGCGGCGCGCGGCCGCGCGTGCCGGAGCCTCGATCCTACTCGTCCGAGCCCGCTTCCGTGTCCGTCGCCGACCCCGACACGACCGACGAGCCGCCGCTCCCCGATGAGGTCCGTCGCCAGCTCGAGGCCGGCGACGAGGCGCCGACGCTGCCGGTACAGGCGGCGCCCGGCCAGGTGCTCCAGATTCGCTTCCGGCACGGCGCCCAAGAGGAGATAGTGGCCGGCTTCCGGTCGCTGCGCGAGATCATCCACCGCCACCCCGGCGAGACGTCGGTCGTGCTCAGGATTCCGGTGAGTGGCGGGCGCGAGCAGCGGATGGAGCTGCGCGTCGGCGTCGCCTACGACGTCGAGCTGCTGGCCGATGTCCGACGCCGGCTGGGCGAAGGCCTGGTGGAGCTCCGGCTGGACTAGCTTCGCCCTCCGGCCTTTCGGGCGCGGGCCGTGCACCTGGACCCGCCAAGATCGTCACTTTGCCGTTTGATACGTACACCTGGCCCCGCGGTTGCAGGGTTGGCCCGGCCCGGAACACGCCGGCCATGACGGCTTTTCGCGTCAAGCGGGAAGTTGCGGCTCTACGGCGCGGCGATGCCGCCTCGACGTTGAATTCGGACGCGCCGCGAGCGTCGGGCCGCGCATTCCGGGGCCGAGGTGTTCACTTCAAACGGCATCCTGCATTTGCAGCAAGCTCGCTGGGGGCACTCACGCGGACTCTGCTGCCCGTTTGCAGCTGCGAGAGCAGGCGATTCTCTACCCTCGGCCGTCGCCCGTCTCGACGAGGATCTCGTCCTGGCACTGCTCGCAGCGGAAGATGCGGCCGCGGTTCCATTCGCCTTCGACGTCGCGCTCGGCTCGCTCGTGCATGCCGGGGACCTCGACCATCGGATGCCAGCCGTCGCCGTGACGGTGCTTCATCCTGAGGAGCGTGTCGATGTAAGCGCGTCCCTGATCCAAAGCGGCCTCCTTCGGCGCGAAGCGGTCGTCGGCTCGAAAGGGTAACTCGCCGCGAAGTGCTCCGCGGCGAGTCGATGTGCAGCGTTGCGGCCCGGCGCCGGGCTAAACGGCGCGCCGGCTCGTCAGCAGGTTGTAGAGCAGGATGATCACCGCGACGACGAGCAGCAGGTGGATCAGGTTGCCGCCGATTCCGCCGACCAGGCCGAGTAGCCACAGGATGACCACAACCACCAGAACGAGCCACAGGATGTTGGCTAGCGTCATCGTTCTACCTCTCCTCTAACCCCCCTCTTGGCGACCGACTCTGGGCGGTTCCCGCTCAGGCGGTCCGAGCGCGCCGAACGAGCTCGACGACGAGCACGATCAGGGCGATGACGAGAAGGATATGAATGAACGCGCCGACGATGTCAAGGGCGAGCCCGAGCAGCCACAGGATGATCAGGATCGCCAGGATCGCCCAGAGCACGCATTCACCTCCCTTGCGCCGCCACGCTGGGCAGCACACGCCACGGTAGCCGTCGCCGCGGCCGAGGTGAAGCCGCGGGCGGTGAGCCCGCCTCGCAAGCGCGTTGCAGGTGGGTCAACGCTGCGGGCCGATGAACTCGTCCAGGATCTGCACGCTACGTCGCTTCGCCACGGATATGGAGTAACGCTGGTTCGGGCGGCACTCCACCCCGACCAGGCCACACGCGCGCGTGAACAGATCGAGAATGCCCTCCGAATGGTTCGAGAAGAGGTAGCGCGGGTACTCGTACGTCTTTCCCGGGGCCCCTCACTCTGTTAGTCGAGCGGCACCCATCGGAGTGGATGAGACCGGCGATCACCTCCGCCGGATGGCGTTCAACCAAGGACCACTGCCAGTCCTCGAGTTGTATGCCGCGTAGGTGCTTCTCACCTGAGCCGTGCTGAGGGAACAAGCACGGCCAGTGCTTCCAGTAGGAGCTGGTCTCCACGGACCCAGGCCTCTTCTGGGTGGCGGCTCGCTTCCCGGCAACCTCCGCGATGGTAGACACGATGCGATCGATGATGGAGCGGTATCGGACGTCCTGGAAGACACGGAGCTTGTACACGCCTCTGGGATGGCGCGATATGCATCCGTCGCCCAGGTAGATGCCGAGCAGATAGACGTAGGCCGGCCCGAGCCCGCGCTCGTCGACACATGCGATCGGGTCGGGAGGAAGCGCACGACACTCGGGCCAGGGAAGATCGAAATCTGGTGCGGCGGGTGGGACTCGAACCCACACGTCCTTTCGGACAGGAGTGTTTGAGACTCCGCTGTCTTCCGATTCCAGCACCGCCGCGCACCTCCAAGTATAGGGTGGCGGGCCGCTCTCATTATAGAACGTGCGTTCTGTTGGTGGAAAGGCGCGGTGATTGGTCCCAACGCGGACGACAGACAGGACGGCGGTCCGGAACGCATGCGAAAGCCTCGGCGCCGGCGCGCCGAGGCTCGCCTAGAGTTGCTTCGGTCTACTGGCCGGACCGGCTCTTCCCGGCGGACTGGCTCTCCATCTCGGAGCGGCTTTCCTGGCGCACCTTCTCGCCGGTCTCGCGGGCGCTCTGCTCGACCTCGCCGAGCGCCTTGCTTGCCTCGCTCTCGACGTCGGACAGCAGCCGGTCGCGCTGCTCGCCCATAAGCTCGCGCTCGCGCTCGGTCTCGGGGATGGCCAGCGCCACGGCCGCTCCCATGCCCACGGCCAGCGCGCCGAGCGCCAGCGGGTTCTCGTCCAGAGTGCGGTCGAACCGCCGCTGGAGGGTTGCCGCCTGGTCTTGCGCCCGCCACTGCACGTCGTCCCACGTTGCCTGTGCCTGCTGGCTGAGGTCGTCCGTCGCCTGGCGGGCCTGCGCGGTGATGTCGTCGGCCGCCTGTCGGGCCTCGTCGCCCATCCGCCGTGCCTGCTCGCCCATCCGGTCGGCCTGCTCGCCAACGCCTTCGCGCTCGCCTTGACCGCGCGCCTGGCCGCTCAGCACGCTGTTGCCTTCGTCGCCAGCGGCCATCGGCGTGTAGGCCTCGCGAACGCCGTAGCGGCCACGGCCAAAGCCAGTGTCGTACGCGTACCAGTCGCGGTCCGTCCGCCGCCGGCCGTGGCCACGTCGGCCGTCGCCGCGCCGGTCGCCGTTCGCGCCGTGGTCGCGCAGCCGCAGCGCCAGCCAGCCGATACCAAGCGCGGCAAGCGCCGTCGGCACCGGATTCTGGCGGATGGTCTCGATGATGGTGCTACCCGTCTGCTGCGCGGTGTCACCCGCGTCATGAGCGATCCTTTCCACGCGTCCCACCGTCGCCTCCCTTATCTGCTCGCGCGCCTGACCGGCGATGACCTGCGGGCTGAGCCGGTAGCCGATCTCGTCGATCGTCCCGCTCATCTCCGCTCTCGTCAGCTCGATCTCGGCGATGATCTGTTCCTCGGTCGCGTCCGCAGCCTGCTCGCGCAGTCCGTGGATGTCTGCCTGCCGGGTGTCGGTTTGCCGCTCGTTCATCGAACCTGCTCCTTTGCCCAGCGGACGTTGTCCTGGACGGTCTGGATGGTCTTCTCGGGCACCACGCGTGCCTTTCGGATCTGCTGAATCGCCCATGCGGCAATGGCGGCGCCGCCGACGAGGACGACGGCACCGACCAGCACGATCGACGCCCACAGCGGCAGGCCGGCCTCAGCCAGCGCCCAGCCGATACCGATGAGAAGGACGATGAAGCCGGCATACGCGACGACGCCGCCGACGGCGATCAGCGCGGTGTTGCGCCCGATCTCGGTCAGCGAGCGCACCATCTCATGGCGCGCCAGCTCTACCTCCTTGCGGATGAGCGTCGACGTCTGCTGGCTCAGCTCACCGAAGAGCTCGCCCAGCGGCCGCTCTTCCCTTGGTGTGGCCATCGTTCCGGCCCTCAGCTGCCGGTCCGCGCCGGGGCGCTGCCGCTCAGCGCCTGGCCGGCCTGCCGCTCGCCGGGCTGGCGCTCGGCGGTCCGCGTCGTCACGCCGCCCGCGCTGTCATAGCCCGTGCCGTAGCCCGGCCCAACGGCGTGCCAGTCGCGCGGCTGGCCGGCAATGCCCTGCCGGCCGCCGGCCTGCGGGCTCGACGCCTTCAGGAACCGCGCGGCCAGGAAGCCCAGCGCGAAGGCGCCACCAAAGAAGATCAGCGGCTCGCGCCGGGCGAAGTTCTCGGCCTCGCGGACGAAGTCACGCACCTCGTGTTCGCGGACGTAGCTGGACGCCTGGTCGACCTTGTCGGCCGCCTGACTGGCGAGGGACGCGATTTGCGGCTGCTCCTCGCGCATGCGCCGGCCGCCGTCGCGGATCGACTCGGCGAGCGTGTGCAGCGTCGCCGCCGCCTGGTCCTTCTGACCGGAGAGCTGCACCTCGGCCGTCTGCTGCGCCTGCTCCGTGACAGTCGCGGCCGTGCTCTCGGCCCGGCTACGGACGTCGTCCCCGGTAGTCGCTCGCTGCATGGCAAAATCCCCCGCTTCGTGTGGAATTGTCGGGCGTAGCGTGGGGCGAGTGGCGCATCGGCGGCCGGTAAGCGGACGCCGTCGTATCGCCGCTGCATATCAACTGGCGATCCACCGATGCTAGACTCGGCCGGCGCTGCGCGGCACGGCAGCCGTCGCGATGCTGCACTGCCACGATGCTTGAGGTCCGGTACACCAGTGGACGACACAGCGCGGCGATCCGAGGCGCCGCTCGCGGGTGGTGCCGGCGCCGCGACAACCAACGAGATCCCGGAGGCGGACGAGGAGCCGCCCGTTCCCGCCGGCGCTCGCCGCTCGGGCGACGAGCTGCAGCATGCGCGTGACCGGGCGCTGATCGAGACGGCCCTCGCCGGCGACCTCGACGCCTTCAACGAGCTGGTGCTGCTCTACCAGGACTACCTGTTCGCGCTGGTCGTGCGCGTCGTCAACGATCGCGACGCGGCCGCTGACGCCGTGCAGGAGGCGTTCTTCAGCGCCTACCGCAACCTGTCGCGCTTCCGCGGCGACTCGTTCCGCAGCTGGCTGACGCGCATCGCGCTCAACGCCGCGACCGACATCCTCCGGCTGCGCAAGCGCCGCCCGGCCGAGCCCTTCCCCGAGTGGGAAGACGACGCCTGGCAACCGCCGGCCGACGAGACCGACGCGCCCGACAAGCAGGCGGTCCGCCGCCATGCTGCCCGCGTCCTCAGCCGGGCGCTCGCCCAGATCACCGCCGACCAGCGCACGGCCATCGTCCTCTACGACGTCGAGGGCTACGACTACCAGGAGATCGCTGACATGACCGGCGTCTCGCTGGGCACCGTCAAGTCACGGATACACCGTGGCCGGCTGGCGCTGCGTGACCTGCTCGCCGACGACATGGAACTACTCCGTGACTGAGCGCGTCACACGTGGCGTGCAGAGCCACAAGTCTCCCCGCATTGCCGCCGATCACGGCCGGCACGACCGTCTGCTCGTAACGCGGTTCGCCGGCGGTGACGCCTATCCCACCGAGGTCGAAGACGCCCGAGCCCTCGTCGAGGCTTGCGCGCAGTGCGCGGCGCTGGCCGCCGACATCCGGGGCCTGATCACTGCCACGGCGGCGCTCCCCGCATCGCGGCGCCGGCGCGACTTCCGTATCACCCAGGAACAGGCCGAGGCGCTGCGCGGCAGCTGGCTCGAACGCCTGCTGCGCCGGCTGGCCGCGCCGTCGCTGGCGCCGCTTCGGCCGGTGGCCGCGGTCGCGCTCTCGCTGGGCATCGTCATGGCCGCCGCCGGGACGGCACTGCCCAGCGCCGCGCCGGCGAGTGCGCCGGCAAGCGAGCCTATGTCCGCGGAGGACATGGGCCGGCTGGTCGAGACGCCGGGCGCCGCGACACCGGCCGCGGCAGAGGCTCCCGGTGCGCCAGCCGAGGACGAAGACCCAGCAGTCCCCGACCGAGCCTACGAACCGTCGCGAGTCGGCGACGGTGTGGCCTCGGAACCGGACGAGGAAGCTCCTCAAGCCACTGCCCAGCCCGACGACACGCCGGAGCCGGCCTACGGGCTGGATGCAGCGCAGGACGGTGGCGAACGCGAGCGCTCGCAACTGATGACGACCAGCGGCAACGACGGCGCCGTGCGCAACATTCTCTTCTACGGCGGTGGCCTGCTCGCGATGGCCGGGCTCGCCTTCCTGCTGGCGACGGTCATCGCTCGCCGCGCCACGCGCGATCCACTGCTCCGCTGAGGCGAGCGATCTTCGGCTGAACAGACGAGCCGGACGCCATCAGGCGTCCGGCTCGTTCATTGCGCCGTGGGCAGGCGGCGCGGGACACCGGCGTGTCCGCCGGGGGTCACCCCAGGACCCGCGTCAGCGGTCGCCGGCGTAGGGAACGTCTGATTGAGAGAAGCCCGACGACGGAGCCGACGATCAGACCGAGCACCACGACCACCAGGATGAGGCCGTTGGTCGGCGGACTGGGCGGCGGCGCCTCGTTCGACGTGGCCGCAGCCGGCAGCGCCTCCTCCTCTGACGGCGCGGTCGTCTCGTCAGCGACGGCCGCCGGCTCGGGCGATGGGCTGGGCGGCGGCGCCGGCGTGTCAGCGGGCGGCGTCGGGTCGGTGGTGGCGGCGGGCGAGGGCTCAACCATCTCCGGCTCGGCTGGCTCGGGCGTGCCCCCTACCGTGTCGGGCGGCGTCGGCGCGACGGTCGGCTCGGCCTCCGTCGTCGGGTCCGGCTCGGGCGTCGGCTTCGGTGTCGGCTTGGGAGTCGCCTTGGGCGTCGGCTCCGGCGTCGGGCTGGCCGTCGGCTCAGGCGTGGGCTCGGCCGACGGGCCGGGGGAGGGCTCGGGGTAGGGTTCCGACATCTGCATCGGGCAGACGTGGGAGACCTCGAGCGTGTCGCCGTTGACGTCCGTCTCGGCGCTGAGCAGCGTGTCGGGCAGGCCCGTGACGATGACGAAGTGGAGATCGCCGCCCTGCAGCGTGCCAGACGCCGTCTTGTTGCCGGCCTCCTGGAACTGCGCGCTGAGCGTCCCCGCCGGCTCCGCCGGGAGGGCCAGAACGAAGTGCCACAGCACCTGGTCCGGCTCCAGATCCTTGGCTTCGTCGCCGCAGACGCGCGGCGGCTGGTCCCACGAGATGGGCGTGTTCTCGACCGACGTCGCCAGTGCGCCGACGGCGCTCGCCGCCAGCAGGACGAGCGCGGCGGGCAGGCCGAGAAGTGCCCTCGCGCCTGCCCTCAGGCTCGCGCGGTCAGCGCGTCGTGTTGCTGACAAATGACCCATCGTGCCCAACCTTGTCGACTTCGAACGGGCGGCCCACCGGCTTGTCCCGGGGCGGGATTGTAGGCAGGTACCACCGCCGGAGCGGTACTTTCGGGCCTAGTCAGGTATGCGTACTCGAACGCGCCGGCGTTGCGTCTGCGCACACAGAAGGAGCCGGGCGCTTGCGCGTCCGGCTCCTGTCTAGCTACGCCAGGTGTCGGCTGGCGGCCTCCTAAGCTGAGCGCTTGCGTGCGACTGGGCTGAACCTCTTGGTGGGCCGGAGAAGTAGCCAGGCGGCGGCCATCAGGCCGACCAGCAGCACGGGCAGGAGAGGCTGGCTGCCAGTCCCGCCGTCGCTCATGCTCGTCGGCGGAGGCGTCGGGGCCGGCGGCGTCGGCTCGTCGGTTGGCGTCGGCGTCGGCTCGTCGGTTGGCGTCGGCGTCGGCTCGTCGGTCGGCGTCGGGGTTGGCTCTTCAACCTCGACGACGCAGAAGTCGATGTGGCTGATCTCCTGGCCGGTCGGCGTGGTCAGCCCGTCGTCATGGGCCACGCCACCGCCGGTGAAGCCGGAGTAGTCGTAGTGATTCTGCTCGTTGCCCGCGCCACCCTTGACGAAGACGTGCGCCACGAGAACTGTCCCGTCAGTGGTGAAGTCCACTGTCGTGCCGTCCTCACTGAGATCGATGGTCACGCCACCGAATGAGCCATCCTCTAGCGGGGCATCAGCATCCTGACCAAATCGGAAACCGTCGTCACTGGGACATACAGGATCACCGCCGGGAAATTCCTCGGCGGTCGGTGTCACGGCCGGTCCGGCGGTGTCGTGCTCGGCAAACACGACGCTGACCATTGAAACGGTCAGCGCCAGAGACGCGAGCAGGGCAAAAAATGCCCGTACATTGGTGTGCTTCATGAACCCACCTCGTAGCTATGGTGTGATTGCGGCCCTCTCCCCGGTCTCTGGGTCTGGGCCTCTCTTCCCGCCCCCCTGAGCCCCCCAATCCTTACGTGACCGGATCGGGCATTGTTACCTAGGTACTCGCTGGGAGCAGTACCTATGTCCTACGCATCTATGCGTAACTCCGCCCAAATATCAATAGCGGCGGTGACAGAACGCGCCACCGTCGAGCAAAGAAAGGGGGCCGGACGGTTGCCCGTCTGGCCCCAGGGGTGGGTAGTGTGCCCGCTCAGCTGCTCCGTCGGTGGCGTCGCGCAGCGCGCGCCGGGGCGGGTGTCATCGGGCGCAGCAGGAGCCAGGCGCCTGCCATCGCTCCCACCAGGAGAACAAGTAGAGCGTTGTTCGTGCCATTACCACCGTCCGCCGACGTGCTCGTCGGTGGAGGCGTGAGCTTCGGCGTCGGCGTCGGCTCGTCGGTCGGCGTCGGCGTCGGCTCGTCGGTCGGCGTCGGCGTCGGCTCGTCGGTCGGCGT
>CAYRMQ010000016.1:0-6618 GCA_964425305.1 uncultured Anaerolineaceae bacterium | reverse complement strand
CGGCGTCGGCTCAGCCTCCAGGAAGCAGAAGGTGATGTGGCTGATGCCACCGCCACCAGTACGCTCGAGGCCCTCGTCCGACTCGGCCGGCGGCACGTAGTCGTAGACGCGGACGCGATCGGGCCCCGGGGGACCGCCGACGACGAGGACACCGCTCACCGGCGGCTCGGCGTTGTCGAAGTCGAATGACGTGATCTCGGCGCCTTCCTCATGGAACGCCAGATCGACGCTGAAGAAGTGATCGTCCGAGATGTATGTGCCGTTATCGGAAGCATCCATCTCGTCGACGCCATCGAGCTTGTAGCCGAAGTCGTAGCCATTGGCCACGCATTCGGCGTCGTCACGGACCAGGACGTTCGTCGAGTGCTCAGCGAAGGCCGACGTTCCGCTCAGCAGAACGAGCGAGAGCATTGCCGCGAGAATCGCTATCGTGGCCCTGAAGCTCGATCTCCGTGCAGTCATGTACCCACCTCACCTCTGTATTGAAGCGGTACCGCAGTACCAGTTCAGACAGTACTGAAGTAGGTGGGACTTTGGAACTACCACATTGCCCTAAATTCGCTTACCGCCGCCGATTTGTGTTGACATCCGGCATCGTTATTGAACCTTGTCTATCCGAAATACACAGGACCCCACCAAACTTGGACGAACTGGAGCGCACCCCATCAGCCGGCCCCCAGGCGCACGACGCAACCATCCCTCGTCCGTGGCGTCCAGCTCGCCCGGACGTCGGCCGCTGATCACGGCCGACTGGGGCGCCACCCGTCTACACTCGACGCTGTGCAACGGCTCATGCTGCTCGACGCGCACAGCCTGATCTACCGCGCGTACTTCGCCCTCATCGAGACGCCCCTCTCGACGAGCAAGGGCCAGCTGGTCAACGCGGCCTTCGGCTTCTGGAGCATCGTCCTGCGCGGCTTCCAGGACGTGAAGCCGGACTACGTCATGTGCTGCTTCGACGTCGGCCGCTCCTTCCGCGCCGACACGTACAGCGACTACAAGGCGACGCGCCGGCCGACGCCCGATGATCTGCGCGACCAGTTCCCGATCGTGCGCGAGACGCTGGCCGCCTTCCGCATCCCGGTCCACGAGCTGGAGGGTTACGAGGCCGACGACCTGATCGGCGCGCTGACCCGCCAGGCGGAGGAGCGCGGCGAGCTCGCGTCGGTGATCGTCTCCGGCGACCTCGACATGCTCCAGCTCGTCAGCGATAGGACGAGCCTGATGACCACCCGCATGGGCGTGGCCTCGACGGTCATCTACGACCCGGTCCGCATCCGCGAGCGCTACGGCCTCGAGCCGCGCCAGATGATCGACTTCAAGGCGCTCAAGGGCGACGCCACCGACAACATCCCGGGCATCCCCGGCGTGGGCGACAAGACCGCCGCCAAGTGGCTACAGGAGCACGGCTCGCTCGAAGGCATCTACGCGAACCTCGACTCGATCAAGCCCGATCGCTTCCGCGAGAAGCTGGCCGCGGCGCGCGACGACGTCTTCATGTGGCGCGACCTGGTGACGATCGCGCGCGACGCCCCGATCGAGCTCGACCTGGCCAACGCCGAGCTGGGCAACTACGACCGCGACGAGGTGCTGCGCCTCTTCCGGCAGTACGAGTTCCGAACGCTGGTCGAGCGCATACCGCACGTCGAGGGTGAGGCGGAGCGGCAGCCGGGCGAGCTGTTGCGCGAGGCCGACCGGCTGGGACCCGTGCCGGCGGCAGTCGTGCCCGGCCGCGTTCCGGCCGGTAGGCGAGCGGGCGAGGGCAGCGGGCTCCAGCTCAGCCTGGACTTCGCTCCGGGAGGCGCGCCGGCGACGGCCGGCAACGGCCACGCCGCCGACTCGGGCGGCAGAGCGGCGACGGCGACTGTCGTCCAGGCACTCCCCGGGCAGGACGCTGCGGGCCGGCTGGCGGCCGCCCTGCGCGACCCGCAGCGGATCGAAGAGGTCCAGCGGCTGGGCTCGACCGAGCGTGCCGAGCTGACGGGCTGGCTCGCCGCTCAGCCGGAGCTGACGATCGGGCTCGCGCTGGACGACCCGCGGCCCAGGCGCGGCACCCTGCTGGGCCTCGCCGTCAGCGGCGCCGACGGGCGCTTGGTCACGGCGGACGCCGAGGACGCCGCCACGCTCGCGTCGGCGGTGCTGAGCGCCGCCCGACCGCTGGTCGGCCACGAGGTCAAGCACCTGCTCGTGTGGGAGCTCGCCCGTCGCGATCCGCAGGCGCTGCACAGCGCGACCGAGGCGACCGCCGCCGAGCTGCCACGCGCGGCGTTCGATACGCAGATTGCCGCCTACATCCTCAACGCGGCGCTGCGCAGCCAGAGCCTGGCCGACATCTGCGCCGAACGCCTGACTCTCGAGCTGCCCAAGCCCGGCGAGCTGCGCGGGCCGGAGCACGCCGCGGTCCAGGCCCTCGCCGTCGCGGCGGCGCGCGAGTCGCTTGCCCGGGACCTCGGGGAGCGGCCGGCCCCCCAGCGCATCCTCGACGAGCTCGAGCTGCCGCTGATCCCCGTCCTGGCCGACATGGAGGCGACCGGCGTGGCCATCGACCGCACCGCCCTCGGCCAGCTGTCGGAGGAGTTCGCGCGCGAGATCGGCCGACTCGAAGAGGAGATCTACGCGTCGGTCGGCCACCAGTTCAACCTCGGCTCGCCCAAGCAGCTCGAGCAGGTGCTCTTCTACGAGCTCAACCTGCCGCGTGGGCGGCGGACGAAGACGGGCTACTCGACCGATGCCTCTGTGCTGGAGGAGCTGCGCCCCGCCCACCCGATGATCCCGCTGCTGCTCGACTGGCGGCTGTACACCAAGCTCCGATCGACCTACGTCGACGCCCTGCCCGCTCTGCTCGATCCTGTGACCGGCCGGCTGCACACGACCTTCCAGCAGGCGGTGGCGTCCACCGGACGGCTGTCGTCGACTGACCCGAACCTCCAGAACATCCCCATCCGGACCGAGCTCGGCCGGCGCATCCGCCGCGCCTTCGTCGCGGGCGACCCGTCCAAGACGCTGCTCGCCGCCGACTACAGCCAGATCGAGCTGCGCATCCTGGCCCACGTGAGTGGCGACGTCCACCTGCGCGAGGCGTTCGAGCGGCGGGCCGACATCCACCGCGAGACGGCGGCGCGCGTGCTGGGCAAGGACCCGGCCGACGTGACGCCCGACGAGCGCTCGATGGCCAAGATGGTCAACTTCGGGCTGGCCTACGGCATGAGCGACTGGGGCCTCGCCTCACGTGCCAACATCGCGCGCGAGCAGGCACGCGAGTTCATCGACTCGTACTTCGCGGCGTACTCGGGCATCGCCTACTACATGATCCACATCAAGGACCTGGCCAAGCAGCAGGGGTACGTCGAGACGCTGTTGGGCCGGCGGCGCTGGATCCCTGAGCTGGAGGCGCGCAACTCGGCGCTGCGCGGGGCAGGCGAGCGGATGGCGATCAACATGCCCATCCAGGGGACGGCGGCGGACATCATGAAGATCGCCATGATCCGGCTGCATGAGCACCTGCGCCGCGTGTCGTCACAGGCGCGCATGCTGCTGTCCGTCCACGACGAGGTCCTCTTCGAAGTGCCACGGACGGAGCTCGACGTCCTTGCGCCGGCGGTGCGCGGGGTCATGGAGGGCGCGCTCGAGCTCGACGTGCCGCTCGACGTCGACCTCAAGACCGGCGACGACTGGGAGTCGATGACGCCGGTCCTACGCGGCTAGAGGCCAGCCTCGGGCGGCGTGAGTGCGCCGTCGTGGATGCGGCCGTGAACCAGGCACGCCGCTGTATTACAGGGCCTGCTAGTTCCCTACCTTGCGCCGCTGTTACGAACTGGCGGTGAGGCGCCATTCCACCGCTGGAGAGAAACATCGAGACTGGCCGGGCGATGGATCACCCGAGCGGCCGTGAGCGGGGCGTGACCCGGCCGGCTCACGGAGGAGAGGCCGAGACTCCCTGGCAGCGCTGGGCCAGCCACCACGCCAACGTGCGCTGGATCTGGCTCACGCTGCCGTTGCTCGGCCTCTGGCTGGCGCTCAGCCCGTTCCTGCTCGACTACGCTGCGGCACCGCCTGATGGCGTCGCTCGGATCACCGATCTGCGTGCGCTGCCGCCGGCGGAGGTGCGGGCCAGCTGGGCGACATGGAACGACGTCCTCGTCGGCCTGTTCGTCTTCGTCGTCGGCCTGCTGTCCGCCTCGCCCCGGCGCATCTTGGCGCCCTGGGCCGTCGCCATCGCCGGCGTCTGGCTGCTCTTCGCGCCCTTCGTGCTCTGGACGCCGAGCCCGGCCGACCACCTCAACGACACACTGGTGGGCATCCTGCTGATCGCGCTGACGGTGCTCGTGCCGGGCATGCCGGGAATGCCGCTGATCATGCAGATGGGCGCCGAGGTGCCGCCCGGCTGGAGCTACAACCCGTCCTCGTGGCTGCAACGCACGCCGCTCATCGCGCTGGGCTGGCTGGGCTTCTTCCTCAGCCGCTACATGGCGGCCTACCAGCTCGGCCACATCGACGCGGTCTGGGACCCGTTCTTCGGCAGCGGCACGCAGCAGATCCTCGACTCGGACGTGTCGCTGATGTGGCCCTTCTCCGACGCCGGCCTCGGCTCGACGATCTACGCCGGCGAGGCGCTGATGGGCTACATGGGCAGCACCATGCGCTGGCGGACGATGCCCTGGATGGTGGCCTTCTTCGGCATCGCCGTCATCCCGCTGGGGCTGGTCAGCATCACGCTGGTCATCCTCCAGCCGGTGGCGGTCGGGACCTGGTGCACGCTCTGCCTGATCACCGCGGCGGCGATGCTGGTGATGATGCCGCTCACCGTCGACGAGATCGTGGCCATGCTCCAGTTCCTTGTGCGGAAGGTGCGCGGCGGGGCCAGCCTGTGGCGCTCGTTCTTCCTCGGCTACGGCATCCATGGCGAGATGGACGAGCGCAGCCCCGACTACGGCGGTCCGTGGCGACAGACCGTGCCGGCCGCCGTGTGGGGCGTGACCGTGCCCGTCGGGCTACTGCTGGCCACGCTGGCCGGCGTCTGGCTGCTCTTCGCGCCGGAGCTGCTGCCGACGACCCAGCCGCTCGCCAACAGCAACCACCTGTCGGGCGCGCTGGCGGCATCGATCGCGGTAATCGTGATGGCCGAGCCGATCCGCATCGGGCGCTTCCTCAACCTGCCGGTGGGCGCGTGGATCGCGCTCTCGCCGCTGCTCCTGGGCGGCGACGCCGTCGACATCGTCAACAACGTCGTCGTGGGGCTCGCCGTCGCGGCGCTCAGCGTGCCGCGCGGTTCGATCCGGGAGAGATTTGGCGACTGGCAGCGCTACGTCCGCTGAGCGAGTCGCCCGCTCAGCAGGAGTGAGCCCGCCGACCCGGATGGGACGGGCCTCAGGCGAGGGCGATGCAGGCCACGAGGAAGGCTATGACGCCTGCACGTGGCACGATGCCCGTCGGATGGCCGGGCAGGACGTCCTCCTCGAGCAATGCTCGAAGGCGCAGATCGGCTGCGCTCGCAAATCCGGCCGCAGCGACTCCGGCCTGCGGGTGGTGGAGCTTGACGATTGCACGTGCCAGCACAGGACGCTGGACGCCAGCAGAGAGGGCATAGGCGTCGGCCGCGATTTCGATCGCTGCGCGCTGCCGGACGAGCCATCGACGACCGGCCGCGGAGCTCTCGACAAACCGGCCAGCGGCGGCCAGGATCACGAGACGAAGCGGTGCCCATGTCAGCTGGTGATGACGCTCATGGAGCAGAACCGCCTTCAGTTCATCCCGCTCGAGACGCGCGACAAGACGTGGAGAGCAGTAGATCGCGGGCCGCGCCAGCCCAGCCACAACGGCGCCGTCGACGCCCGGGACGAGCCGGACAGCCTGGCCCATCAGCGCAGCCGGCCGCGCGCAGTCGCTGAGCGCCCTTGCCACGAGCGAATGCCGCAGGCCCTCCAGTACCACGGCAGCGGTAAAGAAGGCGACACCGACCAGCGCGAGGAGAAGGCCCGGCTGGATACGCGCGATCGCTGCGCCGCTCGGAGCAAGACAGGTGCCAAGCGTGCCGGTCTCGACGCAGTGCGCCGCGGGAAGCGCTGCGGCCATCGCGAGGCAAGCCATCAGAGCAGCCGCGATGCCTCCGGCCGCGGCGAGCGCGGCTGGTCGGACGCGTGAAAGGGTCAATGCGATCACGCGACCGCTCGCGTCACGGCTCGGCCCGCGTTTCCCGCTCCGCGAGATATCTCAGCGCCTCGACCAGCTCGCTGTCGGCGCCGACCAGGTCCCGCGCGAAGCCAGCCAGGGATGCCGCGCCATGCCGATCGATCAAGCGCTGAAGTTGGCGCCGCGCCACCTCCGTGGGCAGCTGCAAGGCATCGAACGCTGCCGCATAGCGATACTGGCGTCCCTCCTTGGTGCGGGTGACGAACGCCTTCTCGTGGAGCCGCGAGAGGATCGTCAGAATTGTGGTGTAGGCAGCGGCGTAGCCGGCGGCGGCCAATGCGTCGCGGACTTCTCCGACGGTGGCCGGACCGCCCGACCACAGCCGGTCCATGACCCTACGCTCCAGGGGACCAAGCCCGTCCGATCCCGCGGCACCGCTGCGCTCGTCGCTCAAATGCAGCCTCGCGGCGAGCGCGCCGGGATCAGTCC
>CAYRMQ010000015.1:0-40340 GCA_964425305.1 uncultured Anaerolineaceae bacterium | reverse complement strand
GAAAAGGTGCTGCCACAGCAGCGGCTGGCCGCCCAGCGTCGCGTCGTAGAAGGGCAGGCCGAGCTTGCGCTCGAGCTCGAGCAGGATGCTGCCGGTGACGATCGACGGGAAGGCCAGCAGGATTGCGATGGCGATGGCCAGGATGCTCCACACGAAGAGCGGCATGCGGTTGAGGGTCATGCCCGGCGCGCGCGTGCGCGCGATGCACACGACGATCTCGATCGCGCCGATGATCGCGCTGATCTCGGCGAGGGTGACCGCGATCAGCCAGAAGTCGAGCCCGAGATCGGGCGAGTACTGGATGCTCGTCAGCGGCGGGTAGGCGAACCAGCCGCCGTCGGGAATGTGCCGCGGGAGTGGGTCGCCGGGCAGGAAGAAGTTGGCGATGTCGGCGAGGGTCGGGAAGTAGAGCAGCAGGCCGCCGAACAGGAACAGCCAGTAGCCCAGCGCGTTGAGCCGCGGGAAGGGCATGTCGCGCGCGCCGATCATCAGCGGCACGAAATACATACCGAGACCCTCGACGAAGGGCACGGCGAAGAAGAACATCATCGCCGTGCCGTGCGTGGTGAAGAGCTGGTTGAACGTCTGCGGGTCGATGAGCTCCTGCTCGGGCAGCGCCAGCTGCGAGCGCAGGGCGAGCGAGTCGAGGCCGCCCAGCAGGAAGAAGAACAGCGCCGTCGCGACGAAGCGCGCGCCGATCGGTTTGTGGTTGACCGCGCCCAGCCAGCCGATGACGCCGGGCGGCGTGCGCCAGACGCGGTCGAGCGCCGCCGCCGACGGGAACGACACCCGCTACCCCTGCGCCTGCCGGAAGAGGAAGGCCCACACGACGACGAGCACGATCTGGGCAACGACCAGCGCCAGCAGCGCGCGCAGCGAGGCGGGCTCGAAGTGGAGGCCTTCGCCGCGCACCAGCGAGCGGATCGCACGCGGCCCGACGATGATCAGCTCGGCGATCAGCGCCATCAGCAGCAGCAGGATCAGCCACGGGAAGATCGTCACGGCGCCGCCCTCGCCAGCCATGCCTCGAACTGGGCCGGCTCCTCGGCGACGACCGTCAGGCCCATCGCGAAGTGGCCCACGCCGCAGAACTCGGCACAGCGGCCCTCGTACGTGCCGGCCTCGGCCGCGCGCAGCCACGTCTCGTTGACGACGCCCGGGATGAGGTCGGTCTTGCCGCCCAGGCGCGGCACCCAGAAGCTGTGGATCACGTCGTCGCCGTGCAGCCGCAGCAGCACCGGCTCGCCGACCGGGATGCGGATCTCGTCGGTCAGCCGCGCGCCGCTGGCCGGGTAGAAGACGTCGTAGCTGAACTGCCGGCCGCGGACCTCGATCTCGAGCGCGTACGGCTCGTCCGGCTCGGCCAGCGCCGCCATCGCCTGCAGCGAGACGACCCACAGGATAGGCAGCACGATCAGCGGCAGGACGATGCCGCCACCGACGACCAGCGCGACGGCGTTCCTGCGCGGGCGGGCGGGCGCGCGGTCGGGTGCGCCACCGGACGCGCGGGCGGGCTCGTGGCGGCCGCGCCACAGCGCGACCGCGAGCAGGCCCCCGACGAGCGCCATCACGCCGGCGGCGAGGGCGAACATGAACCAGCCCAGGTTGGCCACCAGCTCGGCCTCGCGACTGGCCGGGTCGAGGCTCGAGAAGCGGCCCGCACAGCCGCCGACCAGCAGCGCGGAGCAGAGGCTCGACAGCGGGACCGTCCGCCGCAGCGGGCGTCGCCGAGGAGGCGGCAAGATCAGGGGGTCAATCCTCCCAGGGCATGTCGGTTGGGCGTGTGCCCGTGGGTGAGGGCGACTCTAGCATGGGCCAGCCGCCGCTTCGAGAGGTGGGCGGCAGCTGTAACGAGGCCGAAAGGTGGCCCAGCCCGGCGCCCGGGCCGAAGTTGGCCGGCGCCGGCCGATGGTTGGGGGAGAGGGAGCGCAGCGATGATCTTTCAGCGTCTCGGGGGCCGGCTGCAGGTTCGACTGGAGAGCGGCGATCCCGTCGTCGAGTCGCTCACGCGCCTGCTCGAGGCGGAGGGCGTGGGCTACGCCTCGCTGACCGGCCTCGGCGCGGTGCGCAGGGTCCGCGTCGCCTATCTCAACGTCGAAAGCCGGGAGTACGAGGCACACGAGGTGGAGGAACAGATGGAGCTCGTCAGCCTTGTCGGCAACGCCGCCCTGCGTGACGGCAGGCCGTTCCTGCACGTCCACGCGGCGCTCGGCCGGCGCGACCTGACGATGTTCGGCGGCCACCTGCAGGAGGCCGTCGCCCATCCCACTGTCGAGGTCTGGCTGCAGCCCGAGCAGGGCGCCGTCGAGCGCGTCTTCGACGAATCCATCGGCATGGCCCTGATGCAGCTGCCGGAGCGGCTGCCCGGATGAGGCCCAGCCGCTACGTCGCCGACTTCGACTCGACGACCGGCATGGTCAACGCCCTCGGGGCATACCTGCACGGCCGCGACTGGCCGCTGGTCGGCGTCATGCCACCGGCGCTGCTGCCCGTCCTGCGGCCGGCCGCGCGCCTCATCGACGCCGCGCCGGTGAGCGTGCGCGAGAGGCTGTGGGCGTGGAGCGGCTGGCTCGAGGCGCTGTCGCCGCAGCGGACCGGCGAAGTCGACAGCGAGGATGTCTCGCACTGGCTCCTTCAGCGTTATCCGCGCGACCGCCAGTATCCGGCGCTGATGATCGGCTCGGCCAACGGCGCCCTGATCCACCTGGCGGCGGCGCTCGGCGTGCCGTGGCTGCCGCAGAACTTCCTCGTGCCGGTGCGCCACGGCGGACGCGCCCATCCCGACGACCCGTGGTCGGCGATGGAGTGGGCGCGCGAGCCGGCCCGCCGGCTGCTCGACGCCAACCCGGACCTGGCGCTGCACCAGATGCACGACCCAAACCAGGATCGCCCGATGCTCCACCACATGGCCTTCTTCCGGCTCAAGCGCATGCGCCTCGGGCGGGAGTACGGACGCTTCATCGAGGAAACGCTGACGCGGGGCGGGACGATCTTCATCGTCGATTGCGCGCGGCGCTGGCCGGGCACGACCGTCCAGGACCGCCATGTCTTCCAGTTCGGCGGCATGGGCGCCGTCACGCCCGAGGAGTACGTCGAGGGCAGCCAGCGCGTCGCCGACTTCCTCGAGCGCTACGGCGCCGACGTGCGGCGCTGGCAGCCGCCGGCGGCCGACGACGAGTATCCCGAGGGCGAGTGGGGCTTCGAGGAGACGATCGTCGGCGACATCGAGGAGCTCGCCACGCGGCGCGGCTACCGCGTCCGCCGCATCCGCTTCGAGGAGCCCGAGGACATCAGCCCGCTCGTGGCGAACCTCCATCGCTGGTGGTACGGCCGGCTCGGGCGGCCGGTCGATCGCCTGCTTGTCGAGTCGTTCCTGCTGCTCGAGCCGTACTGGACGCTGCGCACGGGGTCGGTGCCGTTCTGGATGAAGTTTACAACCGACGTCTCGGCACGGCGCCTGCGCGAGTACCTCGACGCCAGCCCCGCCTACCGCCACATCGACCTGCTGCTCTTCGAGCATGGCGTCCGGTCGGCCGGTCTGGTGCCCGTCGAGGAGTGGCGGGCGCTGCTTCGGCGAGCGCGCCGGACGGCGCGCTTCGTGGCCCTCCGCCCGGAGCGCTACCCCTCGAGCGTCTCGACCTATGTCCGCTACCTCGACTCGCTGCGCCGCGTCGGCGATCGCCTGCCGCTGCCCCAGCCGCTGACGCTGCGACTTCTCGACGAGTACCTCGCCGGCGCCGCGCGCAACTACCCCGTGGAGTGGATCGACGGCAGCCGCGGCGGCCGAGAGGCCGGGGCGGGCGAGAGGCACGCCGCGCAGGCGGCGGCATGACGGCGGCGGAGGCCGGCAGCCGCGCCAGGCGCGCGGGCTGTGTCGTCGGCGTGACCGGCGAGGACGATCGCTTCGCCTACGCCAGGCGCGCTGCCATGCGCCTGGCGCGCGGGGAGGAGCTGCCGCTGATCCTCTACGACCTCGACTCCGCGTCGCTGCTCAACGAGCCGCTGCCCAGCGGCTGGTCGGCCGAGGGCGCCGGCGCCCAGTTCGGCGACCGGCTGACGGCCGATGACCTGCGCCGGCTGGGCCGTGCGCCGCTGGCCGAGCAGGTCGACGAGGCACGCGACGCAGGCATCGAAGCGTATGGCTGGCTGCCGACGAGCCACGGTCCCGATCCGCTGGCCGAGTACGCAGCGCAGCAGGGCGCGCGCCACATCGTCATGTCGGCCGAGCACGAGCAGGTCGATCCGCTCAGCGCGCTTCTCGAGGGAACGCAGCGCCCGATCAACCACCTCGCCGAGGAAGCGCCGGCGCGCGTGGTCGTCGTCCATCCGGACGGCACCATCGATCGTCGCTGAGAGGCGCTGATAGCATCCGTCCATGGCGGATGGCCGAGTCGTGCAGGTAAGCGTGTCGGCGGGCGGGGTGCCCAAGCTGCCCGTCGATCGCGCGTGGGTCGGCCGGCTCGGACTCCAGGGCGACGGCCACCGCGAGCGGACGGTCCACGGCGGGCCGCATCGCGCGGTCTGCCTCTTCGCGATGGAGGCAATCGAGCGCCTGCAGATCGAGGGCCATCCGGTCGAGCCGGGCAGCGTCGGCGAGAACCTGACGACGAGCGGCGTGGAGTGGTCGCTGCTGCCCGTCGGCACACGGGCGCGCATCGGCGGCCAGCTGGAGCTCGAGCTGGCCAGCCCGACAGCGCCGTGCTCGACGCAGACGCCCAACTTCGTCGGCGGCCGCTATAGCCGGATCTCGATCGACCTCCACCCGGCCGACAGCCGGATGTACGCCCGCGTCCTGCACGAGGGTGAGGTCCGGCCCGGCGATCCGATCACGCTACTGCCGCCGGCAACCGACTCCATGGCGGAGGTCCACGCCACGATGAACCGCGTCGACGGCGTCGAGAAGGCGTCGTCGCTGCGCCTGTGGCGCGCCGCCCAGCAGGCCGGTCTCGACGTCCGAATCCTGGACGACGGCGACATCTGCGCCGGCGCCTCACCGGCGCAGCCAAGCCCGGCCCTCAACCACGCCCAGGGCCTGCGGCTGATGCCCCAGCTCGTCGGCGAGGTCGTCGGCCACTTCGACGCTGCCGCGACCGCCGGGCTGATCCCGCACGAGCCGCCGACCGCCGGCGCGTTACCCGACCATCACGTCGCCGTCCACGCCGGCTCACCGACCGACGTCACGGACACCGACGGCGGCGCGCGCGGCCAGGCAGGCTTGGCGGTGGCGCAGGCGACGACCAACGACGACCGCGCCGGCTGGGCCGAGGTCTTCACGACGGGCATGCCCGACGGCGAGCGGCGCGCCTGGCAGGCACTGCTGCCGCACCTCTTCGCCACCCGCGGCGTCTACCCGTTCATCGCGCGCGGCGACGACGGGCGGCCCATCGGCACCGGCCTGCTCCACGTCCGCCACGCCACCGGCCTGCTGCGCGGCGCCGTCGTCGTGCCCGACGCCCGCGGTCGCGGAGTCCAGCAGGCGCTGATCGGTGCCCGAGCCGCCCTCGCGGCCGAACTCGGCTGCACCCTGCTGGCCAGCATGGCCCAACCCGACACGGTCTCGTCGCGCAACCTACAGCGTTTCGGCCTGCGGCTGATCGAGACGCACGCCGTCTACCGCTACGTGCCCACGCCGGCCCGGTGAGCGAGCAGCTGCTGATCGAGCGGACGGGCGCGGGCGACGCCGTCGCCCGGGTCACGCTCAACCGGCCGGCGGTCCACAACGCGTTCAACGCCGCACTCATCGGGGAGCTGCGGGACACATTCCGCCGGCTGGCCGACGAGCCGCCGGAGCGACTCCGCGCCGTCGTGCTCGCCGGCGCCGGACCGTCGTTCTGTGCCGGCGCCGACGTGACCTGGATGCGCGCCAGCCTGGGCCTCTCGCGCGAGGAGAACGAGCAGGACGCGATGGTCATGGCCGAGATGTTCGACGCCATCGACCGCTGCCCGGCGCCGGTCGTCTGCCGCGTGCAGGGCGCGGCGCTCGGCGGCGGGATGGGCCTGTGCGCGGTCAGCGACCTGGTCGTCGCCGAGGCAGGCGCGCGCTTCGGCTTCACCGAGACGCGGCTGGGCATCCTGCCGTCGGTGATCAGCCCCTTCGTCATCGCCAAGATCGGCGAGAGCCATGCGCGGGCGCTGTTCCCCGGCGGCCGCCGCTTCGACGCCACGCGCGCGCTGCGCATCGGGCTCGTCCACGAGGTCGTCGAGGGCGTGGCGGCCCTCGACGCCGCGGTGGAGGCGGCCGTCGCCGACGTGCTGGCGGCCGGGCCGACCGCCGCGCGCGCGGCGAAGGCGATAGTCCGTGAGGTGCGTGGCCTGCCCCACGAATCGACACGCTGGCACACCGCCCGGCGGATTGCCGGGCAGCGCACGAGCGCCGAGGGCCAGGAGGGGCTGCGCGCGTTCCTCGACAAGCGCGAACCGAGCTGGCGGGCGGATACGTAAGCCTGATGCCGTCGGCGGCTGGCCCTTTCGGGTCAGTTACCGGGTCTGAGCAGAGCCAGAGACTTCCGCCCACGACCAGTGCGCCGCGTGCGCAGCCGATCTCGAGGGGAGTGCAGGGGGATGCCCAAAGCCGCCGAGCCGTCACCTCCTGCCACGTTGAGGGCCATAGCCGGCAGCCCGCTGAGGCTGCTCCTCATCGCCCTGCTCGGTGCCGCCCTCCTGCTGCCGGCGATGGGCGCCACGGCCAGCGACGACGTCGACGTGATCGGCGAGGTCATCCTCGAGCACGCCGACGACTTCGAGCGCGGGCGCAGCGAGGAGTTCAAGGTCCTCCAGACGGAACGCGCGACTTACCGCCTGGCCGGACCGATGGCCGACAGGCTGCGCGAGAACACGATCGTCCGCGTGCGCGGCAAGCGCCAGGGCGACACCATCGTGCTGGCCGACAGCGGCTCGGTCTCGACGCTCGGCGATTCGGTCACCGCGACCAGCTCGGAGGACGTCGTGGCGGCGTCCAGCACGGGCAAGCGTGTAGCGATCCTGCTGATCAACTTCACCGACCCGCCGCCGCCCTCGCCGTCGCCCAGTCCGAGCCCGTCGTCGGATCCCAGCCTGTCGCCCGATCCCGACGCCAGCCCGAGCCCGTCGCCGTCGCCCTCCCCCTCGCCGTCGCCGACGGCCACTCCCACGCCGCCGAAGGAGCCGTGGACGAAGAGCTTCGTGCGCGGCGTGTACTTCACGAACACGCGATCGGTGGCGAACTACTACGCCGAGGTCTCGAACGGTACCTTCTCGCTGAGTGGCGACGTCTTCGGCTACTTCACGCTGGCCACCTCGACGAGCAGCTGCCGCTACTCGGAGTGGGGCAGCGCGGCGCGGCAGATGGCAACCGCGAGCGGCATCGACCTGGGCGCCTACGACAACGTCGTCCACGCCTGGGGCCGCATCGACGCGTGCTGGTGGGGCGGGCTGGCGCAGGTCGACGGACCCTACAACTGGATCAACGGCTCGATGACGCCGTACGTGACGATCCACGAGCTCGGCCACAACTTCGGCGCCCACCATGCGTCGAGCATGACCTGCACCAAGAACGGCACGCGCGTGCCGCTCTCGAACAACTGCACCGTCTCGGAGTACGGCGACCCGCACGACGTCATGGGCCAGAACGCGTCGGGCCCCAAGAAGCAGCGCCACCTGCATGCCTGGCACCGGCGGCAGGTCGGCTTCCTCGGCACAGCCGACCAGCTGACCGTGACAGCGAACGGTTACTACGACGTGGCGACGGCGCAGGTGGCCGGCGGCTCGCCGCGCATCGTGCGCATCCCGCGGCCGTCAGCGGGTGACTACTTCTACCTCGAGTTCCGCCAGCCCTACGGCGTCTTCGACGACTACAGCCCCGATGCGATGGCGGTCAACGGCGTGATGATCCGCATCGCGCCCGCCAACAAGCGGGTGCAGTCAAAGCTGCTCGACATGAATCCGGGCACGTCGACCTTCGCCGACGCGGCGCTGCAGGTCGGCCAGACGTTCACCGATGCCGGCAACGGCATCTCGATCAAGACCATCTCGGTAAGCTCGTCGAAGGCGGTCGTGCGCATCCAGGTGACGACCGATACGACCGCGCCGACGACACCCGGCAACCTGAAGGCGAGCGCCCCTACCGACAGCTCGATCAAGCTCAGCTGGACCGCTTCCAGCGACGACCTCGAGGTGACCGGCTACCGCGTCAGCCGCGACGGCAAGGTGCTCGCCACCGTCGGCGGCAAGACGCTGGCCTACACCGACAGCGGCCCGATCCAGGGCGTGACACACTCGTACAGCGTCTCGGCGCTCGACGCCGCCGGCAACGCCAGCCTGCCGGCCACGGTGTCGTACCAGCTGCCCGACACGACCGCGCCGAGCGCGCCGGGCAACGTCACTGCCACGCAGAGCGGCCCGCGGTCGATCACGATCACGTGGGACGCCGCCACCGACAACGGGACGGTGGCCTTCTATCGCGTCCGGCGTGACGGCAAGCTGTTCGACACGACGACCTCGACGACGTACGTCGACAACACCGTCATCGACGGGTTCGGCTACAGCTACGAGGTCCGTGCCGAGGACGCCGCCGGCAACAGGGGACCGATCGCCGCGGCCAAGCCGACGACGCTGACGCTGCCCGACGTCACGCCGCCGACGGCGCCCGGAAGCATCAGCCTCGTCGCCGCCAGCAGCGGCTCGGCCAGCCTCTCGTGGTCAGCGGCGACCGACAACGTCGCCGTCACCGGCTACCGCGTCATCCGCGACGGCAAGCGGGTGGCCACGCTCGGCTCGTCGGCGCGCAGCTACAGCGAGTCGTTGCCACCCGGCACGTACCTCTACTCCGTCGTCGCCTTCGACGGCGCGACGAACGTCGGGCCGGCCCTGTCGAGCAGCGTGACCATCACCACCAGCGCGTACCCGTCGACGCCGCAGAACCTCGCCGGTGAGCCGCTCGACAGGCGCTACGTGCAGCTGACGTGGGATGCCAGCAGCGGTGGCTCGGGCTCGATCACCTACCGCGTCTTCCGCAACGGCACGCGCATAGCGACGGGAGTCACAAAGACCAGCTTCCGTGACCGCGCGCCGAGCGTCGGCACGTACAAGTACAAGATTCGGGCGGTCGACTCGAACGGCAACAAGAGCGCGTTCACGCCCGAGATCAGCGTCACCGCCGTCAAGAGCGTCAGCGCCAGCGCGAACGTGACGACGCCGCAGAACCTCGCCGGTGAGCCGCTCGACAGGCGCTACGTGCAGCTGACGTGGGATGCCAGCAGTGGTGGCTCTGGCTCGATCACCTATCGCGTCTTCCGCAACGGCACGCGCATAGCGACGGGCGTGACCAAGACCAGCTTCCGCGACCGCGCGCCGAGCGTCGGCACGTACAGGTACAAGGTTCGGGCGGTCGACGCGAACGGCACCAAGAGCGACTTCACGCCCGAGATCAGCGTGCAGGCCGTCAAGAGCCTCTCCGCCGCGCCGACTACCCCGCAGAACCTTGCCGGCAAGGCCCTCGACAAGCGCTACTTGCAGCTGACCTGGGACGCCAGCAGCGGTGGCTCGGGCTCGATCACCTACCGCGTCTTCCGTGACGGCGTGCGTATCGCCAAGGGCGTGACCAAGACCAGCTTCCGCGACCGCGCACCGAGCGTCGGCACGTACAAGTACAAGGTTCGGGCGGTCGACGCGAACGGGAACAAGAGCGCTTTCACGCCCGAGATCAGCGTCAAGGCGGTGAAGGTCGCCCAGTAGCGGGCGGTCGCCCACGCGGCGGGCGCGTCTCTGGCCCCACGCCTTTCCTTGACACGCAACGCGACAAACGCGACATTTGCGCCGTGACATGCATCCGCGGCGCGTGCAGCGAGCGGTAGGCCCGGGCGAAGCTGCCCGCCGGCTGGGCGTCAGCACGCGTACCGTGCAGCGCTGGCTGCGCGAGGGCCGGCTGCCGGCCGTCCGCGTCGGCTCGAGGCTGAAGGTCGACGCCGCGGCGCTGCCCGCCGCCGGCGCGCGCGCCGCCGGGGAGGCCGAGCGCCGTCCCATCGGCCGCCTGCTGGTGGCCAATCGCGGCGAGCTCGTCGTGCGCGTCGCACGAACCTGTCGCCGGCTGGGGATCCGCTGCCTGGCCCTGGCGCCGTCCGACCAGGCCCGGGCGTGGTGGACGCAGGCTGCCGACGAGGTGGTGCCGCTCGCGACCGACTACCTCGACATCGAGGCAGTCGTCTGGGCGGCGAAGGCGGCGGCCGCCGACGCGATCCATCCCGGTTACGGCTTCCTCGCCGAGAACCCCGCCTTCGCCGAAGCGGTCGCGCATGCGGGCCTGACGTGGGTCGGCCCGCCGCCGGCACAGATGCGGGCGCTGGGCGACAAGGCCGCCGCGCGCCGGCTGGCGGCGCACGCCGGCGTGCCCGTCCTGCCCGGCTACGAGGGCGACGACCAGTCGGACCGCAGACTGCTCCGCGAGGCGCGCAGGCTCGGGCTGCCGCTGCTGATCAAGCCGAGTGCCGGCGGTGGCGGGAAGGGCATGCACATCGTCCGCGCGCGGCGCGACCTCGACGAGGCGCTGGCCCGTGCCCGGCGCGAGTCGCGCGCTGCCTTCGGCGACAACAGGTTGGTTCTCGAGCGCTACCTCGAGCGGCCGCGCCACGTCGAGATCCAGCTGCTCGGCGATCGCCATGGCACGATCGTCCACCTCGGCGAGCGCGAGTGCTCACTCCAGCGCCGTCACCAGAAGGTCATCGAGGAGGCGCCGTCGTCGGCGGTCGATGAGGACCTGCGGCAGCGGATGGGAGAGGCGGCCGTCGCCCTCGCGCGCGTGGCGGGCTACGAGGGCGCCGGTACGGCCGAGTTTCTGCTGACCGATTCTGGCGACTTCTACTTCCTCGAGCTCAACGCCCGCCTGCAAGTCGAGCACCCGGTGACAGAGCTCGTCACCGGTCGCGACCTCGTCGCCGACCAGCTGGCCGTCGGCGCCGGCGAGCCGCTCGGCTTCGGCCAGGCCGACGTGCACGTGGAGGGCCACGCCATCGAGGCGCGCCTCTACGCCGAGGACGCGCGAGCCGGCTTCCTGCCCGCCAGCGGCGAGGTACTCGAGGTGCACTGGCCGGCGGGCGAGGGCGTGCGCGTCGACGCCGGCATCGGCGCGGGCGACGTGGTCGGCACGCGCTACGACCCGCTGCTGGCGAAGGTGATCGTCGCCGCACGCGACCGCCAGACGGCACTGGCCCGGCTCGACGAGGCGCTGGCACACACGAGCACCATCGGCGTGACGACCAATCGCGGTTTCCTGCGCTGGCTCGTCGGGCTGCCTGAGGTCCGTAACGGCGCACTCCACACGGGCCTGGTCGAGGAGCGCTGGCCGGGCGGCGGGGCGCTGCCACAGGAGGCGTGGGCGGCGGCGGCCGCGGCGCTGGCTGCGCGGAGAGCGCGGGCCGGCAAGATGACGCCCGGCTTCCGGCTCAACGCCGCCCCCCGGCTGCGCGTCGAGCTCGATGGGGTGGTGCGCGACGTCGACGTGCCGCGCGCCGACGCTGACGCCCGGCGCTGGCGGCCTCTCGCCGACGATGCCGTGCTACTCGACTTCGAGGGTGAAGCCTTGACGGCGCGCCTCGCGCCGGCGCCCAGCGTCGAGGCCGCCCTGCGCCACGCGACGCAGACCCATGACGCGGCGCAGGCGCTCGGCGCGGCGATGCCCGGCACCGTGCTTGCCGTGCGCGTGGCCGAAGGCGAAACCGTCGAGGCTGGCCAGGTGCTGCTCATCCTCGAGGCGATGAAGATGGAGAACGCGGTCACCTCGCCGGCGCGGGCCGTCGTACGGCGCGTGCTGGTCAGTGCGGGCCAGCAGGTCCAGCGCGGCGAGCCGCTGATCGAACTGGCCTAGACTCCGAGCGCGATGGAGCTGCCGAGTCGAGTCCGGATCTACGAGGTCGGGCCGCGCGACGGGTTGCAGAACGAGGCGCAGCCCGTAGCCACCGACACCAAGCTCGAGTACATCGGCCTGCTGCGCTCGGCGGGCCTGCGCGAGATCGAGGCGACCAGTTTCGTCTCACCGGCGGTCATTCCGCAGCTGGCCGACGCCGACGAACTGATGCTCGCGCTGACCGCGCGGCCGGCCGACGGGGTCCGCTACCCGGTCCTGGTCCCCAACGAACGAGGCCTCGCCCGCGCCGAGGCGGCCGGCGCAACGGCCGTCTGCCTCTTCACCGCCGCCAGCGACGCCTTCACCGAGCGCAACATCGGCATGACCGTCGATGCCTCGCTGGAGACGTTCGCGCCGCTGCTCCGCCGAGCCGGCGAGCTCGGCTGGTGGCGGCGGGCGTACGTCTCGACCGCCTTCGGCTGCCCGTACACCGGCCGCGTCGACCCCGAGCGGGTGGTCGAGGTCAGCCTGCGCCTGGCCGAGGCCGGCGCCGACGAGATCTGCGTCGGCGACACCATCGGCGTCGGCGTGCCCAGCCAGGTCCACGACCTGACCGCCCGCCTCCTCGCTGCGGGGCTGCCGGTCGGCCGCCTGGCCTACCACTTCCACGACACGCGCGGCACGGCGCTGGCCAACGTCATGGCCGGCCTGCAGGCCGGCGTCGCCTGTTTCGACTCGTCGTCCGGCGGCACCGGCGGCTGTCCATATGCCCCCGGCGCGGCGGGCAACCTGGCCACCGAGGACCTGGTCTACCTGCTCGACGGCCTCGGCATCCGCCACGGCGTGCACCTCGCGGGCGTCCTGCTCGCGGCGCGCTACATCAGCCAGGCGCTGGGCCGACCGCTGGCGACAAAGGTCGGCCAGGCCGGCGGCTGGGACGAGCTCAGCGGACAGGCCGTCCGCTAGGCGCCGGCTCTACCGCGCAGCGGCCACCGGCCTGAGCGTGTGCCCGGCCGCCGGCTCCTCCATCTCCTCCGCCAGCGCGTCGCGCAGCGGCTCGTCGAAGCGCCGCGGCCCGGCCACTTGCAGCAGCACGTTGCGATAGGCGAGCCAGCGCGCGTTGACCTTGCGCAGCTCGATCATCGCCAGGCCGACCGTCTCCTGCGTCGGCGGCTGGTCGTGCAGCACGATGACCTCGCCCGGCCTTATGCGGCGCTGGAAGTCGCGCCGCTCGGCACGGTTCGGGAAGACGAGCAGGAGGCGGACGAAGGGGTCGTTGATGGCGTAGGCGTGGGCCGGCAGATCGGCGCCCCAGGCGACATTGTCGTGGGCGGGCAGCATGTCGAGTTGCTCGTCCCAGCGCTGTAGCCCGCGCAACGCCGACCACGGCGTGACGGGCGCCGGCACGTCGGCGGCGGCGGACTGGCTGTTGACGAGCGCGTCGACGAGCGCCGCCTGGACCAGCGCCTGGGTGCCATCGTCGTGCGCTGCCCAGATCATCACGTTCGCCGACGAGACCCAGCCAGCCGGCTCGCCCACGCTCATGAAGTGGTCGACGCACTGGCCGGCACCGCTGTTGCCGGGTCGCGGCCAGTTGGCGCTGATCTGCGCCTCCACGGCGACGCGGTCCCCAACCGTCGGAAAGACGAGCGTCATGCGTGGACCGCCATGCGTCGAGCGGTAGGTCTGCGGCGGCCACGGCAGGGCGCAGCGGCCGAAGTCGCGGAAAGGCTCGGGGCGGAACTCGGGGAAGGCAAATTGCAGGGCGCTGAGCATCGGCTGCGCGCCGATCGGCCCCGTATCGGTGAAGAAGTCGCCGCCCCAGACGGCGGCGATGACCCGCAGCGCCGGCACGCAACGCGAGCGCTGGCCGACCGTCCAGCACTCCTCATCGACCATCGCGCGCACGACGCGCGGGCCGCTGCCCCGATCGACGTAGCCGAGGAGTGGCACAGAGCGCGTAGAGCGGGCGGCCATCGCCGGGTTGTCGGCCAGCCGGCCCACGCAGCGGATGGGGTAGTCACAGTCGCGCCCGACGTACCAGCCGGCGACCAGGATCGCCCGCCCGCCGCCGCGATCGAGCGCGTTGGCCACGCGGTAGACCTTCTCGCCGCCGATCGAGGTGGGCAGCCCGTCGATGTGGCGCGCCACGTCGGGCAGCGCGTCGACCGAGCCGCCGGGGAGCGGCGGCCGGCTGCCCACGCCAGGCGACGAGGCAGCCTCCGGTGAGCCACTCGGCTCGGCCGACGGCATGGCGGCGGCGGCAACCGTCGGCGCAGGCGAGGCCGCCGGCGGGCCATCCTCCATGCCCAAGCGTCCGGCGGCGACGACGCCGACCAGCAGTACCGTCAGCACGACTGCCGCCAGGCGCCAGCCGCCGCTGCCACCTTCCGGGCCCTCCAGCCGGTTCAGCTGTGGCCGGGAATCGGGATCGACGGCGGCATGAGTCCGGCGGTCGGTCATGGTCGTGGGCAGATCATCGCCCAATCCGCCGGCCCGCGCATCGGACAGAGCCAGGCGCGCTTGCTGCTACCATGCGATGGTTGACCAGCCGAGTCCCGGCTGGCTTCAGGGAGCAATGGATAGCGTCGTACTACTACTCAACGCGGATTACGAGCCGCTGAACGTGTGCAACGTGAGGCGGGCCTTCAGACTCCTCTTCGGCGAGAAGGCGGAGGTGATCGAGTACGACCATCACGAGATCCGCACCGCCCGCGAGATCTTCCGCGCGCCCAGCGTCATCCGCCTGCAGCACCGCATCAAGCGTCCACGCCCGCGCGTACGGCTGTCGCGGCGCGAGGTCTTCCTGCGCGACAAGCACACCTGCCAGTACTGCGGCCGCGTCACCCACGACCTGACGCTCGACCACGTGGTGCCGCGTCACCGCGGCGGCGCTCACTCGTGGGACAACCTAGTCGCCGCCTGCAAGGGCTGCAATCACCGCAAGGGCGGCAAGCTGCCCGAAGAGGCGCGCATGCGCCTGCTGCGACCGCCCTTCGAGCCGCGCTGCGACGTTTACACGCTGTTCACCCCCTACCTCGCCGACCCGCGCAACGAGGCCTGGCGCGACTACCTCTTCCTGGGCCACAGCTGAGTCCTGCTCCCGTGGCACCTCTGGCACCACCCCGCGTGCCGGCCGAGGTGCAGTCGATCCTCGACCGGCTGTGGTCAACCGGCCACGCCGCGTACGTCGTCGGGGGCGGCGTCCGTGACACGCTCCTCGGCCGCGGCGAGACCGACTGGGACATCGCCACCGACGCCCGTCCCGAGCGCCTGCTCCAGCTCTATCCCGGCAGCCATTACGGCAATCGCTTCGGGACGGTGACCATCGGCCGCGTCGAGGCGACGACGTTCCGCCGCGACCACCGCTACGGCGACCACCGCCGGCCCGACGAGGTGACCTTCACCGACAGCATCGGAGAGGATCTCGCGAGGCGCGACTTCACGGTCAACGCCTTCGCCTGGGGCCGTGCCGGGGAGGCCGGCGCCGAGCCGGAGTGGGTCGATCCGCATGGCGGCCGCGCCGATCTCGAGGCACGCTGCCTGCGCGCCGTCGGTGATCCGGCGACGCGCTTCGACGAGGACGCCCTGCGCCTGCTGAGGGCGGCGCGCCTGGCCGCCCAGCTCGGCTTCGAGATCGAGCCCGCGACGAAGAGCGCCATGGCCGCCTCGGCAGAGCTCGTCGGCTGGGTGGCCGCCGAACGCGTCGGCGCCGAGTTCCGCCGGATGGTTGCCGCCGATCCGCCCTCGACCGCCTTCCGCATCCTCGACGAGACGGGGCTGCTGGAACCCCTCTTCCCGGAGCTCGCCGCCCAGCGCGGAGTGCGGCAGGACAAGATCCCCGGCCACGACGTCTGGCAGCACAGCCTCGAGACGGTCGACGCCGCGGCCCGCCTGGACCCGGCCAACCAGCGGCTGCGCCTGGCCGCGCTGCTGCACGACGTCGGCAAGCCGCTGACCTTCGCCGACGGGCGCTTCATCGGCCACGACAGCGAAGGCGCGCGCCTGGCCGAGCGGCTGCTCGGCAAGCTGGCCTATCCGCGCGCCGAGATCGAGCACGTCGCGGCGCTCATCCGCCACCACATGTTCCGTTACGAGCCGACCTGGAGCGGCGCCGCCGTCCGGCGCTTCATCCGGCGCGTCGGAAGCGGGCTCATCGACGACCTGATCCGGCTGCGCCAGGCCGACAACATGGGCAGCGGCCAGCCTGCCGACGCCGACCGATCGGACGAGCTGCGCCGGCGGGTGGTCGCCGAGCTCGAGTCGGGCGTCCCGCTCAGCCTGGCCCAGCTGGCTGTCGATGGCAACGACCTGACGTCGGAGCTGGGCCTACGGCCGGGGCCGCTGATCGGACGCCTCCTCGACCGGCTGCTCGAGTCGGTCGTTGCCGATCCAGCGCGCAACACGCGCGAGCAGCTCCTCGCCGACGCACGCGCCTGGGCGACGGAGCTGGAGGGCCGATGATCGAGCCCCTGCTGCAGGCCGAGCGGCTGCTGCTCCACGGCATGGTCGACCAGGCCGAGGAGCTCTACCGCCGGACGGCCGAGCAGGACCCGCGGAACGCGATCGCCGTCGTCGGCCTGGCGCGCGTGGCGCTCGAGCGCGGCGACGACGAGCTGGCCCTCACCCACGCCCGGGCGGCGCTGGCAATCGATCCGCAGAACGCCGCCGCCATCCGTCTCGAGGTGCGCCTGACCGAGGTTCTCGCGGCGCGCGCCGAGCGAGGGGGCGCCGAGCAGGCGGCTGAGCCCGGCGCCCAGGCCACCGACGCAGGACCGGCGCCGGCGTGGTCTTCGACGGCGCCGCCGGCCGCCCCGTCCGCTCGATCGTCCGAGCAGACCATCTTCTCGCGCAACCCGACGATGGCCGAGCACCGCCGGCGGACCGAGGCGCAGGCGGCCGGCGAACCCCGCGTGCAGGCGCCGGCGCGCCCCGCCGAAGAGGAGCCAGCGCGCCGTCCCGGCCTGATCGAGCGGCTGCTTCGCCGCGACCGGCAGCCCGGCTGACGATGCGCGTCCTCGTCACCGGCGGCGCCGGCTACGTGGGCAGCGTCAGCGTCGAGCAGCTGCTCGCGCTCGGCCACAGCGTGACCGTCCTCGACACGCTCTGGCGCGGCCACCGAGCGGCCGTGCCGGAGGGTGCGCGGCTCGTCGAGGGCAGCGTCGGCGAGCAGGCGCTCGTCGAGCGGACGTTGCGCGAGGACGGCATCGAGGCCGTGCTGCACTGCGCCGGCCCGGCGCTCGTCGGTGAATCGGTCGCCGACCCCGCGCTCTACTACCGCCAGAACGTCGGCGGCGGCCTGGCGCTGCTCGAGGCGATGCGCGCCAGCGGTGTCTCGCGCATCGTGTTCTCGTCGAGCGCGGCGGTCTACGGCGCGCCGGCCACGTCGCCCATCGACGAGGGCCAGCCGCTACGGCCGGTCAACCCCTACGGCGAAAGCAAGCGCGTCTTCGAGAGCGCGCTCGACTGGTACGGCCGGGCCTACGGCCTGCGCGGCGTGGCGCTGCGCTACTTCAACGTCGCCGGCGCGAGCGAGCGCCTCGGCGAGGACCACGAGCCCGAGACGCACCTCATCCCGAACCTGCTGCGCAGCCTCGCCGGCGGCCCGCCGCTGACCATCTTCGGCACCGACTACGACACGCCCGACGGCACCTGCATCCGCGACTACATCCATGTCCTCGACCTCGCCGACGCGCACATCGCGGCGCTCGAGTTGACCGCCTCGGCGCCGCCCGGCCTGGCGGTCCTCAACCTCGGCTCGGGCAGCGGCTTCAGCGTGCTCGAGGTCGTGCAGGCCGCCGAAAGGGTCGTCGGGCGGCCGGTCCCGCACACCCGCGGCGAGCGGCGTGAGGGCGATCCGCCGGTGCTCGTCGCGTCGAACGAGCGCGCGGCGGAGCAGCTCGGCTGGCGGCCGCGGCGGGGCACGCTGGACGAGATGATCGGCTCCGCCTGGCGCTGGCAGCAGCGGCATCCGGACGGCTACGCCGGCTGACGCTGCGGCGGGAGCCGCGCAGGCGTCGTCGGGCCGCTTGGCGTAGCATCGCCGCAGATCCATGCCCAGCGATCACCGCGGCAGCCCGCTCCCCGCCGATCCCCACGAGTGGCGGCCCCAGTCGGCGCGCCGCGGACGGCGCATGCCCGAGATCCGCGATCCCATCCTCGAGCCGCTGTGGGAAGGCATCCGCGTCATCGCCCACTTCCGCGCCGGCGAAGCCGAGGGCGAGCGCGAGGGCATGTCGGTCGTGCTGCTCGACTCCGAGGGCGCCGACGTGACCGACGTGGCGCCGCGGGCGACGCACGAGCTGGCGCGCGCGATCATGGCCCTCGACGCCATCCTCGACGGCGTGCTGACGCCGCAGGCGACGGCCGACACGGTGGGCATCGGCATGGTCTCGTCGGCGCACGTGCCGGCGGGCTCGCTGATGCTCTCGCACAAGCCGGAGATCAGCCACGGCCCGCACGCCCGCGCCGAGCCGGGTGCGGAGCTGGCCTTCGTCGCGCTCGACCTGCTCAGCGTCGATGGGCAGCCGCTGCTCGACCTGCCGCTGCTCGAGCGCAAGCGCCAGCTCGAAAGCCTGATCGTCCAGAGCGAGCTGGTGCGAGTGTCGGTCTACACCCGGCCGCCGCTGCAGCCGTGGCTCGTCTCGTGGAAGAGCGCCGGCTTCCGTGGAGCGATCGTCAAGGCGGCCAACAGCCGCTACCGTCCGGGCGACGAGACGACGGAGTGGGCCATCGTCGAGCGCGAGCCACAACGCTGACGGCCGGCCGGCAGCGCGGAGTGACCGACCATCCCAGCCGCACCGCGCCCGGCGCGCACGCCGCCGCCCAGCCGCGCCGCCGCTGGCCGCTGGCCGTCCGGCTGGCCCGCCCGGCCGACCGCGCGGCCGTCCTGGAGTTCGCCAGCCGGACGTGGGACGGCTGGGATTACGTGCCCCATGCCTGGCCGGTCTGGCTGGCCGCCGACGACGGCGTGCTGCTCGTCGCCGCGCCGGGCGCGCCGGCCGACGGCTCACCTGCCATCGATCGGGAGGGCCGGTCGCTCGAAGTCGGTCGGCCGGTCGCCGTCGCGCGGGTCGCGCTCGTCGCCGACCGCGAGGCCTGGCTCGAGGGCATTCGCGTCGACCCGCGCGTGCGCGGCATGGACGTCGCCACCGACCTGCAGGTCGCCGAGCTGGAGTGGGCCGCCGCCCAGCGCGTTGGCGTCGTCCGTTACGCGACCGGCGAGAGCAACGAGGGCTCGCACCGACTCGGCGCGCGCCACGGCTTCCGGCTGCTGGCCGCGCTGCGCACCTATTGGTGGGCCGGCGGCGGCGAGGACGAGGACGACGAGGACGGCGCGCAGAGCGGCTTCGATGACGGGGCGCGGGCCGACGCGACCGTCCTCCGCCGGCGGACGCTGGACAGGCTCGCCGAGGCGGGCGTCGTCGCGCCGCCGGAGGCCGCCGGTGCGTGGTGGCGGCGCGTCTCGGAAGACCCGACGTTCGCCGCCGGCGCACGGCTGTACGAGCACCGCGCATGGGCGCTGCAGGAGCTGACCGAGGAGCGCTTCCGCCGGCACGTCGAGCGCGGCGAGGTGCTCGCCTGGCCGGGTACCGCCGGCGCGGCACAGAAGACTGCCGATTGGGCGCTCGCCATCCTCGAGCGCGAGGCGCTGCCGTCTGAAGACGTCTCGCTCCACCTGGGCCTGCTGGCCGGCGACGGCGGCGCCGCCCTTCGCCTGGTCTCGGCCGTACGCGCCGCCGCCGAACGCTCGATTCGCTTCCGCCTGCCCGCCGACGACGCGCCGCTGCTGCGCGCCCGCCAGGCGGAGTTCGCCGCCGCCGGTTTCCGCGCGCGGGAGTGGACGCTGCACATCCTCGGCCGTCCGCTGGACGGCGACAACCCGCCGCCGGCGCCGAGCGACCCTTCCCTGCTCCTTCTCGAGGACCGGCCGGCGGCGACGGTCCGACCGCCCTGCTGACACCCGCCGGGCCATCGGGTAAGGTGAGCGCGATGCCCACGTCGACCCTGCCCGACGCGATCCGTGACGAGGTGGCCAAGCTGGGCAGCGCCGACATCATGGTCGGCATCCCGTCGTTCAAGAACGCGGCGACCATCGGCTACGTCGCGCGCGCCGCGCAGGCCGGCCTGGTGCAGTACTTCCCCGACCTGCGGCCGGTGCTGGTCAACGCCGACGCCGGCTCGCCCGACGGAACCCAGCGCGTCGTCGTCGAGACCGAGCCGCCCGACTACGTCGAGCGCATCCTGCTCGTCCGGCCGCGCAACAAGCTGCGCCGCATCAGCTTGACCTATCCCGAGGTCGACGGTATCGGCGGCAAGGGCGCCGCGTTGCGCACGATCTTCCAGATCGCCGACGCTCTCGGCGTGGAGGCGCTGGTCGTCGTCGATTCCGACCTGCGCTCGATCATCCCCGAGTGGATCGAGCTGCTGGCCGGGCCGCTGCTCAAGGGCGGCTTCGACTTCGTCGCGCCGCTGTACGCGCGCTACAAGTACGACGGCACGATCACCAATACCGTCACCTACCCGCTGACGCGGTCGCTCTACGGGCTGCGCATCCGCCAGCCCATCGGCGGCGACTTCGGCGTCAGCGGCGACCTCGTCAAGCACTACCTCGCGCAGGACGACTGGGACGCCGACACGTCGAAGTTCGGCGTCGACATCTGGATGACGACGAAGGCGATCACCGGCGGTTTCGCCGTCGCCCAGACGCGCCTTGGCGCGAAGGTCCACGACCCCAAGGACCCCGGCTCGGACCTGGGGCCGATGTTCAGCCAGGTGGTCAGCACCATCCTGCGCCTGACCGAGCGCCACGCCGAGCGCTGGCTGGACGTGCAGGGCTCGCACGAGGTGCCGGTCTACGGCTTCGAGCGCATCCTCGACCCGCCGCCGCTCGAGGTCAACGTCCAGCGCCTGCTGGAGGAGTTCGCCAAGGGCCGCCTGACCGTCGACGAGGAGTGGGGCGTGGCGCTGACCGCCGAGAACCACGCGCTGGTCAGGCGGCTGTCGGAGGAGGCTGGCGCGGCCGTCGACAACGCCACGCGCGCCGACCGGCCGTCGGCTGTCGAGGAGAGCACCTTCAACCTGCCCGACGAGACGTGGGCGCGGGTGATCTACGACATGGCCGTCGCCCACCACGCGCGGCCGCTGCCGGTAGACCGCCTGATCGCGTCGCTCATCCCGCTCTACTTCGGCCGGGTGGCGAGCCTGATCATCGAGACGCGCGAGCTGACGACCGACCAGGCCGAGGCGTTCGTCGAGCGCCAGGCGCGCGCCTTCGAGCTCGCCAAGCCGTACCTCGTCGGCCGCTGGCGCGAGGTCGACGAAAGCGCCGCGGTGGCGGGCGCCGCTGCCGGGGTGGCGGGCGCCGCTGCCGGGGTGGCTGACGGCGTCGTCGGCGCGCAGGCCGGATCGTCGGAGATCGGGCCATGAGCCGCGGCCAGCCGCCCAGCCGCATCCTGCTGCCGCTGGCCAACCCGCGCACGGCGGCCGACCTCGTCCGCATCGGCGCGGCGCTGATGAAGCACGGCGGCACGCTGACCGCGCTGGGCATCGTCGAGGTGCCCGAGGGCATGCCCCTGTCGGAGGGCGCGACCAAGGCGCGCCAGGCGCGGCGGCTGCTCCAGCGCGTGCTCGAGTTCGCGCCACCGGGAGTCGAATTGCGCACCGTCGTGCGCATCGGCCGGCGCGCCGCCGAGGGCATCGTCGAGCTGGCCGCCGAAGACGAGGCCGAGCTGATCATCTTCGGCTGGGGCGGCCGGCCGGGCGGCAAGCGCGGCCAGGACGCCGTCTTCTCGCCGACGATCGACGAGGTCGTGCGCGACGCGCCGTGTGACATCGCCGTCGTCAAGCAGCGCGGCGTGAAGGACGTCAAGCGCATCCTGACGCCGGTCCGCGGCGGCCCCCACGCCGAGCTCGCGCTGAGCTACGCCGCCGCCCTGGGACGCTACTTCGAGGCCTCCGTCGACGTCATGCACGTCGTGCCCGAGGACATCAACCCGGTCGTCCGCTCGCAGGCCGAGCGCGCGCTGGCGACCTTCGTGCGCCAGCACGCCGGCGACCCGGCGCAGCCCCTGCTCGTCACCGGTCAGGACATCCCGGCGGCGATCCTGAAGGAGGCCGAGAAGGCACAGCTCGTCGTGATGGGCGCCGCGGCGCTGCCGCTGATGGAGCCGTCCGACGCCGACGGCGCGCTGTTCGGCGTGCTGCCCGAAACGATCGCCCAGCAGGCCCGTCCGACGGTCATCGTCGTCAAGACGAAGGAGCCCATCACCCGCGCCACTTTCGAGAAGCGCGCCGAGCAGGCCGAGACGCTCGAGGCGGCCGACCGCGCCGCGCAGGCCGGGCGCAGCATCCCGGCGCGCGTCGATCGCTGGTTCGCCGAGTCGAACTACGACCACGCCGAGTTCGCCGACATCGCCCGCCTCGTCGAGCTGAAGGAGAAGCAGGGGCTCACGATCAGCGCGATCCTGCCCACGCTCAACGAGTCGGCCACGATCGGGCCGATCGTCCGTGCCGCCAGGCGCGAGCTGATGGAGAAGTTCCCGCTGCTCGACGAGCTGCTCGTGATCGACTCCGACTCCGACGACGGCACGCGCGAGATCGCCGAGGACGAGGGCGCGCGCGTCGTCATCCACTCGCACGTGCTGCCGCGCTATGGCAGCTACCGCGGCAAGGGCGAGGCGCTGTGGAAGAGCCTCTACGAGACGAGCGGCGACCTGATCGTGTGGAGCGACACCGACATCCAGGACTGGCACCCGCGGTTCATCTACGGCACCCTCGGGCCGCTCCTGCTCGAGCCGCGTATCGGCTACGTCAAGTCCTACTACCAGCGGCCGATCGTCGAGGGCGGCGTGCTCAAGGAGGGCGGCGGCGGGCGCGTCACGGAGCTCGTGGCGCGCCCCCTGATCAACCTCTTCTTCCCCGAGCTCTCGGGCTACATCCAGCCGTTGTCGGGCGAGTACGCCGGCCGTCGCGAGCACCTCGAGCAGATCCCCTTCTTTACCGGCTACGCCGTCGAGATCGGCCACCTCATCGATCTCGCCGAGCGGCTCGGCCTCAACGGCTTCGGGCAGGTCGACCTGGAGGTGCGCATCCACCGCAACCAGGACATCGAGGGCCTGTCACGGATGAGCTTCGTCATCCTGCAGGCCGTCATGAAGCGGCTCGAGGAGCGCCACAAGGCGCGTCTCTTCCCGGAGCTCGGCTCGACGATGAAGCTGCCCCGCTCGGGCCCGAACAAGCTGTCGCTGGAGGTCATCGATCTGGCCGACCAGGAGCGGCCGCCGATGATCCGCATCCCCGAGTACGTCGAGCGGCGCGCTGCCAGCGTGGCCAAGGCCACCGCCGGGGACGCCGCCGACAAGACCGCCGCCGACAAGACCGCTACGCCGGCCTGAGGCATTTGCGCGTCCTGATCGCGCCCGACTCGTTCAAGGGTTCGCTCGACCCGCTGCGGGTCGCACGCGCCCTGGCCGACGGCTGGCGCCGCGCCCGGCCATCCGACGAGATCCGGCTGATCCCGCTGGCCGACGGCGGCGAGGGCACGATCGAGGCGATCAGGGCAGCCGGCGGCGACTGGCTGGAGCTGCCCGTCCACGCCCGCGACCCGCTCGGCCGGCCGCTGTCGGCGCGCTTCCTGCGGCGGGACGAAACGGCGGTCATCGAGATGGCGGCGGCTTCGGGCCTGTCGCGCCTGGCGGTCGCCGAGCGCGACGCGATGGCCGCCTCGACGTTCGGCACCGGTCAGGTGCTGGCGGCGGCGGTCGGCCTGGGCGTGCGCGAGGTGGTCATCGGCCTCGGCGGCAGCGCCACGACCGACGGTGGCACGGGCCTGCTCGCCGCGCTCGGGGCGCGCTTCCTCGACGAGAGCGGCAACGACCTGCCGCCGGGTGGCGGGCCGCTCGAGCGACTGGCCGCCGTCGACCTCGACGGCATCAGCCCGCTGCTCGCCGAGGTGCGCCTGACGATCGCCTCGGACGTCACCAACCCGCTGCTTGGAGAGCGCGGAGCAGCCGCGACCTACGGTCCGCAGAAAGGCGCCGACGACGAGCAGGTCGCCCGGCTCGACGCCACCCTGGCCCACTACGCCGACGTCCTCGAGAGGGCCACCGGCAGGCGGGTGCGCGACGTGCCCGGCGCCGGCGCCGCCGGCGGCACGACGGCCGGCCTGCTGGCCATCGCCGACCGCTTCGCCGCCTTCGACATCAGGCCCGGCGTCGATGTCGTGATGGAGCTGACCGGCTTCGACGAGGCGCTCGTGCAGTCGGACCTGGTGCTTACCGGCGAGGGCCGCGTCGACGCCCAGACGGCTTACGGCAAGACGGCCCAGGGCGTCGCCCGCCGCGCGCGCGGCAGCGGCGTGCCGTGCATCTGCTTCGGCGGCGGCGTGCTGCCCGAAGGGATCGCCGCACTGGCCGAGCTGGCCGCCATCGTCGTGCCTGTCACCGAGCGGCCGATGAGCGTCGAGCAGGCGATGGCCGCCGGTCCGGCGCCGGTCGCGCGCGCCGCCGAGCGGGCAGCGCGCCTCGTCGGCCTGGGTGATCGCGTCAGCCGGTCCCGCCCGCCCGCCAGCCGTCCGCGGCCGCCGGCCAGGCAGTGAAGACGCGCGCCAGGAACACGCGTCCCAGACGGCAGGTGCGCGACCCGGCCCGGGTGTGGGCGCGGCGCCTCGCTCGCTACCGTCCCGCGCTCGTCGAGGACACGCTGGCCGGGCTGCGCCGAATGTACGGCGCACCGGCCTGGCAGCGCGTGCTCGACCCGACCAGCGAGCTGGTCTTGACAATCCTTTCGCAGAACAGCGCCGACATCAACGCCGAGCGCGCCTTCGACGCCCTCCGCGCTCGCTGGCCGTCGGATGCGGGCACGGCGGGCGACGGCAAGCTCAACCGCCCCGGCTGGGGCGGCGTCGGCGTCGGCGCGGCGGCACCGCCCGACTGGGCGGCGGTCGAGGCTGCGCCGCTCGACGAGCTGATCGAGGTCATCCGGCCGGGCGGCCTGGCGCCGCAGAAGGCGCCGCGCATCCAGGCCTCGCTGGCCAGGATCCGCACACAGCGCGGCGACTACTCGTTGGACTTCCTCGGCGACATGCAGCCGCTCGACGCGCTGGCCTGGCTGATGGGCATCCCGGGCATCGGTCGCAAGACGGCGTCGGTCGTGCTGCTCTTCTCGTTCGGCATGCCGCTGATGCCGGTCGACCGCCACGTCGAGCGCGCGTCTAAGCGGATCGGCCTGATCCCGCCGAAGGCGACCGCCCTGCAGGCGCACGACCTGTTCGCGGCGATTCTCGGCCCCGAGCAGGTGCACGAGGCCCACGTCAACCTGATCACTCATGGCCGTCGCACGTGCCATGCCCTGCGGCCGGCCTGCGGCAGGTGCGCCATCGCCGCTCGCTGCCGCTACTTTGACCGGCGCGCGCCGTGACGTAGCATCAGCGCGCATGGACGAGATCCGCGACGAGAAGCGCATCGTCACGGCGGTCTTTGCCGATCTGGTCGGCTCGACGGCGCTCGCCGACAAGCTCGACACGGAGGAGGTGCGGCTGATCGTGGGCGAGGCCGTCGCGCGCATGGTCCGCGCGGTCGAGGCCTTCGGCGGCACCGTCAAGGACCTCGCCGGCGACGGCTGCCTGGCCCTCTTCGGCGCGCCGGTCACGCACGAGGACGACGCCGAGCGTGCCCTGCGCACCTCGCTGCGCATCGTCCGCGACATCGAGGACTACGGTCGCGAGGTGGCGCGCAGCTGGGGCATCGACGGGCTGGCCGCCCGCGTCGGCGTGGCGACCGGCCCTGTTGTCACCGGCATGGTCGGCGCCGGCAGCCGGACGGAGTACGGCGCTTTCGGCGACACCGTCAACGTCGCCGCCCGCCTCCAGGCTGCGGCCGAGCCGGGCACGGTCCTGTGCGCCGCCAGCACCCACCGGCTGGTGGCCGACGCCTTTGCCTGGTCGCCGCCGCGCGCGCTGGAGCTGAAGGGCAAGCCCGAGCCGGTCGCAGCCTTCGTGCTGCTGGGCGCCGGCCAGCGTGCGCGCGACGGACGGGCCGGCCCGCAGCAGGTGCCGCTCGTCGGCCGCCAGGCCGAGATGGCGCAGCTGCTCGAGGCGGCATCGGGGCTCGACGCCGGGACGGGCGCGATCGTGCTGCTGTCGGGCGAGCCGGGCATCGGCAAGAGCCGGCTGGTCAGCGAGCTGCGCGAGCGGCTCGGCGCCCGCGCTGAGGCGTCGGGCCCGAGCTGGATCGAAGGGCGCTGCCTGTCGTACGGGGAAGCACTCCCCTACTGGCCCTTCCGCGACCTGCTGCGCGACTGGCTCGGTGTCGCGACCGATGAGCCCGAGCTGCGCACGCGCATCGCGCTGCGCCGCCACATCGACGAGATCTACGGCGAGCAGGCCCTCGAGGCATATCCCTACCTCGCTGGCCTGCTCGACCTGGACATGGAGCCGGAGGCCCGCGCGCGCCTCGCCGAGCAGTCGCCCGAAGCGCGCCAGTACCGTACGTGGGAGGTCGTCGGCGACCTGCTCGCCCGACTGGCCACCGATCGGCCGCTGGTCGTCGTGCTCGAGGACCTGCACTGGGCCGACCCGACATCGCTCGGGCTCATCGAGCGCCTGCTCGGCGTGACCGAGGAGGCGGCCGTGCTGCTGCTGCTGACCCACCGCGTCGAGCGCGACCACGCATCGTGGCGGCTGCGCGAGACGGCCACCCGCGAGTTTGCGCACCGGTCGGTGACGATCGACCTGCCGGCGCTCCCGGGCGACGCCGAGCGGACGATGCTGTTCAGCCTCGTCGGGCCCGACACCCTGCCGCCGGCGGTCGCCCAACGCATCGTCGACGCGGCCGAGGGCAACCCGTTCTTCCTGGAGGAGCTGGTCCGCTCACTGGCCGATGCCGGCGCGCTCGTGCGTGAGGGGGACGGCTGGCGCTTCGACCACGACGTGGCCGTCGAGGTTCCGCCGACCGTCGGCCAGGTCATCCACGCTCGGCTGGACCGCCTCGCCGCCGAGACGCACAACGTCGTTCGCGCGGCCGCCGTCCTGGGGCGGCGCTTCGACCTGCCCCTGCTCGACGGCGTGACCGGCGACGGTGCCGGCGTCCAGTCCGCCATCCGCGAGCTGCTCCGGCTCGACCTGCTGCGCGAATCGCGCCGCTGGCCGCGCCCCGAGTTCCAGTTCAAGCACGTCCTGATCCAGGAGGCGGCCTACGCGATGCTGCTCGACAGCCAGCGCCGCGAGCTCCACCGTCGCGCGGCAGCGTGGCTCGAGGAGCGCTACGCCGGCGATCGCGGCGAGGTCGCCGGCCTGCTCGCCCATCACTGGCTTGCCGCCGAAGACGAGGAGAAGGCGGCGACCTACCTCGGTCTGGCTGGCGACCGCGCCCGCGCCGAGCACGCCCTCGATGAGTCGATCGGCCACTACCGCGCGCTGCTGCCGATACTGGAGCGGCGCGGCGAACGCCAGCAGATGGCATTGGTGCTATTCAAGCTGGCCCTGGCGCTGCACTTCGATCTGCGCTTCAGCGAGGCCAACGAGGCCTACCAGGAGGCCTTCGCGCTGTGGCAGCCACCCACGCCCACCAGAGCAGCGACGGCGACGCTCATCGCGGCGACAGACGGCGCGCCCTTTGAACTCGATCCGCCGCACTCCCACTTCCTGCAGAACATCCAGTCGCAGATGGCCCTCCTGGACCGGCTCGTAGAGGCCTGGCCGGAGCAGACGATCGTGCCCTCGCTGGCCGAGCGCTGGACGATCTCGGACGACGGACTGCGCTACGTCTTCCGCCTGCGCCCCGCGATCGCCTGGTCTGACGGCGTGCCGATCACCGCCCACGACGTCGAGTTCGGTGTCAAGCGCAACGTCGATCGGCAGAAGCCGGGAGCGTCCGTGGCCATCTACTTCGTCCTGGAGGATGCGCTGGGCTACTACCTCGGGCAGCACGACGACCTCGCCCGCGTCGGGGTCCGGGCGCTCGACGAGCGCACGGTTGAGTTCCGCCTGAACGCGCCGGCACCCTACTTCATGAACGTGGTGAATCGCTCCGACGCGGCACCTCAACCACGCCACGCCATCGAGCGACGCGGCGACACCTGGACGGATCCCGCGACGATGGTCGTCAGCGGCGCCTTCCGGGTCAGTGAGTTGAGTCCCGGCAAGGCGGTCGTCCTGCTACGGCGACACGAATCGACCGGCCATCGGCGGGGCAACGTCGCGCGCGTCGAGCTGGCCGAGTGGAAGTTGTCCGAGGCGGGCGAAGCCTACGCCCGTAACGAGCTCGACATGATCATCGCCCGTGCCCATGCCGACGAGCCGGAGCTGATAACCGCCGCTGGCCCAGATCTGGTGCCGGCGCCGGCTGCCTTCACGATGTTCGGGGCCTTCCGCACGGCAATCGCGCCATTCGACCGGCGCGGTGTGCGGCTGGCTTTGGCCCACGCCATCGATCGAGGCACGCTCGAACAGGTCCTGCCCAGTCACGAGTTCATCGCCCGCGGCGGTCTCGTGCCGCCTGCACTGCATGGCCACACGCCCGACATCGCGCCGCGCTTCGATCCAGACTTGGCGCGCCAGCTGCTTCGGCGCGAGGGCGTCCGACCCGAGATCGAGATGCTGACGATCATGGACTCGGTTTTCGGGCTGATCGCCAAAGCGCTGCGCGACTCATGGCAGGCCGTCCTCGAACTGCCGGTCAAGCTGGTCAGCCTGACGCGTGATGAGTTCAGGCGAGCCATCCGCGAGGGGCGCGAGCTGCCGCAGCTGCCCTTCGAATTGGCCGGCTGGTTCCCCGGCTACCCCGATCCGGAGTACTTCCTGCGCCTGCTGCTCCACTCGACGGCCAAGGACAACGTCGGCAAGTACGCCAATCCGGAGTTCGACGAGCTGATCGAGCGTGCGCGCCTGGAACGCGACATTCGGCGCCGGCTCGAGCTCTTCCACGAAGCCGACCGCCTTGCCGTGGCCGACGAAGCCGCCGTGATACCGCTGGCCTACGGACGCAACGACACCTTCGTCAAGCCGTGGGTGAGCGGATGGTGGGAATATGGCAAGGCCTGGTCATCGTTTGCCGACCTCGTCGTCGACGAGCGCTCGCCCAGGTTTCGCTCGGCCGCCGGCTGACGCGGCGCTGCCCGGCCGGCCAAGCACCCGCCCGCGACGACCAGATCACCCGCCCGCGCACGGAGGAGCGAGCCTCATGCCTGAGCTGTCGCGCCTGATCAACGACTTCCTGACCAACGAGTTCGAGACCTCGCCCATCACGGCCAGCGGGCTCGGCCTGACCGAGTACGACGAACTCGTCGACGACCTGTCGGCGGAGGCGTTCCACAGGCGCGTCTCGGACGCCGAGCGGTTCTTGGCGCTCTTCGAGGGCGTCGCCGACGACGACCTGCACATCGACGAGGTGATCGATCGCGACCTGGCCATCGCGATGCTGCGCGGCCGCCTCATCGCCGCCGACTGGCAAGCCTGGAAGCGCGATCCGATCGTCTACTCGGGGCCTCTGCTGAACGGGCTGTTCAACCTCTTCCTCCACCGGCTGCGCCCGAACGGCGACCTCGTCGACGCGGCCGTCGCGCGGATGGAGCAGATCCCGCGGGCGCTCGAGCAGGGCCGCGCCAATCTCGACCCGGCGCTGGCCCACCCGCTGATCGTCGAGCGCGGTCTCAACTCGGCGCATGGCGGCGCGCGCTACGTGCGCGAGCTGCTCGTCAGCGAGGCCGAGACGGACCTCGGCCGGGAGCGCATGCGCGCGGCGGGCGCGATCGCCGGCGACGCCTTCGACGAGTGGGTGGCGTTCCTCGAGGGCCTCCAGCAGCAGGCCCACGGCGAGTGGCGCTGGGGCGAGGAGCGCTACAGCCGCACGCTGCGCGAGCGCGAGAACCTCGACCACGACGCGCGCTCGCTGCGCGAGCTGGGCCGGGCCGAGTACGACCGGCTCGACGCCGAGATGCGCGCGCTGTGCCGCGACATCCGTGGCACCGACGACTGGCGCGCCGTTCTCGAAGAGGCCAACGCCGACCACCCCGCGACCGAGGAGGACATGCGCCGGGCCTACGACGAGTGGACGCAGCGAGCGCGCGAGTTCCTCGCCCACAGCCGGCTGGTGACCCTGCCCGCGGGCGAGTCGTGCGCGGTCGAGCCGTCGCCCGTCTTCCAGCGGCCGGTGCTCGGCGTCGCCTACTACGTCGCCCCGCCCGCCTTCTCGGACCGGCTGCGCGGTCACTTCTTCGTCCCCTTCGCACCCGACGGAACGCCTGCCGACGAGATCCAGAAGCGTCTTGGCTCGAACAGCTACGGCAGCATCCCGACGACGTCGGTGCATGAGGCCTACCCGGGCCATCACTGGCACCTGACGTGGAGCAAGATGAACGCGCCGCGGCTGCGTCGGCTGCTGAGCACGCCCTACTTCAGCGAGGGCTGGGCGCTCTACTCGGAGCGGGTCATGCGCGAGCGCGGGTTCTTCACCGATCCGCTGCACGAGCTGTACCACCTCGAGGCGACGATCTTCCGTGCCGCGCGCATCGTCGTCGATACCAGCCTGCACCTCGGCGAGATGAGCTACGACGAGGCCGTCACCTTCATGACGACGAAGGTGCCGCTGCCCGAGCCGACGGCACGGGCGGAGGTCGGCCGTTACTGCTGGTGGCCGACGCAGGCGTCGGCGTACCTCACCGGCTGCCTCGAGATCATGCGCATCAGGCAACGCTTCCTCGAGTCGCGCGGGCTGGCTGCGACGCCTGTGGCCGAGATCGACGTGGCGGTCCTGCGCGAGTTCCACGACACGCTCGCCGGCAGCGGTCGGCTGCCGCTCGGCCTGGCCGAGCGGGCGGTCATGGATCGGCCGGGCGCACCATTCCACGGCTGACGCAGCGACGCGCCGGAGGCGCGACCGGCCGCCGGCCACCCGGCCACCCGGCCACAGATATGTAGCTGAAACAAGTGCGGCGGTCGGCGCGATGGGATGGCGCCGAGTGACCGCGTACATTTCGGCCTACCACAGCCGAACACCCCACGTGCGAAGCGTCTGGTGACGGGGCGCTACCGCATCGACTGGCACGGCCCGGGCCCCCTCCCCGGGCCGTGCTCGCTTGTGTGCCCCTGCCCCGCCGGGCGCCTGAGGCGTACCAATCGGCCACTGGACCAACCGTCGCGCCGCGTGCGAGACTTCCATGCCCTGGAGCCGACGATGCACGACGAGACGTTCTTCGGGCCATTCGCGGCGGCGGCGCTCGAGCCTTCGACCGGCGCTTCGGCCTACCCGCCCATCGCCGAGTACGGCTTCCTGTCCGACTGCGAGTCGACGGCCCTCGTCGCCGCCAGCAGCAACGTCGAGTGGATGTGCCTGCCGCGCATGGACTCGCCGTCGGTCTTCGGTGCGATCCTCGATCGCGACGCCGGCGGCTTCCGCTTCGCGCCGGCCGATATCACCGTCCCGGCCGCGCGCCGCTACCTGCCCGGCACGATGATCCTCGAGACCAGCTGGGGCACGCCCACCGGCTGGTGCATCGTCCGCGACCTGCTCGTCATCGGGCCGTGGCGCCACCACGAGCGCCGCTCGCAGACCCACCGCCGGGCGCCGACTGACTACGACGCCGCGCACATCCTGCTGCGCATGGTCCGCTGCGTGAACGGGACGGTCCAGATGGTTCTCGACTGCGAGCCGGTCTTCGACTACGGCCGCCGCCTGGGAACGTGGCGCTACACCGAGGAGGGCTACAACCAGGGCGAGTGCGTCGACGAGGACAGCGAGCTGCGGCTGGTCCTGACCTCCGACATGAACCTCGGCTTCGAGGGGCCGCGCGCCATCGGGCGCACGATGCTCAAGGAGGGCGACGTCCGCTTCGTCGCGCTGACGTGGGACGGCGATCCAGCGCCGCGCAACCACGAGGACGCCTACCGGCGGCTCGTCTGGACGGCCCACCACTGGCAGCACTGGCTCGCCCGCGGCCGCTTCCCCGACCATCCCTGGCGGGCGCACCTCGAGCGCTCGGCGCTGACGCTGCGCGGGCTGACCTACGACCCGACCGGCGCGATCATCGCCGCGCCGACCACCTCGCTGCCCGAGACGCCCGGCGGCGAGCGCAACTGGGACTACCGCTACGCCTGGATCCGCGATGCGACGTTCGCGCTGTGGGGCCTGTACACGCTCGGTTTCGACTGGGAGGCGAACGACTTCTTCTACTTCGTGGCCGAGCTGGCCGAAGACAGCGACCTCCAGATCATGTACGGCATCGGCGGCGAGAAGGAGCTGACCGAGCACACCCTCGACCACCTCCACGGCTACGAGGGAGCACGCCCGGTGCGCGTCGGCAACAACGCCTACAACCAGCGCCAGCACGACGTCTGGGGCGCCTTCCTCGACTCGGTCTACATCCACACGCGCAACCGCGACCATCTCGACGAGCGCATCTGGCCGATCCTCGTGCGCCAGGTCGAGGCCGCCGTGGCGCACTGGCGCGAGCCCGACCGCGGGCTGTGGGAGGTGCGCGGCGAGCCGAAGCACTTCACCAGCTCGAAGCTGATGTGCTGGGTCGCCGCCGACCGCGGCGCCAAGCTGGCGCGGCTGCGCGAGGACACCGAGCTGGCCGTGCGCTGGCAGGCGGCGGCCGACGAGATCAAGGCCGACGTCCTGGCCAACGCGCTCGACGGGCGTGGCGTCTTCACGCAGCACTACGACACCGACGCCCTCGACGCGTCGGTGCTGCTCATGCCGCTGGTGCGCTTCCTGCCGCCCGACGATCCGCGCATCTGCCACACCGTGCTGGCCATCGCCGACGAGCTGAGCGAGGAGGGCCTCGTCCTGCGCTACCGTACCGATCAGACCGACGACGGTCTGCGCGGCGAGGAGGGCGCCTTCGTCATCTGCTCGTTCTGGCTGGTCTCGGCGCTGGTCGAGATCGGCGAGCACGAGCGGGCGCGCAAGCTGTGCGAGAAGCTCCTCAGCCACGCCTCCGATCTGGGCCTCTACGGCGAGGAGATCGACCCCGAGACCGGCCGTCACATGGGCAACTTCCCGCAGGCGTTCACCCACCTCGCGCTGATCAACGCCGTGATGCACATCATCGCCGCCGACCGGCGCCGGCAGATGATGCCGCTCTCACCCGAGCAGGCCGTCAGCGCCACCGACAACGGCCGCGGCAATGGCCGGCGCGACGGCCGTCGCGCCGAGCAGTCGCGCACGTCGGCCGGCAGCCGCGGTCGCTCGCGTTCGTCGCGGCGTTCAGCGAGCTAGCGCGGCCGCCGCGGCCGAGACGAGCACGGCCAGCACGACCAGCGCGACGAGGGCCGTCCGCGGCTGGTCACGGCGCAACTCGACAGCCGACGCCAGCAGGCCCGCCGCCGGCGTCATGAGCAGGACGAGCACGCCGAGCATCGACCAGCCCCACGGCTCCAGCGCCAGCGCCGCCTCGAGCACCAGGTCGAGACGGCGCGGGTCGCTCATCTCGCCGCCGGCGCCGGCCAGGGTCAGGAGCAGGCCGACGAGCAGGCACGCCACCGACAGCAGCGTGCCGCCGACCAGCAGGCGGCTGGTCCAGCCCACGTCGGGGCGGTCAGCCGGGGGTGGCGGCGCCGGCACTCGCGCCATCAGGCGGCGCCCGCCGCGCGGAGCAGCATCTGGACGGCGAAGAACAGCGCGACGGCGACGAAGACGAGCTGCAGCAAGTGCTGTGAGACGCGCGAGGCGAAGCGCGCGCCGGCCTGCGCGCCGATGACGACGCCGACGACGACCGGCGCGGCCAGCAGCGGGTCGATCTGGCCGCGGCTGTAGTACAGGACCGCGCTGGCGGCGGCTGTCGCGGCGAGCATGTACGTGCTCGTCGTCAGCGCGACGCGAATGGGCACGCCCATCAGCAGGTTCATCGTCGGCACGTTGACCACCCCGCCGCCTACGCCGAGCAGGCCCGACAGCGCGCCGGCGAAGACCGACACCACCGCGCCGATCCCCAGCCGGCGGGCGCGGTAGGCGACCTCCTCGCCGGTCGTCGGCTCGATGTAGCTCGAGTCGAGCTCGAGGCGGCTGGCCACGTCGGCGACGGGCGGCGCCGGCCGGTCGCGGCCACGCAGCATCTGGATCGCCACCGCCACCAGCACGACGCCGAAGATCGCGCTGAGGGTGCGCTCGTCGAGCAGCCCCGCCGTGTAGCCGCCGATGACCCCGCCGACCGACGTCGCCACGAGCAGCACCAGCCCGAGGCGGCGGTCGGCCAACCCGCGCCGCAGGTACGTCGCGCCGGCGCTGGTCGAGACGGCGATGACGCCGAGCAGGCTGGCCGCGATGGCGAGCTGGATCGGCACCCCGAGGGCGACGGTCAGCAGCGGCACGATGATCAGCCCGCCACCGATGCCGGCCAGCGCGCCGAAGGCGCCCGCGACGACGGACGCGACCAGCGCCAGGAGCTCGAGTGTGATCAGGTCGCCGCTGGGCACGGCCCGATTATGGGTGGCGGCGAGGCGGCGCTGCCCGCCGGCCCGCATGCCGTCCCTGGCGTGGCGCAAGATAGGCGCGATGGCCCGCCACCCTGCCGACGCCGCCAGCGATCGCCCCGAGGCATCGCTGCGCGGGCCGCTGGCCGGGCTGCGCGTCGTCGACCTGTCGACGGTCCTCGCCGGTCCGTACTGCACGATGGTCCTCGGCGACCTGGGCGCCGACGTGATCAAGGTCGAGCCGCTCGACGGCGACGCCAGCCGGCATTGGGGTCCGCCGTGGGTCGGCAGTGCGGGCGCCGCGGGCGAGCGCGTCGCGGCCTACTTCCTGGCGGTCAATCGCAACAAGCGCAGCATCGCCGTCGACCTGCGTCTGCCGGCGGGTGCCGACGTCGTGCGCCGCCTGCTCGCCGTCTCGGACGTCCTCGTCGAGAACTTCCGGCCCGGCGGCCTGGCCCGGCTGGGCTTCGGCGAGGCCGAGCTCCAGCGCATCAACCCGCGCCTCGTCCACCTGGCCATCACCGGCTACGGGCCCGACGGCCCTGACGCCGCCCGGCCCGGCTACGACTTCGTCGCGCAGGCGGTCGGCGGGCTGATGTCGGTGACCGGCTTCCCCGACGAGGAGGGCGGGCACCCGACGAAGGTCGGCGTGGCCATCAGCGACGTCGTCACCGGCCTGCTCGGCGCGATCGGCGTGCTGGCCGCGCTGCGCGGCCGCGACGTCCCGCCCGGTGGCGGCGCCGGCCAGCGCATCGACGTCTCGCTCATCGAGGCGACGCTGGCGCTGCTCATCAACCAGGCGCAAAACGCCTTCACCACCGGCCGCGCGCCGGCCCGGCGCGGCAACGCCCACCCCAACATCGTGCCCTACGAGACCTTTGCCACCGCCGACGCGGAGATCGCCGTCGCCGTCGGCAGCGAGCGCCAGTGGCAGCGCCTGTGCCAGGCGATGGGCCTCGCGCCGCTGGCCGCCGACCCGCGCTTTGCCGACAACGACGCCCGCGTGCGCAACCGCGACGAGCTGCGGCCGCTGCTCGCCGAGCGCTTCGCCGCCGGCACGAGCGCCGAGTGGCTGGCCCGCCTCGACACGGCCGAGGTGCCCTGCGGCGCGGTCAACGACGTCCTCGCCGCCTTCGCCCAGCCGCAGGCGACGGCGCGCGGAATGGTCCAGACGGTCGACCACCCGCGCCTCGGCCAGATCAGCCAGGTCGGCATCCCCTTCAAGCTCTCGCGCACGCCGGCCACGATCGAGCGGCCGCCGCCACTGCTCGGCGAGCACGGCGCCGAGATCCTGGCCGAGCTGGGCTATGCCGCCATAGAGATCCGGGCGCTGATCGACGAGCGCGTGGTGGCCGGTTGAGGAACCCGCGGGCCGCGCATCAGGCGGTCGAGACGCCGTCGCCGGCCAGGAAGTCGGTTACGCCGGCCTCGTCCATCGGCGCGGCGAAGAGGTAGCCCTGGCCGCTGTTGCAGCCGAGCTGGCGCAGCCGGCGCACCTGGTCGGAGCGCTCGATGCCCTCGGCGACGACCTCCAGCTGCAGGCTGTGGCCGAGGCCGACGATGGCCTGCGCGAATTTCCAGTCGGCATCCGCGGCGCGCCGCCCGGCGAGGAAGTCGCGCGGCATCTTGAGCACGTCGATGGGCAGGTCGCGCAGCGTGGCCAGCGTCGACCAGCCCGTGCCGAAGTCGTCGATGGCGACTTTCACGCCGAGCTGCTTGAGCGCGCGCAGGCGGGAGGCGTTGAGCCCGACGTCGATCATCAGCAGCGTCTCGGTGATCTCGAGCACGAGCAGCGACGGGTCGAGCCCCGTCTCGGCGAGCACGGTCGCGACCTCGTCGACGAAGGATGGCTGCTGGATCTGGCGCGCCGACAGGTTGACGTGGATGGCCAGCGGCCGGCGGCCGGGGCGCGCATCGTTCCACGCCCGCGTCTGGCGGCAGGCCTGCTCGAGCACCCATCGCCCGATGGACAGGATCAGCACCGATTCCTCGGCCAGCCCGATGAAGTCGGTCGGCGTGACCACGCCGCGCTCGGGATGGTGCCAGCGCAGCAGCGCCTCGAGGCCGGTCACATCGCCCGTGTCGAGGTCGGTGATCGGCTGGTAGCAGACGGCGAACTCGGAGCGGGCCATGGCACGCTGGAGATCGGCCTTGAGGGCGTGGCGCTGGACGACGGCCTCGCGCATGCCCGTCTCGAAGACGGCCAGCCGGCCCTTGCCCGACGCCTTGGCGGCGTACATCGCCACGTCCGCGTCGCGCAGCAGCTCCTCGGCTGTCTCGTCGCCGGCGGCGACGGCAACGCCGATGCTCAGGTGGCAGGCCATCTCCTGGCCGAGCACCGCCACCGGTCCCTCCATGGAAGCCAGGATGCGCTCGGCGACGCGGCGCGCCAGCCGCACGTCGGCGCCGCGCAGCAGGATGGCGAACTCGTCGCCGCCCAGCCGGACGGCCAGCTCGCTCGGCCGCAGCACCGACAGGACGCGGCGCGAGACGGCCCTGAGGAGCTCGTCGCCGGCGGCGTGGCCGAGGGTGTCGTTGACGGTCTTGAAGTCGTCCATGTCGAGGAACAGGATCGCCGGCGCGCCCTCGACCGGCGCGCGCGCGATCGCCCGGTCGAGCTCCTCGACGAGCAGTGCGCGGTTGCCCAGCCCGGTCAGCGGATCGTGGTAGGCCTGGTGCTGGAGCTGCTCCTTCAGCTCGGAGAGGTGGCGCAGCGACTGGCCCAGCTGGCCGTTCTCGAGCGCCGTCTCGGTCTGGCCGGCGAGCGTCTCGAAGAGGAGCATGTCGTCGGCGGTGAAGCCGCCGACCTCGCCCAGCCGGTTGCCCACGATGATCATGCCCAGTGGCTCGGTCTCCCCGCGGAGCAGCGCGACCATGCCGTTGTGCAGGCCCTCCGTGCGCTCGGCGTCGGACGGCCCGCGAACGTAGAAGAACGGGCGCGACTCGGCCAGCGCCCGCACGCGCAGCGGGTCATCCGGCGGAAGCGAGAAGCGGCTGACCGAGGGTTCGCCCTCACCGTTCTCGTAGCGCGAGCGGAAGCCCTCAGCCGTGCCGTCCGGTGCGAAGAAGCAGATCTCGGTGACCTCCGCGCGGAACACCTTCTGCGAGAGGCTGAGCAGGTCGACGATCGCCGTCTCGAGGTGACGTGAGCTGTTGAGCGTCCGCGTCGCCTGGTACAGGAACTCAAGGCTGGCGTGCTTCTGGCGCTCGGAGGTGTAGGCGCGGTAGGCGCTGTACAGCAGCAGGCCGGGCAGCACGAGCAGCCACAACGCCATCGGTTCGAGGGCCATCAGGGTCACGGCCACGAGCGCCAGGCAGGTGTTGGTGAAGCCGACCAGCGCACCGAACTTGACGACCTGCGGGAAGCGCTCCGACTCGAAGCGGCCCTCGACGAGGGAAATGACGCCGGCGACGGCGACGACGCCCACGAAGTTGGCCGTCATTGCGGCCGCCAGCGCCGCGATCCAGCCGGCGCTGGCGCCGTCGGGCAGGGCCGCCCGAACGAGATGGAAGACGGCCAGCGTCGCCGCCGCGACCAGGAAGAACTGGCTCAGGTTGAAGGCCAGCTTGAGCGGCGCCTGGCGCCGCGCCAAGACGAGCGCGAGCCCGGCGCCGACGAGGTTGGCGGCAACGAAGTCGAGCGGCGCGAGCAGGAACAGGCCCATCACCAGCGGGATCTCGCTCAGCGAGAAGGTGTGTGCCTGGCCGCGGAACTGGAAGTGGACGACGACGACCTCGGCCAGGTAGAAGGCGACGGCCATCGCCCACCACGGCACGAAGGTGATCTTCGGCTGCGCCGGCAGTCCCGCGATGAAAACCAGGAAGGTCGCCGCTCCGATGGCGGTCAGCAGGCCGCTGAACAGTGCGACGTGCAGCGCCACCGACGTCCGCGCCAGGCTCCGCCACGATGGCGGCGCGAGCGGGCGCGCGATGGCGGACATTGCCCGCTACTCGCCCCAGAACGGGCTGCTCCAGGAACTGCCGCTCCAGGAGTTGCCGGACCACGAGCTGCCGCTCCACGACGAGCCCGTCCACGAGTGGCCGGACCACGCGGAGCTCCACGAGCTGCCACTCCACGAGTGGCCTGACCACGAGTGGCCGGACCACGAGCTGCCGCTCCACGAGTGGCCCATCCACTCGCCCTCCGACCAACTCCAGCCGCCGGCCGACGCCTCGGCCCACGCCTCGGGCGACCAGGGATTGCCGAAGATGTCGACCTCGCCGCGCAGGACGTCGCCGTCGGGTGAGATGACGTAGTGGCTGCCGCGCGCGGCGTCGAGCGAGCCGAGGCCGGTCGCCGGCTCGAACGACTGCACGAAGTCGGGCGTCGGCGTCTTGTAGGCCTGCTTGAGGTCGAGCATGCCGGCGCCCTGCTGGCGGACCGAGACGCCGGCCAGCGGATCGGCCGTCTGGACGAGCAGGCCCTTCAGCTGGTCGGGCGTGATCTTCGGCCGCTGCTCGATGAGCAGGGCCGCCGCGCCGGCGACGACCGCGGCTGCCTGCGACGTGCCGCTGCCGCGGAAGAGGCGCTCGCCGGTGCGCGCCTCGGGATGGCGGCCGTCGAGGTACGAGCCCGGGGCGCGCAGGCTGGCGATCGACTTGCCCGGCGCGACGAGGTCGGGGTTGCGCACGCCGTCGCCGCGGCTCGACCAGGCCAGCATGACGTCGTCGTCGGGACGGTTCGTGCCACCGTTGTCGGCCGCGCCGACGGCCAGCAGGAACGGGTTGAAGGCGGGGTTGTTGAGCCCGTCGCGATCCGGCCGCCCGTTGCCGGCGGCGGCGACGACGACGATGCCGTTGCGCCATGCCACCTCGGCGGCGAAGGACAGCGGGTCGAGACGGTAGTCCTGCACGCTGTCGGTCCCGAACGAGAGGTTCAGCACGCGGATGTTGAGCCCGTGGCGATTGCGGTTCTGGACGACCCAGTCGATGGCGGCGATCACCTGCGAGACGTCGGCCGCGCCGACGCGATTGGCGACCTTCAGGCTGATCAGCCGGGCGCCCGGCGCGATGCCCAGGAAGCGATCGGGCCGGCCCATCTCGAGGCCGCTCACCACCCCGCCGTCCCGGCCGGCGATGATGCCGGCGAGGTGCGTGCCGTGGCCGTAGGTGTCGAGGTAGCGCAGCTCGGGCTGCTGTGACTCGAACGAGATGTCCGGTCCGTTGACGACCTTGCCGGCGACCGTCAACCCCTCGACCGGCGCGACGCCAGTATCGATCAGCGCGATGTCGACGCCCTTGCCCGTCAGGCCGCGCTGCCAGAGGTAGTCGGCCTTGATCGACTTGGCGAGGTTGTACATCGAGCCGGCCAGGCGCACCGCGTCGACGACGCCGTGCTGGCTGTTCAGCTCGATCGGCGCATTCGGCGTGACGGAATGAACCGACTCGCCGGCGAGCAGCCCGGCCAGCGCATTCGCCGGCAGCCGCGCCGAGAAGCCCTCGATGATCGCGAGCTCGCGCACGACCTGCCCACCCAGGCTGCGCACGAGGTCCATCGCGCCGGCGGCGGCGCCGGGCCGCGAACGGACGATGACGTCGGAGAAGGAAAGGGCGCCGGCCAGCGGGGCGTACGCGCCGAGCAGCGCGACGGCCAGCACGACGGCCCACAGGCGCGCCCGAATGGCAGCACCAAACCCCCACGCGCCGTGATTCGGCAACGATTCCGTGCGGAGGACCGCCTGCATGTGCACTCCCTGGCTCATCTGCGGTCCTGGCAACCGGGCGGTCTCCTGGAGGAGATCCCTGGCTTTGCGTCCCCGCCTCGCGACGGGTTTGCCTTTGGCAGGTATTGGCCGGCGGTGTGTCGCCGTGGCCCGAAACCTAGGCACGTCGCGGCGCGCCTGCCAATGAGAAATGGGTATGGCTCGCGCGCCCGGCGGGGGTACGTAAGTGCTATTTGCGCCGGTACACCGGACCAGTTGAGTGCGCTGCGGTCGGGTGCGGTCGGGGGCCGTCCGGTGATGCAAGTGAGCCCGTACCTGGGAGCCACGGATCGGCCGCCACGTGCCCGTCCGGCCGGCCGCCTAAACGGCGCCTGGAAACGGACATTGATGTGCCGGCTGACACCACGCGGCGATTGACGCCGGCTATACGATGGCGCTTGACCCTGGTGGC
>CAYRMQ010000014.1:29814-42614 GCA_964425305.1 uncultured Anaerolineaceae bacterium | reverse complement strand
GCTGGGACGTCCGCGTCCGTGGCGCGCCGGTACTGGCCGCGTCGCTGCGCGAGCACCGCGACCTGGCGTTCCTGTTCCGCGAGCTCGCGACACTCGTCGCGGATGTACCGCTACCGGAAACGCTCGACGACCTGCGCTGGCGTGGAGTGCCGCGGGGTGCCTTCAGCGAGATGGCGGAGCGCCTGGGCCAGCCGCGGCTGGTCGAGCGCGTCCACCGCTGGGCCGATTGATCAGCCTGCCGATCGGCCGTAGCGGCGCAGCTCCGCCTCGAGGTCCAGCGGCTGGACGACGGCGCGCGACTCGTACTCGCCCCACTCCTCGCGCGGCACCATCCACATGATCTCGAACTCGTTGCCGTCCGGGTCGCGGCCGTAGAGCGACTTGGTCGCTCCATGGTCCGACGCGCCGCCCAGCGCGCCCTCGTCGGACAGCACCTGCGCTGCTCGCGCGAGGTCGTCGATCGTCGGCACCTGCCAGGCGAGGTGGTACAGGCCGGTCGAGCCGCGCGGCGGCCGTGGCGCGTCCGCGCCGACCGCCATCAGCCCCAGGTCGTGGTGGTTGTCCGACCCCTGCGCGCGCATGAAGGCCATCACCCCGCCCTCGCGGGCGATCTCCTCGAAGCCGAAGACGCGGCGGTAGAAGTCGGTCGAGCGATCCAGGTCGCGAACGAAGAGGACGGCGTGGTTGAGGCGGGCAACTGGGATCATGCGAGCATCTCCAAGAGCGTCCGATGATGCGCCGGCGCGGCGGCCAGCAGGCCGATCGACTTGGCCGACCTTGACAGATCGAACCACTCGCCGCCGTCGAGCGCGGTCACACGCGCGCCCCCTTCGCTGGCGATCAGCCCGGCCGCGCAGATGTCCCACTGCGACAACCCGCCCGACTGGACGAATCCGTCGAAGCGGCCGTTGCCGACGTAGGCCAGGGCGAGCGCGGCGCTGCCCATCGCGCGGGCCACGCGGATGCTGCGCCGGATGCGCTGCTCGCGCCGCGACCAGCCGCGCCGGGGCAGGGCGATCGACAGCACGAGGTCCGTCATCTTGTCCTTGATCGGGTGGCGGATGGCAACCCCGTCGAGGCGCGCGCCGCGGCCGGCCTGCGCCGTGAACAGCTCGTCACGGACCGCGTCGTAGACGACGCCGACGACCGGCCTGCCGCCGATGACGAGCCCGATGCTGACGCAGAAGAAGGGAATGCCGTTGGCGTAGTTGACGGTCCCGTCGAGCGGGTCGACGACCCACAGCCGCTGGCCGTCCGGCTGCCCCGCCCGTTCGCCAGCACCGACGGCGTGCAGGCTGCCACCCTCCTCGGCCAGGAAGGCGTCGTCGGGAAAGGCCTGCCGGATGGTCGAGACGATCAGGCTCTCGGACATCTCGTCGACCTCGGTGACGACGTCGAACTCGGTCTTGTGGACGATCCGCTCGAGCCTCTCGTAGCGCTCCATCTGCAGCCGGCCGGCGCGGCGGGCGGCGTCGGTCGCGATCGATAGCTCGTCGTCGTGGATGGGCGATGGGAAGCTGCTGGGCACCGCCCGGATTGTAGGATGCAACCGAGGGGGCGCCCCTTGCGATCAGCCCGTCAGTCGCCCATCAGCCGGTGAGGTGATGCCGAACAAGTCCTGGACACTCTTTGCCGCCGTCCTTGGCTCGGGCATCGTCTTTCTCGACTCGTCGATCCTGCCCGTCGCGCTGCCCGCCATTGGGCGTGAGGAGCGGCTGTTCGTCGACATCCTCGAGGGCCAGAACTATGTCCACTACGGCTACCTGCTGTCGCTCAGCGCGCTGCTGATAATCGCCGGCGCCCTGACCGATCACCACGGCCGGCGGCGGATGTTCGAGATCGGGCTGGTCGGCTTCGGCATGACCTCGCTGCTGTGCGGGCTGGCGCCCAACATGGAGCTGCTCATACTCTTCCGCGTCCTGCAGGGCGCCGCCGGCGCGCTGCTCGTGCCGGGCTCGCTGGCGATCCTGACCAATACGTTCGAGGGCGACGAGCAGGGCCGCGCGTTTGGCATCTGGGCCGCCGCCTCGAGCGCGGTGACGGTCCTTGGCCCGTTCGTCGGCGGCATCCTCGTCGACGAGATCAGCTGGCGCGCGATCTTCCTGATCAACCTGCCGCTCGTCGCCGTCGCCGTGTGGGCCACGCGCCGCCACGTCGCCGAGAGCCGCGACGAGAGCTCGACGCGCCACTTCGACTGGCCAGGCGCGACGCTCGTGGCGCTGGCCGTCGGCGGGCTGTCGTTCGGCGCCATCTTCGGCCAGCAGCGCCAGTGGCAGGACCCGCTCGCCTTCGTCGCCCTCGGGACCGGCGCGCTGGCCACGATCGCGTTGCCGCTCTACTTCGCGCGAGCGCGCCATCCGCTGGTGCCGCTGGGCATGTTCCGCTCGCGCAACTTCAGCGTGACCAACGTCTCGACGCTGCTCATCTACGGCGCGCTGTACGTCATCTTCCTGATGCTGCCGATTTTCCTTGTTGGGACGCTCGGCTACAGCGCGCCGGCGGCCGGGCTGGCGCTCGTGCCCAGCTCGCTGTTCCTGATCTTCCTGTCGGCGCGCTTCGGTGCGCTGGCCAGCCGCCTCGGGCCGCGCTGGTTCATGGCCGCCGGGCCGACGATCATGGGCATCGGCGTGCTGTGGCTGGTGCGCATCCCGGCCGATAGCAGCGGCTGGGCGCTGCGCCTCGGCGAGCCGGCGAGCTACATGCCGTCAACCGGCTATCTCGCCGACGTGCTGCCGGCGATGATCGTCTTCGGCGTGGGGCTGGCGGTGATGGTCGCGCCGCTGACGACGGCGCTGATGCGTTCCGTGCCGCCGCGCCAGGCCGGCCTTGCCTCTGCCATCAACAACGCCGTCTCGCGCGTCGGCCCGCAGCTCGCCGGGGCGCTCGTATTCGTCGTCATCACGATCACCTTCTACGCCGCGCTGGAGGCGCGCGTGCCCGACCTCGACACGAGCTCGCCGGAGGTGCGCCACAACATCGCGCCGCTCAACCGGCCAGCCGAGGGAGTGCCGCCGGCAGTCGTCGAAGCGGCGCGCGAGGCCTCGACCGAGGCCTTCCACCTGGGCATGCTGACGGCGGTCGGGCTGCTGCTGCTCGGCGCGCTGACCAACGCCGCCGGCATCAGCGACCGCCAGGCGCGGCCTTCTGGCGTGCCCGAGACGCAGGCCACCCAGGACTCGCCAGCGGTCTGACTGCGTCAGTTGCAGCGGATGGCCAGCGCCCCTGGCTGGCGCACCGACGCCGACGCGGGCGGCGGCGGGAAGACCTGCGAGAACTCGCGCGTCTCCGACGCCGGGATCGGATCGGTGAAGAAGACGATGTCGTTGGCGCCCTGGACGCCGCCGCGCGACACGCGGCAGCTGGCGGCGGCCAGGCGGTTGCCCTCGTTGGCCACGCGGATGACGACCTCGATGGCGCCGTCGGCGCGCGTCACCTGGCCGGTGATCTCGGCCGAGAATGGGCCGACCCCGCCGCTGACGACGGCGGCCAGGAGCAGGAAGCCGATGAAGCCACCGATCACGCCGACGGCGATCGTGCCGTGGACCTGCGTCGCGCTGGGCGACTTGATGCGCGCCGGATTGTCCTGCTCGCACAGCGAGACACCGACCGGCGTCGGCCTTCCGCAGCGGAAGCAGGTGTCGTGCGGCTCGCCCGGCGCCGGCGTCCAGCGGCCACCGTCGGCGGCAGGCGCGCCGGAAGAGGCGGTCTGGTTGGGGGATCGGCGGAACATTGCAATCCCCAGCGTATCTCTGTTCGCGCCGAAGCGGCGCCGGCGCTCCCACGCCAGCTCAGTGCAGCGTCAAGCCTCCAGCTGGCTGGTGCACATCGGGCAGCGCCGCGCGGCCAGCGGAATATCGCTGGCGCAATACGGGCAGCTCTTGGTCGTCGCCTCCGCCGGCGCGCGCGTCCGTTCCGTTGGCTTGACGACGACGAAGTAGATCGCCGCGGCCACTAGCAGGAACGCGATGATGGCGTTGATGAACAGCCCGTAGCGGATCTCGGCGCCGCCCGGCCTGGTGATCGACAGCTGCGACATGTCGGGCGCCCCGAGCAGGCCGATGAGCGGCGCGAGTATGTCCGTCACAAACGACTCGACGACCGTCGCGATGGCGCCGCCGATGACGAAGGCGACGGCGAGCCGAGTATGCGCTCGGCCGGGACGCTCAGGCAGCCAACCCGGCGCGCTCGGCGGCCGCCAGCAGGGCGGGCAGCTCCGCCGGGCGGACCCAGCTGACGATCAGCTCGTCGGCGCCACGCTCGCGCCACTCGGCAAGGGTGCCGGCGAGATCGGCAACCAGACGCTGCCTCTCGGGCGGCTCGTCGTGCGCCAGCCTGAGCGCGACGAGGTGGGCGACGTCCGAGCGCCGGCGTCCGTGGGCCTCGAGCTCGGCCAGGTGGATCGGCAGCAGGCGCTCGTAGTCGGTGCCATTGGTCGTCCAGCCATCGCCGACGCGCGCCGCGAGGCGCGCCCCGGCCGGCTTCTCCCCACCGACGATGATCCGCGGTGCAGGCACGGGAACCGGGTACGCCCACGCCCCACGCAGGCGGTAGTAACGGCCCTCGTGGTCGGCCGGGCCGCCGGTCCATAGGGCGCGCACGACGGCGGCCGCCTCTTCCACCCGGGCGACGCGCTCCGTGGGCGGCGGGAAGGGCATGCCGTAGGCCTCCAGCTCGGGCCCGTAGCCGCCCACGCCGAGGCCGAGCTCGACGCGGCTGCCGGCCTGGTCAACCAGCGTCGCGACCATGCGCGCGAGCAGCGCCGGATGGCGGTTCATGACGTTGCTCACGAAGCTGCCCACGCGCATGCGCTGCGTCACGGCAGCGGCGGCAGTCAGCGTCGTCCAGCACTCGAGCACGGGACTCGCCTTGTTCTGGCCCTGGCTGACGAAGTGGTCCCAGCACCAGACGGCCGAGAAGCCATAGATCTCGGCCTGCCGCGCCGACTCCAGCCACCACGTCGACGAGACGCCGATGGAGGTCAGGTTGAGGCCGACCGGGATCAAAGGCCGGCCCCGGCCTCCAGCGCGATCTCGATCATCCGGTCGGTCGCCGCCTCGAGCTCGGACAGCGGCAGGTACGTGTCCTCGGGGGTCACCTCCTCGGACAGCACGTCGCTGACGGTCAGGATGCACGCCACGCGGACGTCGTCGCCGGCCGCCGCCGCGCGGGCGGCGAGATAGAACAGTGCGGCCGCCTCCATCTCGAAGCCGAGGACGCCGCGAGCGCGCCACTTCGACGCGTAGTCGGGATCGGGGTTGTAGAAGACGTCGACCGACGCGACCGGCCCAACCGCCGCCTCGACGCCCTTCGCCCGCGCCGCGTCGACCAGCGCCCGCGTCAGCTCGAAGTCGGGTACCGGCGCGTACGGCTCGCCGTGCAGGTACGTGCGCGTCGCGCCGTCGACCGGAGCCGCCCCGTTGGCGATGACGATGTCGCCGGTGCGCAGCCCGCGACCGATCGCGCCGACCGTGCCGATCCTGATCAGCCGCCTGGCGCCGAGGCGCAGCAGCTCCTCGACGACAATCGACAGCGACGGCGTGCCGATGCCGCTCGTCTGGACGCTGACCGGCCGGCCGCCGTACGTGCCCGTGTAGCCGAGCAGCAGACGGTGCTCGTTGACCAGCCGCGCCTGGTCGAGCCCACCGTCGAGCATCGCCGCCACGCGCTTCGCGCGGTTGGGATCGCCGGGCAGCAGCACCAGCGGGGCGTAGTCGCCTTCCTCGGCGCGCAGGTGGATCTGGGCCATGACCGGATGAGTCTAGCGGCCGGCCGGCGCGCCGAGCGGCAGGTGCAAGTGCGTCTGCCATGGCTGCGCCGGCTTGTGGCCGAGCAGCAGCGCCTCGCGCGCCACGTCGCGGATGGGCAGCATGCCCGGCAGGGCGTGCTCGGCGGCGGCGAGGTAGTCGGGCGGCTGGTCCGCCGCGATCGTCAGGTGCGGCACCACCTCGCTGTGCGCGCCGCCGTAGGGCGGGTAGTCGGGGAAAGCTTCGCCGAGGGCACCGATGAGCCGACGGAACGGCGCGTCCGGCTCGGGCACCAGGTAGACCACGTTTGGCCAGCGGGCGACGCGGGCAAGCACGAACGAGAAGACCGGCTCCGACGCGACGATCTGCGCCAGTCGGCGCCGCGTGTCGTCGTCGAGGGCTTCGGGCGGCATGAACGGGTAGAGCAGCGTCACGTGCGCCGGCACGCCCTGTGCCGCCGACGGGTCCATCCGGTCGCGCAGGCGGCGCACGGGCACGGGCACGTCCACTGGAATGATCAGTGCCCCCTCTCCCGGCGTGCCCTCGCCGCACACTGTATTGGCTGTCACTGCGCAAAGCGTATACGGTGGCGAGATGAGGGGCGTCCCGCTCGAATTCCGCAACGTTACCAAGATCTACGGCGCCAATCGCCAGAGCGGCGGCACCGCGCGTGACGGGAACCCAGGCGCGGTAAACGACCTCAGCTTCAGCGTCGCGGCAGGCAAGATCTGCGTGATCGTCGGGCCGTCGGGCTGCGGCAAGACGACCAGCCTGAAGATGGTCAACCGGCTGATCGAGCCAACCAGCGGCACGATCCTGCTCGACGGGCAGGATGTCATGGAGCAGGACCCCATCGCCCTCCGGCGCGGCATCGGTTACGTCATCCAGCAGGTCGGGCTGATGCCGCACCAGACCGTCGCCGACAACGTCGCGACGGTCCCGCGCCTGCTCGGCTGGGACCGCCGCCGCCTGGCAGAGCGCGTCGACGAGCTGCTCGCGCTGGTCGGCCTGCCACCGGACGAGTACCGCGACCGCTACCCGGCGCAGCTGTCGGGTGGCGAGCGCCAGCGAGTGGGCGTCGCGCGGGCACTCGCCGCCGACCCGCCGCTGATGCTGATGGACGAGCCCTTCGGGGCGGTCGATCCGATCGCCCGCGAGCGCCTCCAGAACGAGCTGCTGCGCCTCCACGAGCAGCTCGGCACGACGGTCCTGTTCGTGACCCACGACATCGACGAGGCGATCAAGATGGGCGACCTCGTGGCGGTCATGCGCAGCGGCGGGCGGCTGGCCCAGTTCGGCCCGCCGGAGGACATCCTGGCGAACCCGGCTTCCGACTTCGTGGCCCGCTTCGTCGGCGCCGACCGCGGCCTCAAGCGGCTGTCGCTGACGCGCGTCAGGGACCTCGAGCTGCAGCCGGCCGTCACGGCACGCCTCGGGGACGACGCGGCGGCGGCTCGGACGCGGGCGCAGGCCGACCCGCTCGGCTACCTGCTCGTCGTCGACCGCCTCGAGCGCCCCGTCGGCTGGGTCCACCAGGACGCCATCCCGCAGTCGGGCAAGCTGGAGGCGTCGCTGGCCGACGCGATGTCTCCTCAGCTCGAGCCGCGCACAACGTTGAAGGACGCCCTGTCGATGCTGCTCGCCGAGGACGTGATGGCCGGCATCGTCGTCGACGACAGGCGCCGCGTCCTTGGGCTCGTCACCGTCGAGCAGATCGCGGCGGCTCTGCGGCGAGGCGACGGCGGCAGCGGAGGCAACGGCGACAGCGGAGGCAACGGCGGCCATGGCGAATGAGCCGCTGGTCGACTTCGGGTGGCTGGCCGCACGAGTCGACATGCTCGCCTTCCGGACGCTGGAGCACGTCTGGCTGACCTTCCTCGCCGTCAGCATCGGCTTCGCCATCTCGTTCGGGCTGGCGCTTTACATCCGCCGCCGGCCGCGCTCCTTCGGCCCGATCACGGCGACCACCGGCGTCCTCTACAGCATCCCCAGCCTGGCGCTGTTCGGCATGCTCGTGCCGATCACCGGCCTGACGACGCTGACCGCCCAGATCGCGCTGGTCAGCTACACGCTGCTGATCCTGGTGCGCAACATCGTCACCGGCCTGAACGGCATCCCGGCCGACGTGCGCGAGGCGGCCGACGGGCTCGGCTACACCAATCTCCGCCGGCTGTGGACGGTCGAGTTGCCGCTGGCGCTGCCAGTGATCATCGGCGGGCTGCGTATCGCCACGGTCACGACGATCGGCCTGGTGACCGTCGCCGCGCTCATCGGCCAGGGCGGTCTGGGCTTCCTCATCACCGACGGCCTGCGCCGCTTCTTCCCGACGCTCTACCTGACCGGCGCCGTCCTGTCCGTGCTGCTGGCGGTCGTCGCCGACGCCCTGTTCGTGGCCCTCGAGCGGGTCGCCACGCCATGGGCGCGGGTGCGGACCGGCTGAGCGATGGACCTTCTCCTCGAGTTGGCCCGCTGGTTCACCGATCCGGCCAACTGGAGCGGCCGCGACGCGCTATCCCAGCGCCTCTTCGAGCATGTCGCCATCTCTGCGGGCGCGATCGCCATCGGAGTCGCGCTGGCGCTGCCGCTGGCGCTGTATATCGGTCACACCGGCCGCGGCGCGTTCGTGGCCATCAGCCTGACCAACATGGGACGGGCGCTGCCCAGCTACGCGCTGCTGGTCATCCTGTTCGGCTTCTTCGTCCAGGCAACGGCCGATCTGACGGTCGTCACCAACGGCCCGACGCTGCTGGCGATGATTGCGCTGGCCATCCCGCCGATCGTGACCAACACGTACGTCGGGCTGCGCGACGTCGACCGCGATCTCGTCGAGGCGGCGCGAGCGATGGGCATGCGCGGCTCGCAGATCCTGCGCCGGGTTGAGATCCCGCTGGCACTGCCGGTGATCCTCGCCGGCCTGCGCATCGCGACGGTGCAGGTGATTGCAACGGCGGCGCTCGGTGCGGTCATCGGCGGCGGCGGGCTGGGGCGCTACATCATCCAGGGCATCGCCCGCTTCGATCAGCCGCGCCTGCTCGCCGGCGCGTTGCTGATCGCTCTCCTGGCCATCACGGCCGACGGCATCCTCGGCTGGCTGCAGCGGCGGACCGTCTCGCCCGGCATCGTGATCACGCCGGCCGAGAGCAGGACGGCGCTGGCGGTGGGGCAGCGTCCGCGCTGAGCGCTGTCATGCGCGCCACATCGGCCGAGACCAGTTCGCTGCTATAGTCGGCCGCCGGAGCGCCGTTCCCTCGCGGCGCCAAGATCACAGGAGGACCCAATGCGGAGCTTCCGCATGCTCGCCCTCGGGGCGTCCCTGGTGGTGCTTGCCGGCGCCTGCGGGACGGGTGGGGGCAGTCCGTCACCCCAGACACCTGACGTGTCACCGGCTGCCCAGACCGTGCGCATCGGCTCGGCCGGCTTCTACGAGTCGGCGCTCATCGCCGAGATCTACGCGCAGGTACTCGAGGCGCACGGCTTCACCATCGACCGCCAGCTGCAGATCGGCCCGCGCAACGTCACCTTCCCGGCGCTCGAGAGCGGCCAGTTCGACCTGATGCCGGAGTACATCGGCAGCATGCTCGAGTTCGTCGTGCAGGACGACGGCGATCCGCCGGGCGAGGCGACGAGCGACACGCAGGAGACGCTCGACAGGCTGCGCCAGCGACTCCAGCAGCGCGGCCTGACCGTGCTCGGCCACACGCCGGCGGAGGACACCAACGCCTTCGTCGTGCGCAGCGACACGGCGACCCAGTACAGCCTGGCCAGGATCTCCGACCTGACCGCCGTCCAGAACGAGCTGACGTGGGGCCTACCACCCGAGTGCGAGGTCAATCCGCTCTGTGGCGGCGCGCTGCGTGACGCCTACGGCATCGACCTCGACACGATCGAGATCGTCGAGCTGGACGCGTGCGGCGGTGAGATCGCGGCCGCGCTGTCGGGGGGCGCCGTCGACGTCGGCGAACTGTGCTCGACACAGCCCGACATCGTCCGCTTCGAGCTGGTCATGCTCGAGGACGACCAGGGCACCCAGCCGGCCGAGAACATCGCGCCTATCGTCCGCGACGAGTGGCTGGCCGCCGCCGGTGGCGAGCAGGCGATCGCCGCCATCCTCGACCCGGTGTCGGCGGCGCTGACCACGCAGGCGCTGACCGATCTCAACGTCCGTGTCGGGCTCGACCAGGAGGACTTCGACGTGGTCGCCCGAGAGTGGCTCGAAGAGCAGCAGCTGCTGCCCTGATGGCGCCGGCCCGCAACGACGATCGGCTTGGAGCGTAACGACTACCTCCAGCTGGCCGACTGGCGCCGGCGGACGGCGGACATGTACGCCCGCTGGCGCGCGGAGTCGGTGGTCGACCCGGAGGCGGCGACGATGCGCCTGCGCCAGGCGCGCGGCGACCTCTTCCACGACCACGCGCAGTCGCCACTGCCGGCCAGCGGCCGGTCGCGCTTCACCGGCCTGTCCTACTTCTCGTACGACCCGGCCTATCGCATGCGCGTGGTGCTGGAGGCGGCCGACGATACGGAGGGGCAGCCGGCGGCGGGAGACGGCTCAAACCCGCCCGGTCAGCCGGCCCTGACCAGCGGCCTGACGTCGGCAGTCGGCGCGGGCCTGCACTGGCCCATCTCGCTGGCCGCACCGGCGGCTATCCAGGCCGAGCCAACGATCCAACTGCCGGCCAGCGGCGAGGAGCCTTTCGCCTTCCGCCGCATCGGGCGGGCCAGGCTGGGCGGTCCGCTGGCCGGATCGTCGTTGTCAATCTTCTGGATGGAGGGCTATGCCGGCGGGCTGTTCCTGCCCTTCCGCGACGCGACCTCGGGCGGCGAGACGTACGGTGCCGGCCGCTACCTGCTCGATTCGGCCAAGGGCGCCGACCTCGGCGGCGATCCCGACAGCGGCGAGATCTGGCTCGACTTCAACCTCGCCTACCACCCATCGTGCGCCTACGACCCGCGCTGGAACTGCCCCCTCGCGCCGCCCGAGAACACGCTGCGCGAGGCCGTCCGCGTCGGCGAGCGGCTGGGCTGATGGAGCTGCCGCCGCGCATCCGCGACTTCTTGGCCGCCCCGCGCTACGCCACGATCGCCACCGTCAACCGCGACGGCAGCCCGCACCAGACCGTCGTCTGGTACCTCCTGCGCGGCGACGAGATCGTGCTCAACTCGCGTCCCGGGCGGCGCTGGCCGGCCAACCTGCTGCGCGACCCGCGGCTGAGCTTGACCGTCGAGGACGGCCTCGACTTCGTCACGCTGCGCGGCGAAGTCGTGGCCGATGACGACCAGGACCGCGCCCAGGCGGACATCGCCGAGATGGCCCACCGCTACGACCCGCCCGCCGAGGCCGAGGCGGAGGTCGCCGAGTTCCGCCGCCAGCGGCGCATAAGCTTCTACTTCCGCGCTCGCGCGATGCATACCCACGGAGGTCTCGACTGATGTCCAAGCTGCAGATCGGCTACGCCGCAATGCTCGAGCAGTTCCACCCGACCGAGCTGCTCGAGTTCGTCGAGTGCGCCGAGCAGGCCGGCTTCGACGGCGTCATGGCCGCCGACCACTTCCAGCCATGGGTGCCGCAGCAGGGCCAAGCCGCCTACGTCTGGTCGTTCATGACCGCCGCCGCCGAGCGCACGAAGGGCGACATCGGGCCCGGCGTGACGTGCCCCACCTTCCGCCAGCATCCGGCCGTCATCGCCCAGGCGGCGGCGACGATGGAGGTGATGTATCCGGGGCGGTTCTGGCTGGGGCTGGGGTCCGGCGAGGCGCTCAACGAGCACATCGTCGCCGACTACTGGCCCGAGGCGCCCGAGCGCATCAACCGCATGTTCGAGGCGATCGAGATCATCCGCAAGCTCTTCTCCGGCAGGGACGTCAAGCACAAGGGCACGTACTTCAAGATGGAGACGGCACGGCTGTGGACGATGCCCGACAAGCCGCCGCCCATCTATGTCGCCACCGCCGGTCCGGTCACCGCACGCAAGACGGGCCGATTCGCCGACGGCGTGATCACCGTCGGCGCGGCGGAGGAGAAGATCGAGCGCGTCCTCGACGAGTGCCACAAGGGCTGCCTCGAGGAGGACAAGGATCCCGACCACTTCGAGCACATCCTGCAGCTCCACCTGTCGTGGGCGGAGACCGACGAGGAGGCGCTGCGCAACGCGATGGTCGAGTGGCCCAACGGCGGTATGAAGTTCCCCAAGCAGGACATCCGCTCACCGTTCGAGTTCGAACAGATGGCCAGGCTCGTCCGGCCGGAGGACTTCGAGAATCGGATGCTGATCACGTCCGACCTTGAGGCACACCGGCGCGAGATCCAGAAGTACATCGACCTCGGCATCCACCGCATCTACCTGCACAACGTCGGCCGCAACCAGAAGGAGTGGGCCATCGCCTTCGGGCGCGAGGTGTTGCCCGGGCTGCGCGCGTAGCAGCAGGCATCAGGCCCGTCGCGGAGGGTTTCTGGCGTGCCGGACGTTTCGGTCAATTGTTGGCCGGGCCGACACTACGACAGTCCTCACCCGTTCCCGGTAGCCCGCGGCCGCGCCGCCACGCTCGTTTCGCGGGCGGCGGGCACCCCAACGCCAGCCGGGGGGCCGCTTCCATCCGCGTAACGTCGGCAGGGCCGACATCTGACAGAAGTCGGGTGCCCTGCTGGGCGTCAGTGTTAGCAGAGACGACACCTGACAGAAATTGACCCCCCTTCCGCACTTCGGAGCCCCAGGGCGGGCCCTCAGCCGCGCGGCATGCGGTAGTTGCGCGCCAGCTCGGACGCCCAGCGCAGCCCGATCGACTCGCCGCGCCCGTCGAGCCACTCGGAGAAGCGAGTAGGCCGCAGCGGCCCGCCGGCCGTCGAGACGAGCAGGCTCTCCATCAGCTCGCGGATCTCGTCGCGCGTCAGCACCACGTCGCGCACCAGCAAGCCGAGCAGCTTCGTCGCGGCAAGCACGGCCGCGACCGGCAGATGGACCACCCTTGACCGGCTGCCGATCGCGGCGGGTGGCCTGGCGGATATTGATCTGGTCCACGACCTGCGTGGAGACGATGCCGAGGCCCCACTCGCAGCGC
>CAYRMQ010000014.1:25162-29804 GCA_964425305.1 uncultured Anaerolineaceae bacterium | reverse complement strand
AGCTCGACCAGCTCGTCGAACGTGAAGACCTCCGGGCCGGCGGCGTCGATCTCAACGTCGCGGCTGCCACGGCCGAGCTCGACCGCCAGGTCGGCGACGTCGTCGACGTAGACCGGCTGGACGCGGTACTGGCCGTCGCCGGGGATGCCGAAGACCGGTAGCCGGCGCAGCGTCCAGGCCATGTTGTTGATCAGGATGTCGCCCTCGCCGAAGAGCAGCGTCGGGCGGATGATGGCGTGGTCGATGCCCGCCGCCCTGACCGCGTCCTCGGCCATGGCCTTCGCGCGGAAGTACTCGGTCGAGGCGTCGTGGCCGGTGTTGCTGACGCTGATATAGATCAGCCGGCGGACGTTTGCCTCGGCCGCGGCGGCCACCAGCCGGCGCACGTTCTCGACGATCGGCTCGAAGGTGACGCCGCCGCGCGGAAAGCGCATCCAGTACGTGACGTAGAGGGTGTCGACGCCTTCCAGCCGGCGGCGCAGCTCGTTCTGCTCGGCGTAGCCGTACGGCTGCAGGCGGATCTGCTCGCCGAGCGAGTTGGCGGTCGGTCGCCGGCGCGAGATCGTGCGCACCTCCCGGCCCGCCCCCAGCAGCCGCTCGGCAATGCGACTGCCCGTGAAGCCAAAGGCGCCGGTGATCACGTCGGTAGGCATCGAGTCGAACCAGCGTAACGATCCGCCGCGCGGGCGGGGCGCCGAGCGTGCAGACTGCCGGCATGCGCGTGCTCGTGCTCGCCGGCGGCTACGGCGGCGCCAAGATGGCGCATGGCTTCGACCTGCTCGGCGACGCGGTCGGGCTGACCGTCGTCGGCAACACGGCCGACGACCTGGACGTCCACGGCCTCCACGTCTCGCCCGATCTCGACACGGTCATGTACACGCTGGCCGGGGTCGCCAACCCGCTGACCGGCTGGGGAGTAGCCGGCGAAACGTGGTCGGCCAGCGAGATGCTCGAGCGCTACGGCGCCGAGACCTGGTTCCGCCTCGGCGACCGTGACCTGGCGACTCACATCCGCCGCACGGAGCTGCTGCGCGCTGGCCTGCGCCTGACCGAGGTCACCGCCCGGCTCTGCACCGCGCTGGGGGTCGGCTCGCGCCTGCTGCCGATGACCGACGAGACCGTTCGCACGAAGGTCAGGACGCCCGATGGCTGGCTCGACTTCCAGGACTACTTCGTCCACCGCGGCCATCGCGACGAGGTGCTCGAAGTCCGTTTCGACGGAGCCGACTCGGCGCAACCGACCGACGAGGTGCGGTCAGCCATCGACGAGGCGGAGCTCGTCGTCATCGCCCCGTCCAACCCCTTCGTCAGCGTGGCGCCGATCCTGGCCGTGCCCGGGCTGCTCGACGGGCTGCGCGCGTGCAGGGCGCCCGTCGTCGCCGTCAGCCCGATCGTGGCCGGCAGCGCGCTGCGCGGCCCGGCGGCGCAGATGGCTAGGACGCTCGGTGCCGAGCCGACGGCCGCCGGCGTCGCCCGGCACTACGCCACGACGTACCCCGGGCTGGTCGACGTGCTGGTCGTCGATGTCGCGGACACGGGCCACGCGGGGCCCATCGCCGGCGAGGGCATCGAGCCGCTCGTGCTCGGTACGGTGATGAGCAACGACGGGGACCGCCGCCGGCTGGCCGCCGGCATCGTCACCAGGGCGGACCTACCAGCGCGCTAGAGCCGCCTCGGCGACCTCGGTGATCTTGCTCACCGCCTCCTCGCCCTCAAAGCCCCACACGCCCTGGATGACCGGCGTCTCGCGGCAGCGGGCTGCGCATGCGACGTACCATGCACGTCATGGTGAGCCCGCTCTATGGCCTGCCCGCCCTCGACGCCGTCGTGCCGGTGCGTGGCCTCGCCGACGGCAAGGAACGTCTCGGCTACGCGCTCGACGCCGAGGAGCGTGAGTCGCTGATCCTGGGCATGCTGCTCCAGACGCTGGAGGTGCTCGGCCGGTCGCAGGTCGTGCGCGGCATTCATGTCGTCAGCCGCGATCCCTTGCTGCTCGAGCTGGCCGCCGAGCGCGGACACACGACCGTACCCGAGCCGCCCGGCGGTGACCTCAACGCTGCTCTCCGCGCCGGGCGATCCTCAGCGCTGGCCGTCGGCGCGCGGGCGGTGCTGTACCTGCCGGCCGACCTGCCGCTGCTGTCGGACGAGTCGATCCGCTCGCTCGCCGATGCTGCCGATGCCGCCCTCGCGGCGGGCGGCGGTCGTCCGCTCGTTGTCATGGCGCCGGCCGACGTGGGTGGCGGAACGAACGCGCTGCTCGTCACTCCGCCCAGCGCGATCGAGCCCGCCTTCGGCGGGGCCAGCCTCGAGGCACACGGCCGGGCCGCCGCCGCCGCCGACGCCTCGGTCCAGATCGTGGTCGAGTCGTCGCTGGGCTTCGATCTCGACACACCGGAGGACCTGGAGCGTCTCGATCCGGCGAGCCTCGTGGCGCTGATGCGGCGTGGATCCGAGGCACTTGCCGCCGGCGAACCGGCCTGACAACAGAGAGTGGGCACGGTCTGCGCGTACCCGCTGGCGGCCCTGCCCGAGGTTCGACCGGGGGACGACCTGGCAGCGCTGATCGTCGATGCGTGGCGGTCGACGATCGCCGAGAACGGCGAGCTGGCCCCGCGCGACACAGACGTCGTCGTCGTCACGCAGAAGGTCGTCTCGAAGGCCGAGGGCCGCATCGTCGACCTCCGCCAGGTGACGCCGCGCCCGGCGGCGGTCGAGTTCGCCGAGCGCTGGGATCGTGACGCGCGGCAGGTCGAGGTCGTGCTGCGCGAGTCGGCGGAGGTCCTGCGCATGGAGCGCGGCATCATCGTCAGCCGGACGGATCATGGGTTCGTCTGTGCCAACGCCGGCGTCGACGCCTCGAACACCGGCGGCGAGGACCTGGTGACACTACTGCCTGAGGATCCCGATCGCTCGGCGCAGCAGCTGCGCGAGCGATTGGGCGCGACCTTCGGTGTGAACCCCGCCGTCGTCATCAGCGACTCGTTCGGCCGGCCGTGGCGCTTCGGTATCGTCGACGTCGCGCTCGGCGTGGCAGGGTTCGGGCCGCTCGACGACCAACGCGGGCAGCCGGACACGGACGGCCGGATCATGCGCTCGACGATCGTCGCGGTCGCCGACCAGATCGCCTCGACGGCCGAGCTGGCGGCGGGCAAGACCAGCCGCCGTCCGGTGGTGCTGGTACGCGGCGTCAACCTGCCGCAAGGCGGTGGCAGCGTCCGGAACGATGTCGTGATGCCGCGCGAGATGGACCTGTTCCGGTGAAGGTAGGACTGCAGGTCACCTCTTTCACGTGGCCCGGCGGCGCGCGCGAGATCGGGCCGACGCTCGCACGGGTCGCCGCCACGGCCGATGAGGTCGGCTTCGACTCGATCTGGCTGATGGACCACTTCTTCCAGATCCGGAGCGTCGGTCAGGTCGAGGAGCCGATGCTCGAGGGACTGTCCGGCCTCTCATTCATGGCGGCGCATACCAAGCGCATCAGGCTGGGCCTTCTCGTCGGTGGCATCCATTACCGGCCGCCGGGGCTCTGGATCAAGGCCGTGACGACGCTCGACGTCCTGTCTGGCGGGCGCGCCTGGTTCGGCATCGGCGCCGCCTGGAACGTCCAGGAGTCGCGCGGCCTCGGCTTCGACATGCCCGAGCTGGCAGTCCGCTTCCAGATGCTCGAGGAAACGCTGCAGATGGCCCACCAGGCGTGGCAGGGGGAGCGCGGATCCGAGGGACAGCTCGCTGGCAGGTGGATCCATGCCGAGCGCATCCTCAACAGTCCGCAGGCGCTCAGCCGGCCGCGCCCACCGATCCTCGTCGGGGGCGGCGGCGAGCGCAAGACGCTGCGCCTGGTGGCGCGCTACGCCGACGCCTGCAACGTCTTCGGCGGGCCCGACATCCTGCGCCACAAGTACGCGGTCCTGGAGCAACACTGCGCCGACGTGGGGCGCGACTTCAGCTCCATCGAGCGGACGAACGCCTCCCGCGTCGCCCTGACCCCTGACGGCCGACAGGGCACCCTCACCCCGTCCGGACTGGTCGACCGACTCGGCGCGTGGGCCGAAGCAGGCTCCCAGCACGCGATCTTCAGCCTCACCGACGCGTGGGACCTCGCCAAGCTCGAGCTGATCGGACGCGACGTCCTGCCGCAGGTGCGTTCCATGGGAAAGCCGAGCCCCCTGCCCTGAGAGGGGCAGGGGGCTCCGGCCGGGACACGGGAGAGGCTTAGGTCAGCCGAGGGCGTGCTCCGCCCGGCGGGCGGGACGGCGCCGGCGTCGACCGGCAAAGGCGAGCAGGGCGGCCAGCCCGGCGGTCAGCCAGGTCCAATTGGTCAGGACCTCGTGTTCGAGAAGCTGCGGCTGCACCACCGGCACAGCGGCCGTTTCGCCAGCAATAGCCGCTGAGGTCGTCTCGCAGCCATAGGCACCACAGCCCGAAGGCGTATCTGGCTTGGCCGGCGTGACGACTGACACGACGAACGGCGCGTCGGCTGGTTCGTCGCTCGGGTCGGCGCTCGGGTCGTCGCTCGGGTCGTCCTGCGGGTCGTCCGTGGGGTCATCGCTCGGATCGTCCGACGGGTCGTCGCTGGAGTCGTCCTGCGGGTCGTCGCTGGAGTCGTCCTGCGGGTCGTCGCTGGAGTCGTCCTGCGGGTCGT
>CAYRMQ010000014.1:6417-25062 GCA_964425305.1 uncultured Anaerolineaceae bacterium | reverse complement strand
CGTCGCTGGAGTCGTCCTGCGGGTCGTCGCTGGAGTCGTCCTGCGGGTCGTCGCTCGGGTCGTCGCTCGAGTTGTCCTGCGGATCGTCCGACGGGTCGTCGCTCGGGTCGTCGGTGGGGTCGTCGGTGGGGTCGTCCGACGGGTCGTCGCTCGAGTCGTCCTGCGGATCGTCCGACGGGTCATCCGCCGGTTCGCTCGACTCGACGGCGCCGCCGGCGAGCGTCCACTCGGCAAGGTCGCCGAATCTGACCGAGGAGCCGGTCATCCAGTCCTTGGCGATGGTCGTCTGGACATTGGCGGTGTTCGTGCCGAAGAACAGTTGCACGATCGTGTCGCCGTCGATCGCGCCGCCGGAGGCCGCGGTCACGCGCGCGAGCGGAACCTGGAACTCGAGCAGGTAGTCGCCGCCGTCGGCGACGACACGGGCACCGGCGGACTCGTTCGTGAACGGCGTCGTGTAGATCTTGGTAACCGTTCCCCCAGAGCTGGCGACGTAGACGCTGTCTGAGTTCGGGCTCTTGCCGTCCACGCCGACGGTCGCCTTGACCTGGCCATCGACGGCCAGATGGACCATCCACACTGCCGATTCGAAGCCGCCCTGGCCGGAGGCCGGGTTGCCGGCGACGCGCACGCGGAAGAAGACGTTGCTGCCGTCGGAAGCGGTGTACACCGAAGGCGCGCGGTGATCGGGTGTGCCGGAGCTCACGTCCGTGTAGGCGGGGCTGGCGTCGCCACTGACGTCGGTGACGGGAGTGCCGTCGGCAAGGGTGTACGCCGTCCAGGTGGCGGGCCAGGACGCGGCAGCGTCGCCCTGCGGGCTGTTGCCCGCGAGCGCGAGCCCGGTAAGGAAGTGCGCCGTGAAGACGAGACTGGCCAGTCCTGCCGCCAGGCGCCGCCTCGGCCGAAGCGGTCCGATCACTTGGTGCCTCCGAGATGAAGTTCGATGAGTGCGGGATGAAAACCTGCCTCAGTAACGCCTCTCGACGAGAAATGAGGCAATGGCACCAACGGGCCATCGCGCGGCCCGGACCCAAGGGGTAACCCAGCTCGCGGTTGGCGCGGCGGGGCACCGAATCGGGGCGAGTCAGGTGGAGTTCGGCGTAGTTGAGTGACGAGGCACCAGTACCGCCCGCGGCCGCCGGGTGGGATGACCCGATCGCCGACTGAGCCTGAGAATTTGGTCCCATCCATCGATCCGGAGCAACATCGCGACTGTGCGCCACCATACTCCCCGGGGGTATGCACTGGTGCTACGATGGCCGCGGATGGACCAAACCAAGAAACTCAATTTGCCGACGATTTCGATCATCGACGACGGCGCCGGCGAGCCCTCGGCGGCGCTCGGCGCCGAGCGTCGTGCCGCGCCCGGCGCGGGCAACGGAGCGCATCCACAGGAGGGCAACCGGCACTCGCACGTGGTCATCGTCGGCTCCGGACCCGCCGGGCTGACCGCGGCGATCTACGCCGCGCGCGCGAACCTCAAGCCGATCGTCATCGGCGGCTACGCGCCAGGCGGCCAGCTGATGATCACCAGCGACGTCGAGAACTACCCCGGCTTCCCGGAGGGCATCCAGGGCCCGGAGCTGATGCAGAAGTTCCGCGAGCAGGCCGAGCGCTTCGGCACCCGTTTCATCGACGCCGACGCCGAGCGTGTCGACTTTTCCGAGCGGCCCTTCAAGCTGTGGGTCGAGGGTCGCGAGTACACCGGCGACTCGGTCATCGTCGCCACCGGCGCCTCGGCGCTATGGCTCGGGCTCGACAACGAGACGCGCCTGCGCGGTCGCGGCGTCAGCGCCTGCGCGACGTGTGACGGCTTCTTCTTCCGCGGCAAGAAGGTCGCCGTCGTCGGCGGCGGCGACACGGCCCTCGAGGAGGCGACGTTCCTGACACGTTTCGCCTCGGACGTCGTCATGATCCATCGCCGCGATCAGCTGCGCGGCAGCAAGATCATGCAGCAGCGCGCGCTCGCCAATCCCAAGATCAGCGTGCGCTGGAACAAGGAGGTCGCCGACGTTCTCGGCGACGACGTCGTCACCGGCCTGCGCCTCCGCGACACCGAGACCGGTGAGGAGAGCGACGAGCCGATGGAGGGCCTCTTCGTGGCCATCGGCTACCGGCCGAATACGGAGATCTTCCGCGACTGGCTCGACGTCGACGAGAAGGGCTACCTGGTAGTCACCGACCACACGCGGACCAAGATCGACGGCGTCTTCGTCGCCGGCGACGTCCACGACCACCGCTACCGCCAGGCGGTCACGGCAGCCGGCGACGGCTGCAAGGCGGCGATCGACGCCGAGCGCTGGCTGGAGGCTGAAGGCATCGCCGAGGCAGCGACGGCCACCGCTTGGTAGGCGGATGCGTCAGTCGGTGTAGCCCAACCGGCGCATCGGCCGGCCAAGCAGCAGACGTACAACGCGGTCTGCAAACGGGTGGATGTGCTCGCGCCAGCGGTCGGCGGCGGCCGCATCGAGACCTTCGGCACCGAGGTTGAAGCCACGGCTGACGACCTTCACGTCGGTCGCCGTGGCAGGCAGCGCAACGCCCAGGAACTCGAACAGCCTGGGCAGGACGTTGTCCGGGTCGCGGACGAGATCCTCGAAGCGGATCATCATGTAATTCTCCGGGTGACTGCGCGACAGCCGCGCATGGCGCCGCGCCGCGCCCGACCAGGCGAGCGCCGTCTGGAGCAGGATCAGCGACTCGAAGGCGAGCGGCACGCGCATCAGCCAGCTGTACGGCGGCGTCGGCCGGCCGCGCCGCCGCCGGGAATCGGAGATGTGAATGGCTCGCGGATCGCGAATGATGTGGACGACCTTCGCACCAGGGAACCACTCGAGCAGCGTGTCGACGAAGTTGAGGTGGGCCGGCGTCTTCTCGCCCATCACCGGCCGGCCCATGAAGTCGGCATAGAGGCGCAACAGCGCGGCGTAGATGCCCGCCTCCGTTCGATCTGCCGCGAGCAGCCGCTGCTCCACCTCGGCCGGCGGGATCTCGCGGATCAGCCAGCGCCAGTAGGGACTGATCTCGCGCAGCCGCGACGCCTTCTGGTAGTCGCCGCTGTATATGAACTCGACGATACGCCGAATCGTCTCGTCGTCGGCCGGGTCTCCCAGACGGCGGAACTGGTGGCGCGCACCGTAGTTGGGAATGACGTGGCCGACGTAGTGGTTCTCCATCGCGATCGCGATGCGATCCGACGTCTGGAGGACCGTCCGCAGGAGAGTCGTGCCGCTGCGACTGACCCCGACGACGAAGATCGCCTCCGGCTCGCTTGATCGGTCGGCCTCCTGGGCCGGCACGGGTGCCGCCTTCGGGCGTCCTCTGCGTGACGTCGCTACCATTCGCCTCCCCGGTCGTGTAAGGAGTGAGCAATTCTATTCGCCCGTGGCCCGAAGGCCCTCGTCGGCGTCCTGGGCCGTAATGAGGTCCGCCTCTTCCTGACCAGCTTCGCGATCCTGTACGTGGAGCTGCTGCTGATCCGCTGGATCCCGGCCAACGTCAGATACATCGGCTTCTTCTCCAACTTTCTGCTGATCGCGAGCTTCCTGGGTATCGGCCTGGGCATCCTGCTCGGACGCAACGGCGCCAGCCCGCGGCTGTCGCCGTTCGCCTTCGTGCTGGCCGGCGTCGTCGCGCTTGTCGGGCACTTCCAGCTCAACGTGCAGGTCCGCTCGAGCGAGGAGATCTTCTTCGGCCTGGCCGAGAGCCGCGCGGCCGACCTCAACTTCCTGATCCTGCCGCTGGTCGTCGGACTCGTCGTGGCGCTCCTCGCCACGCTCGCCCTGCCGCTCGGTCCGCTGCTCAAGAGCATGTGGCCGCTGAAGGCGTACGCCATCGACATCATCGGCTCGATGAGCGGCATCGCCGCCTTCGCGCTGATGTCGGCGCTGGGCACCGATCCCGTCGTCTGGTTCGCCGTCGCCTTCGGCCTGGTGGCCGCCGTCGAGATCGGAAGGACGCGCCTGCGCTGGGCCTTCGTCAACAGCGCGGTCCTGGCGGCTGTCGTCGTGCTGGTGCTGTTGCAGGCGAGCCCGAACGAGATCTGGTCGCCCTACTACCGCATCGACTCGTTCCGCGACAGCACGGGCAAGGAGCACCTTACCGTCGACGGCATCCCGCACCAGGCGCTGCACGAGATCGACGACCCGAAGGAGGAGTTCTACGAGCAAGTTTACCGCTGGTTCCCCGAGCGCACCTTCGGGCGGGTGCTGGTCGTCGGGGCAGGGTCGGGCACCGACGTCGCGATCGCGCTGCGCGAGGGCGCCGAGCACGTCGACGCCGTCGAGATCGATCCGGCCATCCAGCAGATAGGCATCGAGCGCCACCCCAACCGACCCTACGACGACCCGCGCGTCGACCCCTTCGTCAACGACGGTCGCGCGTTTCTGCGCACGACGGCGCCGGGTACGACCTACGATCTGGTCATCTTCGCGCTGCCCGACTCGCTGACGCTCGTGTCATCGCAGTCCGCGCTGCGCCTAGAGAGCTTCCTCTTCACCGAGGAGGCGTTCGAGGCCGTCCGCGAGCACCTCGACCCGCAGGACGGTGTCTTCGTCCTCTACAACTACTACCGCGACCCGTGGCTGGTGCACAAGATCGCGGCCATGCTCGAGGCGGAGTTCGGGCACGAGCCGCTGGTTGCGACGTACTCGGCACACAAGGCGACGCTCGCCGCCGGCCCACTGATCGGCGCGCTCGAGGGTGGGCCGCCGCCGGCCGACGCGGGCAGCCTGGGTGGCCTGCCGGCCATCGGGCCGCCGGAGCCTGTGCCGGCCACCGACGATTGGCCCTTCCTCTACCTGCGCACCGAGTTCATCCCACCGCACTACCTGGCGGCGCTGGCGATCATCCTGATCGGGGCTTTGTTGGCGGTAGCTGGCGCGGCGAGGGTGACGGGCACGACGCTGCGGCGGTTCTCGCCGCACTTCTTCGTGCTGGGCGTGGCCTTCCTGCTGCTGACGACGCGCAGCCTGGTCAGCTTCAGCCTGCTCTTCGGCACGACGTGGGTGGTCAACGCGATGGCCTTCTTCGCCATCCTCGCGTCGGTGCTGCTGGCGATCTTCGTCAATGCGCGCTGGCCGATCCGCCGCCCAACGCCCTTCTACGTGCTGCTCTTCGTCTCGATCGCGCTGGCCTTCCTGCTGCCGCCGGAGTCGCTGCTGATCGATCCGCCGTGGCTGCGCTACACGCTTGCCGCAGCGGTCGCCTTCGCGCCGGTCTTCTTCGCCAATCTCGTCTTCAGCTACTCCTTCCGCGACACCAACTCGGCCGACATGGCCTTTGCCTCGAACCTGCTCGGGGCGATGGTCGGCGGGGCGATCGAGTACCTGGCGCTGATAACCGGCTACGGCTTCTTGCTGGTTGTCGTGGCCGCGCTCTACGGCCTGGCGTGGCTCTTCGCGACGAGGCTGCGCCTTCTCAACGACGTCGAGCTGGCCGACCGCGAGCCACTCGTTCCCCCGCCGGCTCCCGCGCCCAAGCCCGTGCCGCCCGAACCCTCCGTCTGAGCTCGGTCGATGAGCTTCGGCATGCGCGGCAGCGGCACGGGCCGCGCCGCGGCCCGCTTCATCGCCGGCCAGCCCGAGGCTGGGCCGCCGATCCCGCCCGAGCGGCGGGCGGCGACGATCCGGCGCATCGCCGCCTTCTTCCGCCCCTACCGCTGGGCCGTCGCGGCAGTGCTGTTGACGATCGTGCTGACCAGCCTGCTCGGGCTGATCAACCCGTACCTGCTCAAGCTGCTCATTGACGAGGCGCTGCCGCAGCGCGACTTCGGCCTGCTCAACCTCTACGTCGGGCTGATGATCGCCGTGCCCATCGTCAGCGGGCTGATCGGCGTCGGCCAGACGTACCTCAACAATGTCGTCGGCCAGCGCGTGATGCAGGACCTGCGCAACGCGCTCTACGCCCATCTCCAGCGGTTGCCGCTGCGCTTCTTCACCGAGACGCGAACGGGCGAGATCCAGAGCCGGCTGTCCAACGACGTCGGCGGCGTGCAGCATGTCGTGACCGACACGGCGAGCAGCGTCTTCGCCAACTTCGTGATCGTCATCAGCACGGTCGGCGCGATGCTGATCCTCGACTGGCGGCTGACCGCGCTGTCGCTCGGCCTGCTGCCCTTCTTCATGTACCTCACCTACCGCGTGGGCAAGATCCGCCGGCGCATCGCGACGCAGACGCAGGAGAGCCTGGCCGACATCACGGCGATCACCGAGGAGACGGTCAGCGTTAGTGGCATGCTGCTGACCAAGACGTTCGGCCAGCAGGAGCAGGCGGTCGGGCGCTTCCGCGACGCCAATGCCCGCCTGGCCCGGCTGCAGCTGCGCCAGAGCATGGTCGGGCGCTGGTTCTTCATGATCGTCGGCGTCGTCTTCTCGATCACGCCGGCGTTCGTCTACTGGCTGGCCGGCTGGCTGGCCATCGAGGGCGACCCGACGGCGCCGACCATCGGTGACATCGTCGCCTTCACGACGCTCCAGTCGCGGCTGTTCTTCCCGCTCGGGCAGCTGCTCAACGTGCAGGTCGAGGTCCAGGGCGCGCTGGCGCTCTTCGATCGCATCTTCGAGTACCTCGGCCTGCCGACCGAGATCGAAGACGCGCCCGATGCGCTGGTCCTCGAGCCGGCAGCGGTCCGCGGGCACATCCGCTTCCGCCATGTCTCCTTCCGCTACCCGGCGCCGGCGCAGCGTGTCGCTGCCGGCGACGGCCTGGCCGAGGCGGCGGCGCGGGCCGGGCCGGACGAGACGCAGGAGGCGGCAGCCGTGCTCGAGGCGGCCGATGGCCTCGGTCGGGCAGACGGCGACGGCCTGCGCCCGATCCCCTTCGGGCTGGAGGAGATCGACTTCGAGGCGCAGCCCGGGCAGCTGGTGGCGCTCGTCGGGCCGTCCGGCTCGGGCAAGACGACGACGACGTACCTGCTGCCGCGGCTCTACGACGTCGAAGAAGGGGCGGTCGAGATCGACGGCGTCGACGTGCGCCAGATCAGCCTGGCCAGCCTGGGGCGGGTGATCGGCTTCGTGACGCAGGAGACGTTCCTGTTCCACGCGAGCGTGCGCGAGAACCTGCGCTACGCCCGGCCCGGGGCGGGCGATCGGGACGTGGAGGCGGCCGCCCGGCTGGCGTTGATCCACGATCGCGTGCGCGAGCTGCCGGACGGCTACGACACGATCGTCGGCGAGCGTGGCTACAAGCTGAGCGGCGGCGAGAAGCAGCGCGTCGCGCTGGCGCGGGTGGTGCTCAAGGACCCGCGCATCCTCGTCCTCGACGAGGCGACGTCCGCTCTGGACACGGTCTCCGAGCGGCTGATCCAGGCGGCTATCGAGCGCGTGATGAAGGGCCGCACGACGATCGCCATCGCGCACCGCCTGTCGACGATCCTGCGTGCCGACCTGATCCTCGTCTTCGACCGCGGCCGCATCGTCGAGCGTGGCCGCCACGACGAGCTGCTGGAGCGCGGCGGGCTGTACGCGCAGCTGTACCGCGAGCAATTCCTCGTCGCAGCTTCAGCAGAGTCGTGACGACGCGGCTCGTACTGGCCTGTCTCGTGCTGCTCGCCGGGTGCACCGGCCTCAGCGATGAAGCGGAGCCTATCTCGAGCGAGCCGCCGGTAGCGATCTGGCCGCCCGGCACGGGCAGCATTTGGGTGAGCGTCACCAACGAAGGCGGCCAGCTGGTTACCGGGCTGGAGGGCTTCCTGCTGCCCAATGGCCAGCTGCTGACCGACGACGTGCCCGGGCACATCAGCGCGTCGGCGCTCGCTCCCGGTCGTTATGTGCTCGAGGTCGCGGCCGACGGCTACCTCGATGGCGAGCTGCCGCTTGTCGTCGCGTCCGACCTGATCACCGTGGGTGAGCTGAGGCTGTCGCGGGGCGTCAAGCCGACGCCCATCTATCCGACGCTGACCGTCATCGAGGTGCTCGAAGAGTCAGCCGGCGCCGTGGTGGTGGAAGCCGCGACGCGTATGGAGGTGGGCTCCGAAGTCGCCGTGACGGGCTTCTTCGTGACGCGCGAGGGAGGCGGCGGCAGCCCGGCCTGGCTGTGCGACGGCGGCTTGCCGTCACTACCGCCGCAGTGTGGCGGCCAACGGCTCGTCCTGCTCGACCTCGACCCGGCTGTGGTGCCCGGCGTCGAGCTCATCGACGGTGTCTACTTCAGCTACCAGCTCACTGTCCGCGGCACGCTCATCGGGCCAGAGGGCCAGTAGCCGGATCGTCGACTTCACGGATGATGCCGACGATCAGCGCCGCCCACGCGGCGAGGGAGAGCACCAGGAAGACCATCCCTGCTACCGGCATCTCGAAACCCGGCTGCTGTCGACGGGCGAACTCACCAAGCGCCAACTCGGCGACAGGGAGCAGTATCAGCAGTCCAGCGCCGGTCGCGATCAGTCGAGCGCGGCGCTCGACGGCTGCGGCGAGCACGTACGCCCATCCGAGATAGGTGAACTGCTGGATGGCCGAGCTGGCGAGAAGCGCGGGACCGATCCCGCCCGCGCCGAGCAGCGGCAGGCCCCAAGCTATGGCGAGAGCCGCGGCCAGCAGCGCCATGACCAGGCCGGCGAAGACGATCGTGACGCCAAGCGGCGACCGCACCCCGCCGAGACCGTGACCAAACAGCAGTAGACCGGCCACCAGCAGCGGTGCCGCAAGGATGTTGAGCGAGAGCGTCACGTCGCTCGACAGCAGAGGGGCCAGGCGCCCGATGCTCGACAGCACGGTGGCTGCTGCGACCAGCGAGGCACCGGCCAGGAGCAGTCTTCGCCCGGATGCCACAAGCGCGGTCGCTGCCGCCAGCAGTACTGGCATGCCCGTCAGCACGTCCGACGGGGTCAGGATCACGTCATTCAGACGGCCGACCAGGAACAGCGGGGGGAGGTGCCGCGCCGCCACGACGAAGACGAGCAGCGCAAGCAGGAGCCACAGGGCAGGACGATTGCCCTGCTCGTAGCTGACTCGTATGCGCTCCAGGCCGAGGACCGTCATGGCGCGCCGATGTCAATCGGTCGCATCAAGCGCCACTCCTCTCATTCTCGAACCCGGGTAGTGCTATCGGCGAGATCGGGCCAAATTCGTCTCATTCTCGAGCCCGCGTAGCGTTAGCGCAGGTACCTGGTCGTCGAGTCGGCTGCCGACATGGTTCTCAAGCTCGATCCACGCTCAGCTGGAGTGCCCCGAGCGCCATGGCCGCCGCTGTGGAAGGTCGATTCTTCACTTTGTGCTACCGGCATTCGCGTATGATGGAGGCGCCCAGCTGCGGCCGCCAACTTCGAGGCGCGAATGTCAGCGTGACGTGCGCCACACCCGCCACAGCGCGGCCGGATCGGACAGCGGATCGCCGTGGACGAGGAAGAAGTCGGCGGGGCCACCGTCGCGCAGCACGCCCGCGTCGGGCTCGCCGAGCAGCTCGCCTCCCCGCCAGGTGGCGGCACCAAGTGCCTCCCACGGCTCCAGCCCGGCGCCGACCAGCGACTCCACCTCCCACGCCAGCTGATTGGCCCGCGCCGAGCCGCCGCCGAAGTCTGTGCCGGCGCAGATCGCCACTCCGGCTGCGCGCGCCAGACGGACGCTCTCGATCGCTCGCTCCCGCCGCGCCTCGACCGTCCGACGCCCGTCCGCCGAAGCGAAACGCGGGATGCGCGTCGTCCGCCCGAAGGTCAGCCACGACTCGAGCACGGTCAGCGTCGTGACCAGCGCCACTCCCCGCTGAGCCATCACACGACAGACGTCGGCGTCGAGCTCGAAGCCGTGCTCCAGCGAATCTACGCCCGCCTCGGCCCCGACTCGCGCTCCGTCGAGCCGGCCCGAGTGGGCCGTCACCTTCGCGCCGCGGCCGTGGGCCGCCTCGACCACGGGGAGCACCTCGGCTACCGACCACGGCGACGTCGCCGGATCCGGCCCGTCGAGGTAGAGCTTGATGAAGTCCGCACCGTCGTCGAGCTGGCCCATCGCCGCGGCGAGCAACTCGTCCGCGTTCGAAACACCGACGGTCAGCCCGGCCGGCAGCGAGCCTGCGCGGGTGATCCACGACCCGGCGGCCCGCACGGTGGGGTACTCGCGACGGCCGGCCCAGCGGTCGCGCACGCCCAGGCTCAGCGCTCGCTCCCGGCCGTCAACGGGATCAACTCCCATCGGCGCGCCCACGTCGCGCGCCCAGAAGACTCCGGCGCCCATCAATAGCCGCGCGTTGTGCTCGGCATAGGCGACCAGCCGCTCGGGCGCATCCGCTCCCCGGTCGATCCAGTGCGCCCCGCCGGGTAGCGTCACGTGGCTGTGGCAATCGACCATGCCTGGCACGATCGTCGAGCCCGACGCATCAACCACCTCCAGACCCTCGCGCGGCCCGGGATCCTCCTCGGCGTCCGACGGCCTGATCCACGCCACCCGCCCCCCGTCGACGAGCACGCTGACGCCGACCTGCAGCTCGGCCGAGCGCCCGTCTGCCAGCGCGGCGTCGCGATAGAGCACACGCGAGCCCGGGCCCATCGCCGGCGTGGGCCCGTCAGTCGGCATGGGGGCTGGCGAGGGCGTAGCCGGCTGGCCAGCAGCGGGTGTGGGCTGCTTGGTCGACGTCGGCTGAGCGCCGGAAGTCGGTGTCGGTGTCGCAGTCGACGGCGCCACCGGTGAGGGCGAAGGCTCCTGTCCGCAAGCGGCAAGCGCGATCGCCGACGCCGCCGACGCGGCGGACACCTCCAGGAAGTGGCGGCGCGAGATGAGCGGCCACGCGTGCTCGCCCGCGCCCATGCGCGCCGCCCTAGCGGCCGGCGCCGACCCCGGGCAGTGAACGCTCGGCCGGGCCGGTGTAGCGCACGTCGGGCCGGATCAGCCGGTTGGCCGACGCCTGCTCGAGGACGTGCGCCGTCCAGCCCGCGTGGCGGGCAAGGGCGAAGGTCGCCGGGTAGAGATCGGGCGACGGCAGGCCGGCGCCCTGCAGCACGGCCGGCGCGTAGTAGTCGACGTTCGTCTTGATCACGCGGCCGGGCTTCATCTCGGCCAGCACGCGCAGCACGACATCCTCGACGGCGACAGCGAGGCGCAGCCACTCGGCCATGCCGGCCATGCCCTCGGCGACCTCGCGCAGCGCCGCCGCCCGCGGGTCGTAGGCGCGGTAGACGCGATGGCCAAAACCCATGATCCGCTCGCCGCGCTCGATCGTCTCGCGCGCCCACTTCTCGGCCTGCTCCGGCGAGCCGATCTCGTGCAGCTGGTTGACGACCTCGGACGGCGCCCCACCGTGCAGCGGCCCCTTGAGCGCGCCGATCGCGCCGGCGGCGGCCGAAGCGATGTCGGAGCGCGTGGAGGTGATGACGCGCGCGGTGAAGGTGGAGGCGTTGAAGCCGTGCTCGGCGGCGGTGATGAAGTAGGCGTCGAGGGCGCGCGCGGCGGCCTCATCGGGTGCCCTGCCCGTCAGCTGGTAGAGAAAGCCGGCGGCCAGGTCGAGGTCGGCATCCGGCTCAACCGGCTCGTCGCCCTGGCGCAAGCGCGAGAAGGTGGCCAGCGCCGACGGCGCCAGCGCTGTCAGCGCGCGCGCCTCGTCGACGGTCGGTGGCCAGGCAGTCTTGTTGACCGTGCCCCACACCGAGACCGCCGTGCGCAGCGCGTCCATCGGCAGAGCATCCGGCGGCAGGGCGCGCAGCGCGGTGAGCACTTCGCGAGGAAGCGGCGCGCAGGGGAGATGCCCCGAATCGGGCCATTCGCCGGTCCACAGCAGCTCGGCGACCTGTGAGTACGTGCCGCCACGGACCAGCTCGACGATGGGATAGCCGCGGTACAGCAGGCGGCCGTTGGCGCCGTCGACCAGCGCTATCGAAGTCTCGCCCGCGAGGACCCCCTCGAGTCCGGGTGAATAGGGGCGAGTGTCCGCCGCTTGCTGCATCAACGCAAGTCTATCCGCCGCCGCGCGATTCCAGCAGGGCGCCCGCGCCGAGCATCTCCTCGACCGCCCTGTCGCCGTCGCCCGGCTGCAGGTTGACGGCGCGCACGGCGTTCTCGATGACCGTCGCCGGGTAGCCGTGCTTTCGCGCGTCGAGGACGGTCGACCTGACGCAGTAGTCGGTCGCGATGCCGACGACGACGAGGCGGGTGACGCCCGCCTTCGACAGCAGGTCGGCCAGCTCCGTTGGCTTGGTTTCGCCGCTCACCGGATCACGCATCGTGAACGCCGAGTAACCGTCTTCGCCGTTGCTGCCCTTGCGCACGATCGGGCCGTCGACCATGAGATCCGGATGGAACTCGGCGCCCCACGTATTCATGACGCAGTGCACCGGCCAGACGCCGCCGTCCTTCTGGAAATGGGGGGTCGACTCGGGATGCCAGTCCTGGCTGTAGACGACCGTCGCACCGGCAGCCCTTGCGCGGTCGATCTCGGCGTTGACGAGCGGCACGATCTCCTCGCCGCCCTTGACGTAGAGGCTGCCACCGGGGTCAGCGAAGTCGTTCTGGACGTCGACGACGAGAAGCGCGGTGCTCGGATCGTACTCGGCCATCTGCCGATTCTAGGCCTGCCCCGGCTTCTCCTCATTCACCGGTCCTGCGCTGCGCTTGCAGAGTTTATTGAGACTGAGTATCATCTCGCGACCGTGACTGCACAGCCACTCCCTCCCTTCGTGGCCGCCCTGGAGCGGTCCGGCCATCGCGTGACCGAGCCACGCACGCAGGTCGCCGATCTGATCGCCAGCCAGGGCGGCCACTTCACCGCGGCCGATCTCCTGGCCACGGCCCGCCGGCGTCGACTGAGGCTGGGACGGGCGACCGTCTTCCGGGCGCTGGAGCTCTTCACCGCTCTCGGCGCTCTCGAGCGCGTCGACCTGCCGAGCGGGGAACACGCCTACGTCATCTGCGAACCCGAGGATCACCACCACCACGTGATGTGCGCACGCTGCGGCCGCTCGACAGAGGTCGAGGACGCCGGCCTGCAGGGCGTCGTTGACGACATCGCCCGCCGAACGGGCTACCGGATCGACAGCCACCGCCTCGAGCTGTACGGGCTGTGCGCTGACTGCCAGGGGAGAACGACGTGACCCGACCGCCCAGCCCTGGCGGCCTGACCATCACCGTGGCCCTTGCCCTCGGCTTCCTGCTGGCCGCCTGCGCGGCGCCACCCGCGACTGCCCCCGGCACGGCCAGCCCAACCGGGCCCGGCGCGGCCCTGCGCGTCGTGACGAGCACGACGATCCTGGCCGACTTCGTGCGCCAGGTCGGCGGCGATCTGGTCGAGGTCCATGCGGTGATCCCCGCCGGCCGCGACGTCCACACCTTCGAGCCGGCGCCGTCAGACGCCGTCCGGTTGGCCGGCGCCGACCTGCTGGTGATGAACGGCGTCGGGCTCGACGAGTGGTTCGAGTCGCTTGCCGAGGAGGCCGCGCGCGGCGTCCCGCTGCTCGTCGTCGGCGAAGACCTCGACGGTGCCGAGTACTTCGAGGACGACGAAGGGGAGCACGAGGAAGATCACGAGGAAGATCACGAGGAGGGCACCGACGAAAACGACGACCACGACCACGCGGTCAACCCGCACCTCTGGCTGGACGTCGGCAACGCCCGCCTCTACGCCGCCCGCCTGGCCAGCGAGCTCGCCGCCATCGACCCCGAGCGGGAGTCGGCCTACAGCGCCCGCGCCGACGACTTCGACGCTCGGCTGGCCGAGCTCGACGCCTGGATCGGCGCCCAGGTCGGCGGCCTGCCCGAGGAGAAGCGGCGCGTCGTGTCGTTCCACGACGCCTTCCCCTACTTCGCCCACGCCTACGGCATCGAGATCGTCGGCGTCGTCGTCGACTCGCCCGGCCAGGAGCCGAGCGCGGGCGAGGTCGCCCGCCTGATCGGCGCGATCCGCGAGGCGGGCGTGCGCGCGATACTGACCGAGGTCCAGTTCGATGACCGCCTGGCGCAGACCATCGCCGGCGAGGCAGGAGTCAGCGTGATCGACGACCTCTACACCGATTCGCTGGGCGATCCGCCGCTCGACACCTACGAGGCAGTCATGCGCTGGAACACCGAGCGCATCGTGGACGGCCTCCGATGAGCGGGCAGTCCACGCCACCGTCCGGCACGCCGGCCGCAGAGCGGCTGCTGCGCTCGGTCGACGTCGCGACCGTCGATCCCGGTCACGCCCGAGCCCACTCCGACGTCTGGCTGTCCGACGTGACCGCCGGCTACGGCGATCGCGTCGCGCTCGAGACCGTCAACCTCGCCGTCGAGGCCGGCTCGCTGCTGGCCGTCGTCGGGCCCAACGGTGCCGGCAAGAGCACGCTGCTGAAGGTGATGGCCGGGCTGCTGCGGCCGTGGCACGGCCGGGTCGAGATCCTCGGCTCGGCGCCCGGGCGCGAGGCGCGGCGCGTGGGGTACGTGCCGCAGGCCGAGACCGTCGACTGGCACTTCCCGGTCACGGCACGCGACGTGGTCATGATGGGCCGCTATCCGGTGCTCGGCCCGGCGCGGCGGCCCGGTCCCGACGATCGGCGGGCGGTCGACGAGGCGCTCGAGAAGGTGCGCATGGCCGACCATCGCCACACTCAGATCGGCCGGCTGTCGGGCGGTCAGCGGCGGCGTGTCTTCCTGGCCCGCGCGCTGGCCGCCGACCCCGCGCTCTACCTGCTCGACGAGCCGGTGACGGGCATCGACGCCACGACCCAGGAAGAGTTGATGGACATCCTCGAGGCCGAGGCGCGGCGGGGCCGGACTGTCGTCGCCACGACCCACGACCTCGCCTGTGCCGCCCAGCGCTTCCAGCGCGTGGCGGCGATCAACCGGCGGCTGATCGCGCACGGTCCGTCGTCGCTCATCCTCGACCCGCAGCTGCTGTCCGAGACCTACGGCGGCCACCTGCTCGTCCTCGGTGGCCGGACGGTGCTGCTCGACGACGCCCATCACCATGACCAGCCGGCGGGCGAGGACGAGCACCACTTCCACGATGACAGCACGGTGACGCCCTGACGGGGGCGAACTGATGGAGGCGCTGCTCGAGCCGTTCGCGTTCCCCTTCTTCCAGCGCGCGCTGGTGGCGTCGGTGCTGGCCGGCATCGTCTGCGCCGTCGTCGGCAGCTACGTCGTGCTCAAGGGCATGGCCTTCATCGGCGACGCCGTTGCCCATGCGGCCTTCCCGGGGGTCGTCGCCGCCTACATCTTCGGCGGGCCGTACGTCATCGGCGGCGGCGTCGCCGCCTTTGCCACGGCCATCGCCATCGGCTGGATCAGCCGCCGCGCGCGCATCCGCGTCGACACCGCCATCGGCGTCGTCTTCGCCGGCACGTTCGCCCTCGGCATACTGCTGTTCAGCTCGATCCGCGGCTTCGTCGGCGACCTGATGGGCTTCCTGCTGGGCAACGTGCTGAGCATCGGACAAGACGAGCTCGTCGCCCTGCTCGCTCTGGGGGCCGTCGTGCTGACCGTCGTCGGACTGCTCTGGAAGGAGCTGCTGTACGCGACTTTCGATCCGCTCGGCGCGGCGGCGTCGGGGCTGCGCGTCGGCGCGCTCGAGTACCTCTTCCTGGGCCTGGTGGCGGTGACGATCGTGGTCAGCATCCAGGCCGTCGGGATCATCCTCGTCGTGGCCATGCTCGTCACGCCGGCGGCGACGGCGCAGTTGCTCACCGTCCGCTTCACGCGGCTCGTCGGCACGGCGGCGTTGGTCGGCGCGAGCAGCGCCATCACCGGCCTCTACCTGAGCTACTGGTTCGACTTCGCCAGCGGCGCCACGATCGTCCTGGTCCAGTCGACGGTCTTCGGCCTGGCGCTGCTGTTCAGCCCGCGCAGCGGCCTGCTCGGCCGGCGTGGCAGCGCTGTCGAGAGCGAAGCGACGGCGACCTAGCCCGACGACCCCCACTGGCCGCCCGGCTGGTCCTCGGCGTCGGCAGCCTCGCGGTCGGCCGGCGCGTCGAGCGGTCCCGGCGGTGGGCCCTCTATCGAGCGGTCGTAGCCGGCGGCGTCGGGCTCGATGCCGGCGGCGGCACGGTCAACCGCCCGTGACAGGCTCGGATCGCGCGTCGGCTCGTGGAAGACGGATGGCGCCTGCTCCGAGACGTGCGGCCGCTCGACGCGCGGACCGGGTCCGTATGGCCCGGCCTCCGGCTCCGGCACGTCCACCGCACTGACCGGCGCGGCGTCGCCGATCGCAGGGCCGGCGTTGCCGTAGAAGTCGCGCATGTCCTCCGGCGGCGGCTCGGGCCGGACGTCTTCGCCCGCCTGCGGCTGACCGATCGTCGGTGAGATGTCGTGGTCCGGGCGGTGCGCCGGGTAAGTACTGCGCTCGTCGCGCTCGTCGTCGGCCATGGCTCAAACCTACACCGCTCGCGGATGCCGGGCCAGCGGCGTGGGCGGTCGCGACGTACCAGAAACGTGGAAGAATCGGGCGCCATGCACGGCCAGGCCGGCGCGGGCCGGCTCTACACAGGGACGAGCGGCTTCGCCTACGCCGCGTGGGTGCCGCGCTTCTACCCTGCCGCTACGCGCGGCGAAGGGCTGCTGCGCCAGTACGCCGCGCGGTTGCCCGCCGTCGAGCTCAACAACACCTTCTACCAGCAGCCGCGGCCCGCTCGCGTCGAGCGCTGGCTGGCCGACACGCCGCCCGACTTCCGCTTCGTCGTCAAGGCCCAGCGCGGGGGCGGCCTGCGCGCCTTCGGCTCGGCGGCCGCCGATACGCTGGCCTGGCTGACCGCGCCCTATCGGCTCTTCGGGGAGCGCCTCGGGAGCGTGCTGTTCCGCGTGCCGGACAACGTCACTCGTGACGATGACCGGCTGGCGCGGCTTCTCGAGGCGTGGCCGAGCGACCTGCCGCTGACCGTCGAGTTCCAGCACGCGGCCTGGCGCGACGACGGCGTCTACGGGTTGCTGCGCGCGCACGGCGCGGCACTCTGCGCCACCGACCTCGACGACGCGCCGGAGCCCGATCTGCTGCGCACTGGGGCGCACGTCTACCTGCGCCTGCGCCGGGCTGACTACACCGCCGCCGAGCTGGAGCGCTGGGCGCGACGGCTGGATCCCTTCCTCGCCGACGGCGCCGACTGCTACGTCTTCTTCCGCCACGACGATGCCGGCGAGGCCGGCATCCGCGCCGCGTCCTTCCGCGAGCTGTTCTCGACCGCCGCCAGCTCCTCTGTCTCGGCCGGCTGAGGCGGAGCCTGTCGCTCGGCCAGCCACGCGCTGAAGCCGAACCAGGCGACGCCGAAGAGGAAGCCACCGACTGCGTCGGTCGGCCAGTGGACGCCGAGCGCGACGCGTGCGTAGCCCATCATGAGAGCCGCCGCCGTGGCGCCGATGAGCGCCGCGCGCAGGCGCCAGGCAGGTGGTGCGGCCAGCCAGGCGACGACCGCCACCAGCGCGGTCGCCCGCAGCACGTGGCCGCTGGGAAACGCGTACGAGTCGCCGCCGAGGAGGTGCTCGATCAGCGCGCCCTCCGGCCGCGCCCGCTCGACGACGATCTTGACCAGGAAGCCGACGAGGTCGGCGGCGATGGTGAAGGCGATGAGAAGGGCCGCCCATATGCGGCGCAGCGCCGCCGCGATCAGCGCCAGCACGCCGACGACGATTGCCCAGACGTGCAGATCGCCGAGCGCGTTGACGCCCCGGACGAGGTCGCCGAACGGATCGGCGGGCAGCGCCAGCGTCGACAGCAGCGCCAGCTCCCACTCGCCGACGGGGTTAAGCCGCGTCCAGGCCGCCAGCGCGAAGAACGGAATGAGCGCGGCGAGCGCGACGATCAGCAGCCGGCGCGTCACGTCACGGCGGCGCGGCTACATCCCGATGGGATGCCAGACCGTCTTCATCTCGAGGAAGCTGGCGATCCATTCGGGTCGCTGCGCGCGGCTGTCGTCGAGCCAGTCGAAGCGGTCGCCGTCGCCGCGCGGCCCGCGGCCGAGGCGCTTGACGCTGTCCATCGCCGACTCCTCCACCTGCGCCCGCAGGTCCGGCGGCACTCCCCAGGTATCGAGGGCGTTGACGTCCATGTGCGCGGCGAGGACGGGCACGAGCTCGCGCCGCAGGCCGGTCAGGATGTTGATCACGCCGCCCGGCACGTCCGACGTGGCGAGCGCCTCCGAAAGCGTGATCGCCGGCAGCGGCCGGGTCTCCGACGCGAGCACGACCGCACTGTTGCCGCTGACGACGACGGGCGCGACGCGCGAGACGAGCCCGAGCAGCGACGAGCCTTCGGGGGCGACGACGCCGACGACGCCCGTCGGCTCCGGGATCGTGAAGTCGAAGTAGGACGCACCGACAGGGTTGACCGTGCCCAGGAGCTGCGTGATCTTGTCGGCCCAGCCGGCGTACCAGACCCACCTATCGATGGACCGGTCGACCGCCTCCGTCGCCTGCGCGCGCGGCAGGGCCTCGGCTGCCTGCACCTCGTCGGTGAACTGCTCGCGCCGGCCTTCCATCAGCTCGGCCACGCGGTAGAGCACCTGGCCGCGGTTCATCGCCGTCTTGGCGGCCCAGCCGGAGAAGGCGCCGCGCGCCGTCCGGATCGCGTCGCGCAGGTCCTTCTTCGAGGAGCGCACGGCATTGGCCAGCGGTGTGCCATCCGGCGCGCGGACGACGTACGAGCGACCCGACTCCGAGCGCGGGAACTGGCCGCCCACGTACAGCTTGTACGTCTTGCGGACGGGGATCCGGCCGTGGGCGGCAGCGGAGCCGGCTCCATCCGGCAGACCCGCCTTGCGATGCG
>CAYRMQ010000014.1:0-6317 GCA_964425305.1 uncultured Anaerolineaceae bacterium | reverse complement strand
CCCTCCCCGAGGTCGAGGTACGCCAGCAGCCCGTGCAGGCCGCCCTCGCGCCCGAAGCCCGACTCCTTGTAGCCGCCGAAGGGCGACGTCGGATCGAAGCGGTTGAAGGTGTTGGCCCAGACCACGCCGGCGCGCAGCCGCGAGACCATGTTCAGGATCCTGCTGCCCTTCTCCGTCCAGACGCCGGCACTGAGCCCGTATGGCGTGTTGTTGGCCTTCTCGATCGCCTCGGCCGGCGTGCGGAACGTGAGCACTGACAGCACCGGTCCGAAGATCTCCTCCTGCGCGATGCGGCTCGACTGGCTGACGTTGGTGAACAGCGTCGGGCGGACGAACCAGCCACGTGCCGGCAGGTCGCAGGCCGGCTGGTACATCTCGGCGCCCTCGGCCTGGCCGGCCTCGACCAGCTCTTCGATCTTGGCCAGCTGGGCGGAGTTGTTGATCGCGCCAACATCGGTGTTCTTGTCTAGCGGGTCACCCACGCGCAGTGTCGACAGGCGGTCCTTCAGGCGCTCGATGAACGGCTCGGCGATCGACTCCTGGACGAACAGCCGGCTACCGGCGCAGCACACCTCGCCCTGGTTGAAGAAGATGCCGTTGACGACACCCTCGATCGCCTGGTCGACGGGCGCGTCGTCGAAGATGATGTTGGCCGCCTTGCCGCCCAGCTCGAGCGTCAGCGCCTTGTCCGTGCCGGCGATGGCCTTGCCGATGGTCTTGCCGACGACCGTCGAGCCGGTGAAGGCCACCTTGTCGACGTCGGGATGCTTGACGAGGGCCAGGCCGATCTCGCCCGGGCCGGTGACGATGTTGACGACACCCGGCGGCAGCTCCGCCTGGCGGCAGACATCGGCGAAGAGGAGGGCCGACAGCGGGGTCGAGGAGGCGGGCTTGAGGACGACGGTGTTGCCGGCGGCAAGGGCCGGCGCGATCTTCCACGCGAGCATCAACAGCGGGAAGTTCCACGGGATGACCTGCGCCGCGACGCCGAGCGGCCGCGGATCGCGCGCCGGGAAGGCGTACTCGAGCTTGTCGGCCCAGCCGGCGTAGTACCAGAAATGCGCCGCCGACAGCGGCACGTCGACGTCGCGCGACTCCTTGATCGGCTTGCCGCCGTCGAGCGACTCGAGGACGGCGAACTCGCGGCTACGCTCCTGCAGGATGCGCGCGATGCGGAAGAGGTACTTGGCCCGCTCCCGGCCGGGCAGCGCTCCCCAGTCACGGCGGAAGGCACGACGCGCCACGCCAACGGCGTGCTCCACGTCCTCGACGCCGGCCCGCGCCACCTCGGCCAGCGGTTCCTCCGTCGCCGGGTCGACCGTCGTGAACCACTGCCCGCTGCGCGGCGCGATCTCCTTGCCGCCGACGAACAGGCCGTAGCGCGACTTGAGCTGGACGATGTCGCGCGCTTCCGGCGCCGGCGCGTACTCCCATGGGATCTGCTGGCCCTCGCCCAGGCCCCAGCTGGCCGGCACGTCGGTGCCGCGGCCAACGTCGCTCGACCGCCCGCGCGGCACGAGCGCGCCCGCCCGGCGCCGATTCCTGTCCGGGTTGCGGTCCGTCACCGCGTCAGGGTACATCGAATCGGCGTGCTCGACCACTGCCTCTCAGTGACAATATGGTCACATGTAGCCCGCTTGCATCTGGCCTGGGCGGCCACGAGGCGCTAACCTGCACCGATGGAGAGGGCTCGAGGCGAACGCGAGCTGCTCGACGGACCGCTCGATCGCGCGCTGCTCGAAGGCAACCTGCGCGACATGTCGCGCGCCAATCGGTGGCTCGGTGGGTGTCGCCTGTCATGGCACGCGCTGTCCCACGTCGCCCGCTCGGTGCCGTCCGGCCGCCGGCTGCGCCTGCTCGACGTCGGAACGGGCGCCGGCGACATCCCGCTGTTCCTGTTGCGCCGGGCGCGGACGGCCGGCCTGGCGCTCGAGGTGGAGGCGACCGACATACGGCCGGAGATCGTCGACTACGCGCGCCGGCTGGCCGGGGACACACCTGACCTGCACATCGCGCTCGCCGACGGCGATGGCATCGACCACGGCGACGCCTCCTTCGACGTCGTCCACGCGTCGCTGCTGCTGCATCACCTCGACGAGCCGGCGGCCGAGGCGCTGCTCGCCGAGATGGCACGTGTCTGTCGCCGGGCGGTCATCGTCAACGACCTGCTCAGGGCGCGCCGCGTCTGGCTCGGCGCCTGGCTCCTGGCCCGACTCGTCACAGGTAACCCCTACACGCGCCACGACGCCCCGCTGTCGGTGCGCCGCTCCTACCTGCCGGCCGAGGTCGAGGCGATGGCGGCGCGCGGCGGCATGGAGGTGGAGGCGCGCTTCAACGATCGGCTCGACCATCGCTACGCGCTCGTGCTCAGGCCACGCGCCCGACGCCATTTGACAAGATGAGCGACGTCGAGGTCGCCGTCGTCGGCGGTGGTCCGGCGGGCGCCGCGCTTGCAATCCGGCTGGCACAGGTCGGCCGGGAAGTGGTCCTGTTCGAGCGGCTGCCCGAGCCGCGCTGGCGCGCCGCCGGCGTCTACACGTCGGCGCTGACCCGACGCGGCCTGTCGGCGCTCGGATTGAGCGGCGATCAGGTCGCGCGGCTGATCCGACCGATCTCGGCAATGGCCATCCGCACCGCCGATGGGCAGGCGGCATGCCGGCTGGAGTATCCGGCGGCGCTGAACGCCTGCGGCATCGACCGCGTGCGCCTGGAACGAGTCATGCTCGACCGCGCATCGCAGAGCGGCGCGACGGTCTGCGAGGGAGCGTCCATCACCGCCGTCGACGTCGACGGCCAGCAGGCAGCGCTCCAAGTCCACGACGATCGCGGCAGGCGCCGGCTGACGACCCGCCTCGTCGTCGGCGCCGACGGCCCGTCGTCGATCGTTGCCCGCTCGGCCGGTGTCATCCTGCCCAACCGGCGCTTCCGGCGTGCAGCGCTGACGGTCCACCGCGCCGATCCATCGGCCGCCCCAGCTGACCAGCCGATGGAGGCGGAGATGATCGTCGGAGACGGCTGGTACTGCGGCGTGGCGCCGGTGCCGGCGGCACGCGTCAACCTCGGCCTGGTGATTCGCGAAGCGGACCTGCGGCGCGAGCTGCGCCGGGACGGCGGGCTGCTGGGCGTGCTTGACCGCCGCCTGCGCGGCGCGTCACGGCGCGAGCGGCCGTGGCTCGACGAGCCGGAGACCGACGCCGTGCGGGTTGCCCTGCCGCTCCTCCACCGCGTCAATCGCGCGGCCGGCCGCAACTTCCTGCTGATCGGCGACGCGGCTGGCTTCGTCGACCCGCTGAGCGGTGAAGGCCTGCACCGCGCGCTGGCCTCGGCTGACCTGGCGGTGAGCGCCATCGCCGACTGGCTCGATCGGCGGTCGGGCGCGCTGGACGAGTACGAGCGCCGGCTGCGCGCACGCTTCCGCGGCAAGGACATCCTGTCGTGGATGCTCCAGCTCTTCCTGGCCCAACCAGCGCTTGCCGGTCAGGCCCTGCGCAACCTGGACCGCCATGCCGAGCTACGGCAGGCGTTCGCGCTCGCGCTGGCTGACGTGGTGCCGGCGTCACGGGTAGTCAACCCGCTGTTCCTAACACGCGTGCTCGGTCCGGGCTGACCGCCCGGTCCGCGCTGACCGCTCGGTCCGTGGCCGGAATGCGGGGGACAGGCTAGGATCGTCGCCTGTCCCCGAGGTTGCCCGTGTGAAGTCGACCATCGCCATCCAGGTCCGCTCCAGCCCGGCGCGGGTCTTCGAGCTGGCCCGCGACGTCAGCCGATGGCCCACGCTGCTACCCCACTATCGCAAGGTGACCATTCAGTCACGCGAGGGTGAGCGCGTGATCGCGCAGATGGTCGCCACACGCCGCTTCGGGCCTGTCGCCATGCCCGTAACGTGGCTCGCCGAGCAGTGGGCGGATGCCTCGGACGAGAACGATCTGCGGTTGCACTTCCGCCACGTGCGCGGAGTGAGCAACGGCATGCAGGTTACCTGGCACATCCGGCCAAGCGACGACGGACACTCGAGGGTAACGATCGAGCACGACTTCAGCCGGCCACTGCCAGTGCTGGGGCCTGAGTTCCTGCCACGCGTCGTCAACCGCTTCTTCGTCCGGCCGATCGCCGGCCGAACGCTGGCCACGTTCAAGGCGCTGGCCGAGAGCACCTAACGTGCCGCGCCCGCCGAGACGTGTGTGGGTCACCGGCCTGGGGCTGGTGACCCCGCTGGGCATCGGACTGCCGGCGTTCTGGGACGGGCTGCAGTCCGAGCGCTCGCCTGTCAAGCGGATCGATCGCTTCGATCCCTCGCCCTTTCGCTCGCAGGTGGCCGCCCAGGTCGACGGCTTCGAGCCGACCGACCACATGGAGGCCCGGACGGCCGCCCGACTCGATCGCTTCAGCCAGTTCGGCCTTGCCGCAGGCAGGCTGGCCATCGACGACGCCGGAATCAGGCTCGACGAGGGCGGTGGACCGCGCGCCGACCGCTTCGCCGTCTACGTCGGGTCGGCGCTGGGCGGCATCGCCTACGCCGAGAGCCAGCACGAGCGCTACCTCGATCGTGGCATCCGCTCGGTCGCGCCCAACCTGGCGCTGGCCGTCTTCGGCGGCGCCGCGCCGGCCAACCTGGGCATCGCTCTCGGCCTCCACGGGCCGATCCTGTCGACGGCCAACTCGTGCGCCGCGGGCGCGGTTGCCATCGGCGAGGCGCTCCACCTGATCCGCAGCGGCGGCGCCGATGCGGCGCTCGCCGGCGGCGTCGAGGTCCCGCTCAGCCCGCTGGCCTTCGGCGCCTTCGACATCATCCGCGCGCTGAGCAACCGCCACAACGACGAGCCGGCGGCCGCTTCGCGGCCCTTCGACGCCGAGCGCGACGGCTTCGTCATGGGCGAGGGAGCGGCGCTGCTCGTGCTCGAGGCGGAGGACGTCGCCCGCCGCCGCGGCGCGACGCCCTACGCCGAGCTGCGCGGCTTCGCCGCCACGAGCGACGCCCACCACATGGTCCAGCCACGGCCGGACGGCCACCAGGCAGCGCGGGCCGCCCGGCTGGCGCTCGCGGACGGCGGCATGCGCGCGGCCGACGTCGACTACGTCAATGCCCACGCCTCATCGACGCCGCTCGGCGACGTGGCCGAGGCGCGTGCGCTGGCGCGCGCGCTCGGCCCGCGCAGCCGCGAGGTGCCGGTCAGCGGGACGAAGGCCTACTACGGCCATCCGCTGGGAGCGTCGGGCGCCATCGAGGCGGCCATCTGCGCGCTGGCAATCGGGCGCGGCTGGGCGCCGGGGACGGTCAACCTCGACGAGCCCGACCGGGACGTGCTCGAGTTTCTGCCGTGCCTCCTCGACCGGCCACTGGAAGCGGAGATCGGCGCTGCGCTGACCGTCTCCTTCGGCTTCGGCGGCCTAAACGCAGCGCTGGCGCTGGCCAGGGCGAACGACGGTCGCTAGTGCCTCTGTTCGACGAGCTGGCCGCTCCAGCTAGGTCCCGAACGGGGAGTTCGTGCAGTGGTCGAAGGCTGGATGGTCGGGCACACCCGCGCGAACGTAGATCGTGAACGTGTCGGCGCCTACCTCATCGACGAAGATGAAGTAGAAGCCGGCATCGCTGAACTTCGAGTTTGGCCGGCTGAAATCGATGTCGACCGTCACCGGGATCGAGCCGGGTGCAGGCGCCGGCTCGCCGGCCGGCACTGCGCCGAACTGCACGTCGTAGAGCTTGCTTGCCTGTAGCGCGCGCAGGAACGACTGGTGCCCGAAACGGATCTGGCCTGGCGGATCGAGCGTCTGCCACTGATCGTTTGAACACCAACTGGCAACCAGCTCGTGGATTGCTGCGTTGGCTGGCGCGACGGCCGAGACCGAGATCAGGCTGCCCAGCACGGCAGCCAGCGCGAGGCGTTTGAACATGATCTCCTCCTTAGAACGCTGGGATGCGAGCAACGATCGGCAGGTTGCGTCCCAGGCACAAGGGACAGCTGTCCTGATGGCCCGGGAGATTCGAGCTGCGGGTCCTCGCCTGCAAGCGTGAGCGGTGAGCGTCTGGCCAGCACCCGTAAGGCGAGCGCAGAAGGTTCAATCGACGGTGAAGTAGTCCGGGCCCTGGTACGCGCCGGTGCGCTCCTTGCGGATCTGCATCAGCACGTCGTTGAGCAGCGTGCTGGCGCCGAAGCGGAACAGGTCCGCCGTCATCCAGCGCGGCCCGAGCGTCTCATAGAGCACGACGAGGTACTGCACCGCCTCCTTCGCCGTGCGGATGCCGCCCGCCGGCTTCATGCCGACCAGCCGGCCGGTGCGCCGCTCGAAGTCGCGGATGGCCTCGAGCATGACCAGCG
>CAYRMQ010000013.1:0-42627 GCA_964425305.1 uncultured Anaerolineaceae bacterium | reverse complement strand
CTGGGTCGCCGAGCGGGCGGCCGACCTGCGCGGCTACCGCATCGTGGATCAGGCGGGGCAGCTGCGCCACTTCACCTGCCGCTTCGAGCCGCTTCAGTAGGTCTCGACGCGGACCGGCGTCAGCGAGAAGTCGCGAACGTTGCGCGTCAGGACCATGGCATCGGCGGCTTCAGCGGTGGCGGCGATGAGTGCGTCGGCAAGGCTGAGCACGTAACCTCTGCGCCTGGCCTGGACTCGCCACTCGCCGGCCTTGAGTGCCGTGTCCGGCCCGGGCTGGACGAACCCGGTGGGTCCGAGCATGCGCGCGAAGGCCGGAGCGCCCGCCTCGTTGAGGCCGGCCCGTGTCTCGCACACGGCGATGTCGTTGACGAGCACGTCATCGCCGTCGGCGAAGAACCGCTCATAGCGGGCAGTGGCCGTTGGATCGTCGCGCAGGTAGTCGATGAGAAACGTCGTATCGAGCAGGTAGCGGGCCACCCTCACGCCTCGGCGCCGGGGTCGGTCTTCTCGGCACGCAGTGCGCGCACCCACTCAACTACGGCATCTGACGTTGGGAACCGAGGGTCGTCCTTGAGGATCCCGCGCGCCGCCTCCCACGCTTGCTTCATCCGCTCACGGCGCAAGTGCTTCTCGAGCACGGCCTCCACGTAGGCGCTGCGGTTGCGCTTGCCGGCGATAGCGTCGAGCTCTTCGACGAGATCCTTTGGCAGCGATAGATTGGTCGGTATGCGTACGCTCATGCGCAAGTATTTGCGCATGTGGCAAGCCGGCGTCAAGGCTCGAGGATGATCACCGGAACGCGACGAGCGGTCCGCTCGACGTAGCGGGCGAAGCCCGCAAATCTGCGGACAAGCTCGGGCCACAGCCTGGCTCGTTCCTCGTCGGTCACCTCGCGCGCGCGAACGGGGACCGTTCCCGAGCTCGTGCGCACGTCCGCTTCCGGATCGGCCTGCAGATTCAGCCACCACGCCGGATCGCGCTCGTCCCCGGCGTTGGAGGCGACGACCACGAAGCGATCGCCGTCGCGCATGTAGTAGAGCGGCCGTTCGCGCCGCTCGCCGCTGCGCCGACCGGTCGTAACCAGGACCAGAGTGCCCATGCCGTCGGCGGTCGGTTCGCGCACCCTCGCCCGGCCGCCGGTCAGCCGGAGGGCAACCCGATGCGCCGGCCACACGAACAGGTTGAGCAGCGCACGCTCGAGGTTCACGGCCGAATCATGCGCGCCCTGCACCCGCGCCAACAGCGTACAGCGTGCACTTGACATAAAGTGGATACTGTATGCGCTGATAGTCCGCGAGCCACGAGGGAATGCACATGAGCCGCGAGATCGACCGCTCCATCGAAGTCCGCGCCACGCCAGCGGACGCATTTCAAGCCCTGACCGAGCCCGAGGAGCTGCGCGCGTGGCTCCTCGACGACGCGCAGACCGACCAGCGTGCCGGTGGCCGTTTCAGGTGGGTCTGGTCGGAGCAGTTGAGCGACGTGACGGAGGGAACCTACGTCGAGCTCCAGCCGCCCCATCGACTGGTCACTGAGGAACGGCCGGATAACGCACCCGGGCCGATCACCAGCATCTACACCTTCGACGACGTCGGCGGCGGCCGGACGCGCATCCGACTCGTCAACAGTGGCTTCGGCGATGGCCCGGAGTGGGACGAGGCGTTCGAGCGGTGGCGCCAGGGCGTCGTCCTCTTCCTGCAGGCGCTCAAGCGCCGGCTCGAGGATGGCTACGATCGCCGACAGTCGCCGGGTCTCGGGGTCAGCCTGGGGCCGGCGGACGACGGCCGGCGCGTCGACCAGGTGATAAGTGGCTCGCCGGCGGAGCGCGCGGGCGTGCTGGCGGGCGACGTCATCGAGGCTCTCGACGGCGAGGCGGTCGCCGACTACGACGCGATCAGCCAGGCGCTGGTCCGCCGCCAGGCCGGCGAGACGATCGAGCGTACCCTCTCGCGTGACGGTCGGCGGATGAGCGCGACGCTCGAGCTCGCGCCACGCGCGGCAGCCGCCCGATGAACGCGCCGGCGGCCGTCGCCGAGCTGTCGAGCCTCGACCAGCTGGCGGCCGTCATCCAGCCGGTCCGCCGCCAGATCCTGGCCGAGATCGTCGACCCGGCATCGGCCACCGAGGTCGCGCGCCGGCTCTCGATCAAGCCGCAGCTCGCGACGTACCACCTGCGCGCGCTGGAGGAGGCCGGTCTGGCGCGAGAGGTCGAGAGGGTGCAGAAGCGCAACCTGACCGAGCGGCGCTTCCAGGCGCTGGCGCGCAGCTACGTCCTGTCGACCGCGCTGCCGCTGACCGACGAACAGCGCCGGCGGCTCTCGTCGAGCCTCTCACTCCAGGGACTGGTGACGACGGCCGACGCCCTGCGCCGGGAGGCGCTGCGCCTGCTCGAGACGACTGACGGCGCGGTTGCCAGCGCGGCATTCGAGATCGACGTCGAGCTCAACGACGAAGCCGACCGGGCGGCGTTCGTGCGCGACCTCGCGCACGCACTGGCGGCCGCCGCCGAGCCCTATCGCCGGCGCGCCGGACGGCGCAGCACGAACTATCGAACGCGCGTCGCGATCAACCCCGTACCTGAGACCGCTTGATGTTCCACCACGATCTATCCGGACAACGTCTCTACGCCGACGATCATGCCGACCGCCCGCGGCCGCAGGTTCACCCCTACCGGCCGCTCCCGCGGCAACGCAGGGCAGGCCTGAGGCACCGCTTCGGGCGCTTTCTGGGGCGCGTCGCCGGCGGCCGCTGACCGCCTCGGCTGCGTCAGCTCTGGCGCGGCCCCGCCTCGCGGATAGCGGCGCTGACGCCGTCCTCGAACTGGCCGAAGTTGTCGACGAACATGCCGGCCAGCTTGCGCGCCTGACGGTCGTAGGCGTCCTTGTCGGCCCACGTGTCGCGCGGCCAGAGCACGCTCGAGGGTACCTCGGGGCAGGCAGTCGGCACCTCCACGCCGAAGACCGGGTCGGTCCGCGTCGGCACGCCGTCGAGCGCGCCGTCGAGCGCGGCCCGCACCATCTGGCGGGTGTGGGCGATGTTCATGCGCTCGCCGACGCCATACGGCCCGCCAGTCCAGCCCGTGTTCACCAGCCAGACCGGCACGTCGTGGCGGTCGAGCCGCTCGCCGAGCATGCCGGCGTAGACGGCCGGGTGGCGCGGCATGAACGGCGCCCCGAAACAGGTCGAGAACGTCGCCTGCGGCTCCCTGATGCCAACCTCGGTGCCGGCCAGCTTGGCGGTGTAGCCGCTGACGAAGTGGTACATCGCCTGGTCGCGGCTGAGGCGCGAGATGGGCGGCAGCACGCCGAACGCGTCGGCCGTCAGAAAGATCACCGTCGAGGGGTGGCCGGCCATGCCCGCGTCGGAGCTGTTGCTGATGAAGTGCAGTGGGAAGGCGCCGCGCGTGTTCTCGGTGACCTCGTCCGAGTCGAGGTTGAGCTCACGCGTGTCGGGGTCCACCACGACGTTCTCGAGGATCGTGCCGAAGCGGCGCGTGGTGGAGTAGATGTCCGGCTCGTAGACGTGCGACAGACGGATGGTCTTGGCGTAGCAGCCGCCCTCGAAGTTGAAGACGCCATCGTCGCTCCAGCCGTGCTCGTCGTCGCCGATCAACGTCCGCTCGGGATCCGCCGAGAGCGTCGTCTTGCCCGTGCCCGACAGGCCGAAGAAGACGGCGACGTCGCCGTTGCGGCCGACGTTGACGGATGAGTGCATGGGCAGCACGCCCTCGTCCGGCAGGCGGTAGTTCATGATGCCGAACACGCCCTTCTTCATCTCGCCGGCGTACTGCGTGCCGCCGATGAGGATCTCCTGCCGGCTCAGGTGGACCAGGATGACCGTCGCGCTGCGCGTACCGTCGCGCGCCGGATCGACCCTGAACGACGGCGCGTTGATGATCGTGAAGTTGGGGGTGAAGCCGACCAGATCCTCACGCCGCGGCCGGATGAACAGGTTCTCGCAGAAGATGCTCGCCCACGCCGTCTCGGTGTAGGCGCGCACGGAACGGCGGAAGCGCGGGTCTGCCCCAACGAAGCAGTCCTGGACGAAGACCTCACGCCGGCTCATATGACCGATGAACCGGTCGCGCAGCTCGGCGTAGCGGTCCTCGCTGATGGGCTGGTTGAAGCCGCCCCACCACACGCCCTCGTGGCTGCCCGGCTCGTCGGCGATGAACTTGTCCTTCGGCGAGCGGCCGGTGTGCTGGCCGGTACGGACGACCAGTGGCCCACCGGCGGCGAGGACGCCCTCGTCGCGCTCGACAGCCTTCTCGTAGAGCGCCGCGACGGACAGATTCAGGTGCGCCGGGGCGCCCAGCAGCGGGATCTCGGAGTAGCCGGTGGGCCTGTCGACTGTCGCTGTCACGCGCGCGGTTCCTCCTTCCCGGCGGGGCAGCCTACCGGGCTGCACCCGTCGCTGGCGGACCGGCCGCGCGTACCGCCGCCTGGTGCGGCAACGGAAGTCGGCTTACACAGTTCGTCGAGCCGCAATTGTACGCCCGCCCATCAAATCGCCTCAGGGGGTCGATGGTCATGGGCAGACCCGCTTCATGCCTCACACGGACATGCAACCTTTGGCACACTCCGCGGGTTCGATGTCCATGACCACCACCAGCTCTGCCGGTTCGCGCCTCGACTGGACGCTGTTCATCCTGCTCGGCTTCTTCTGGGGCAGCAGCTACCTGTTCATCAAGATCGGCGTCGAGGCCGGCCTCGAACCGTTCACGCTGGTCACACTGCGCCTGTTCATCGGCGTGCTGCTGCTGGCCGGGGTCGTACTGGCCCTGCGCGTGCCGGTGCCCACCCGGTTGGGCACGTACGGCCACCTCGTCGTGCTCGGCTTCTCCAGCGTGGCGCTGCCCTTCTTCCTGATCACGTGGGCCGAGCAGCACGTCGACTCGGCGCTGGCGGCGACGCTGACGGCGCCCGTGCCGCTCTTCGTCATCCCGATCGCGGCGGTGATGCTGCATGACGAACGCATCTCGCTGAACAAGATCTTCGGCGTCAGCATCGGCCTCGTCGGCGTGGGCATCCTCGTCGGCTTCGATCCGGCCGACGTCGGTCGCACCGACCTGTCGCCGCAGCTGGCACTGGTGGCGGCCGCCTTCTCGTATGCCCTCGGCGGCGTCTACGCGCGGCGCTTCGTCCACGGCCTGCGGCCGATGATCCCGTCGATGTTCCAGGTCTTCTTCGCGATGCTGATGGCCGGCGTCGCGGCCCTCCTCGTCGAGCAGCCGCTGGCGACGATGGCGGCGCTGCCTTTCGACGGCATCTTCGCCGTCGTCTGGCTGGGTCTGTTCGGCTCGGGGATGGCATACCTGCTCTTCTACCGGCTGCTCGGCCGCTGGGGCCCGACGCGCACCGCCCTCGTGGCCTACCTGCTGCCGATCTGGGGCATCGCGCTGGGCTTCGCCGTGCTGAGCGAGCCGATCCACGCCGGCCTGGCCGCCGGCACGGCGCTGATCCTGGCCGGCATCTTCCTCGTCAACACGCGCCTGACGCTGTGGCGGCGGACGTCGCGCGCCAGCCTCGAGCAGGGCCGCTGACGGCACCGCTGGCCGCGATACCAGCCTCTCGCGTTCTACCGCGAGCCCGGCAGTGACCGCCTTCTGCTGCCGAAGGGCTTCGTCGGAGGTGACGAGCGGCGCATCGACGACATCGGCAGTACACGAGCGGCCAAACGGAGCCCCGCTCCGAGCGCCGGCTTACCGTCATATGTCGCCGCGGTGACCACCACGCCGTTCCTGTCAGCGGCCGACCAGTCATGGGCGCCGGTTCGTACACTCTCCTACGCTCGGCGACGGCCAGCCGCTTGCCGCGGGCGGCGGCTCGTCGCGCGTAGTGCTCATCCCGTGCGCAGACTGACGGGAACGAGCGCCGCCCCGCCCGCCGTCCCTTGTCGCTGCACCCTCGAGCCGAGAAGACTAGCCTCGCCGGTGCGCCAGGTACTCCAGCAGGTCGAGCTTGGTGACCACGCCGGCCGGCCGGCCGTCGGCGACGGCGACGAGCGCCGGCGCGCCCTCGGCCAGCGCCTGGAAGGCGTCCTCGATGGCGGCGGCGTCGTCGATCGTCGGTAGCGGACGGTCCATCACCTCGCCAACCGTCCGTTCCACCACTGCCGGATCGCGGTAGGCGCGTTCGAGCAGGCTCTTCTCGCTGATCGAGCCGACGATGCCTTCGATCGCGTCGTCGTCGCGCTCGCTGACCGGCATCTGGCTGATGCCGTAGCGCTCCATCGTCTCGATCACGTCGGCGATCGTGTCGGTCGTGCGCGCGAGCACGACATACGGCAGCTGCGGGCCGTGGCGGTCGGCGGCGAAGAGCGCGCTGACGCGCGCCCGGCCAGGTTCGAAGCCAAGCAGCCCGTTGGCGCGCATCCACTCGTCGTTGTACAGCTTGGACAGGTAGTTGCGGCCACCGTCGGGCAGGATCACGACCATCACGGCGTCACTGGCCGTGCCCGCTTCGACCAGTTCGCCTGCGACGGTCAGCGCCGCGACCAGCGCCGTGCCGCACGACTCGCCGGCGAGGATGCCCTCCTCGCGCGTGATGCGCCGCGCCATGGCGAACGAGTCGGCGTCCGACACACGGACCCAGCGGTCGACGGTCTGCGGGTCGAACGTACCCGGCAAGAAGTCCTCGCCGATGCCCTCGGTCAGGTACGGCCGAGCCGTGTCGCCGGAGAGGACGCTCCCCTCCGGGTCGGCCCCCACGACCCGGATGTCCGGCTGCTGCCGGCGCAGGTAGTGCGCCGCGCCGCTGACCGTGCCGCCGGTGCCGACGGCGACGACGAGGTGGGTGATGCGGCCGCCGGTCTGGCGCCAGATCTCGGGGCCCGTCGTCTGCTCGTGGGCCTGTGGGTTGTTGACGTTCCAGTACTGGTCGGGCTTGTAGGCGCCGGGGATGTCGCGCGCCAGGCGCGCGGCGACCGAGTAGTAGGACTCGGGCGATTCGGGAGCGACGTTGGTCGGGCACAGGACGACCTCGGCGCCGTAGGCGCGCAGCAGGGCCTGCTTCTCGGGCGACTGCTTGTCGGCCATCACGAAGATGCAGCGGTAGCCCTTCAGCGCGGCGGCGATGGCCAGCCCGTGGCCGGTGTTGCCCGACGTCGGCTCGATGATCGTGCCACCCGGCTTGAGCTTGCCCTCGCGCTCGGCCGCCTCGATCATCGGCAGCCCGATGCGATCCTTGACCGAGCCGCCGGGGTTGAGCATCTCCAGCTTGCCCAGGATGAGCGGCTGCTCGTCGGGCGGGCCGAGGGCACGCGTGATCCGCGTCAGCCGGACGAGCGGCGTGTTGCCCATCAGCTCGAGGATCGACTCGGCGTACTCCATGGGCGGGCGGTCGGCGGCCATCGCCGGCCGAGTATAGGCCGACAGATCGGCGCTCCGCGGGCGCCGTCCGAGGAGGTCAGTCGGGATCCGGCGGCGGGTACGGTCCGGTCAGCCAGCGCGCGATCCTGCGCGTGCCGAGCGCCGGCTCGGCCGCCTCGTGGGCCGCCACGGCCTCCGCCACGACGCGCTCCAGGAGATCGCCCATCAGCCTGTCGGCGGCTGCCTTCTCCGCGCCGGTCCCCGGCGCCGGCGGCTCCAGCGGAAGCTCGATCGGCGGCAGGATGCGCACCTCGATGCGCCGGCGCAGGTACAGCTCATGGGTGCCGCCGAAGATGATCGGCACGATCGGCGCACCGCTGCGCAGCGCGAAGTAGGCCACCCCCGTCGAGACGCGGCGCAGGGCCGGCGGGCGCGCGGCGCGGCCCACCTCCGGGAAAAGCCCGAAGACGGCGCCGGCGGCGATCGTCCGCCGCGCCGCGTCGACGTGTGCCTCGAACTGCTCGGCGCCGCCCCCACGCCAGACCGGCACGACGCCGCCGACCCGGCGCATCAGGGCTCGCCGCCAAGCCGAGCCGAACATGGTCCGGCCGTCGCCCAGCATGATCAGCCGCGGCTCGGCGGGCAGGACGGCGAGGAAGACGAAGAACTCGACCCACGTCCGGTGCGGCAGGCCGACACAGATCCAGCCGCCGGCCGGCCGGCCGCTGTTGGTCGCGGGCAGGTTGTGGTGGCCGTCGACGCGGACGTCGAAGAGCAGCGCCACGACGAGCCCAAAGAAGCGGCGCAGGAAGCGGTACAGCCACGACGGTCGGGGCGACGCGCCGCCGATCAGGCCACGCGGACGGTGCGCGACGTCGCGACCGGTCCGCCGGCCGCGCGCGGGCGTCAAGTCTTGCCGGCCTGCTCGACCGGATGGTGGTCGGCTGCCTGCTCGCCGTCGGCTGCCTGCTCGCCGTCGGCCGCCGGTGCCACCAGCTCGTCGTACGTGGGCCGTTCGGGGCGCCTGTTCCAGGCTAACCACGCCACGCCGAAGATGGCCAGGCCGATGCCGACGATCTGGGCGGTCGGGATCTCGGCGATGGTCCAGTTCCAGCCCTCGCGGAACGTCTCCAGCCACGCCCGCGACAGGCCGTACCAGATGCCCCAGAAGGCGGCCAGATCGCCCGGCAGCAGGCGCAGCAGGTAGCGCCGCGACAGGTACAGCGCGATGAGCCCGCCCGCGATGTTGAGCGCGAATTCGTAGAAGAAGAGCGGGTGGAAGCCGGTCGTCTCGAGCGGGAAGGCCGCACACGGGTACGCCGCGATGCGGTGCTGGCAGTCGATGGCGATGGCCCACGGCAGGTCGCTCGGCGGGCCGTACAGCTCCTGGTTGAAGAAGTTGCCCCAGCGGGCAATGCCCTGCGCGAAGAAGGTGCCCGGGATGACTGCATCGAGGCCGCGGCGGATGGGCAGCCGCTTCCAGCGCCCGTAGACGATGATGCCCAGCGCCGCGCCGGCCACGCCGCCGTAAAGACCGAGTCCGGCGTAGGGCGGCAGCACGATGCGCAGCGGATCGGCCGAGTAGAGCTCCCACTCGTGGATGACGTGGTACAGCCGCCCGCCGATGAGCGCAAGCGCGCCGACGAAGATCATCGCGTTGACGAAGTGGCTGCGGTCGATGCCGCGCCGCTCCAGCTCGCGCTGGCTGACGAGCAGCATGACGAGGATGCCGACGATGTAGGCGATGGGGTACCAGCCGATCGCCAGCGGCCCGATCTGGACAGCGACCGGGTCGGGCGTGATCGGAATGAGCGGGATCACCCGCGCAGCATACCTATACTCGGCCAGATGACCGAGCCGTACATCTTCTGGGCGCTGATCGTCGGCTTCGTCATCGGTGGCGCGGTCGCCTGGTTCGCCATCGGCCGCCTGCCGCGCAGCACTGACGACGTCAGCGCCGAGGAACGGATGGCGGAGGCGGCCTGGATAGCGAGCGCGCTCGCCGAGCGCGGCCGGAACGCCCCCGAAGCTCTCATCGAGGAAGTCCTCGAGCTACACGGACGCTACCTGGCCGGGCCGGCCCTGCCGCTCGATGCCGAGGAGCGCGACGCGCTGCGGGCGGCTCGCGGCAAGGACGTCGAGGCGTCCGGCACGGAGGCTCCGCCGGAGCGGCAGCGGCAGCGGCAGCGGCGCTAGAACTGCCCCCACAGGGCCGGCTCGTCCGGCGGCCCGTGCATCACAACGAAGCGGTCGCCCGCCCGGCCGGCGTCCTGAATCGCGGTCACCCGCCCGGCCCAGAAGGCGGTGCCGTCCTCGAAGTGCATCGGCCCGATGAAGATGAGCTGGCCGTTGCGCTGGAGATAGCACTCGTAGCGGCCCTCGGCCGGCCGCTCGAGGGCGCTCGTCAGCACGGCCAGTTGCTGCCTCGACGGGGAGTGGACGACGAAGCCGGCGGGCACGCGGGCGGAGTCGATCAGGCGCAACGACCTGGCGTCCGGCTCGGCCAGCAGCTCGCTCATCATGCTCGCCGCATTGGCCAGCCGCGGGCCCTCCTCCGGTTCGTCGGTACCCGGCCACGCCACGCCGACCAACGTCCCGGCGCCGAAGGCGAGCACGAGCAGGGCAACGACCGCCGCGGCGCGCAGCAGAGTCGCGCGCGGGAGCGTTGCCCGGCGCGGCAGGGGCGAAACGACCGACGGGCGGGCGGTTGTGGATGTCGCTGCCTCGACCGACGCGCCGCGCTGGCGGCCCAGCTGGCGCACGCTCGCCAGCATGCGTTCGCGGGCGGCCGGCGACGGCCCGAACCCGACATCGAGAGCGACGCCCGTCGCGCGCAGTGCGCGCAATTCGTTCGCACACTCCGCGCAAGCGTCGAGGTGGTCACGCACGTCCGCCGACAGCGGGTCCTCGTCGAATCGGGGGTCACGCTCGTCCAGCCGGCGCAGCGTGCCGGGCCGGAAGAAGGCGTCCTCTAGCCAGGCTCGGACGTCAGCGTGGTCCATCGGCCGACTCCCTGACGACGCTCGCCAATGAGCTGCGCAGGCGGGCGAGCGCCCGGCGCGTCCGCGTCTTGACCGTGCCCAGCGGCCAGTCGAGGCGCGTCGCGATCTCGCTCTGCGACAGCTCCTCGTAGTAGGCCATCCTGATGACCTGCCGCTCCTGTTCGGGAATGCCGTCCAGCGCGCGTACTACCTCGGCGCGCAGCCACGCCCCGTCGAGCCACTGCTCGGGCTCGCTCAGCGCGCCGTCTCGCGCGCCGGCCGTGGCGCGCAGCGCGTCCTCCAGGCTGGCGTTCTCGGCCTGATCGTCGGGCAGCAGCGCGCTGAGCAGCACCGCCGGCGGACGGCGGCCGGCACGGCGATGCATGTCGACGGCGCGGTTGCGCGCGATCGCCGACAGCCACGTGAGCAGCGATCCCTGGCTCGGGTCGAAGAGCTCGGCCCGATTCCAGAGTGCCAGGTAGGTGTCCTGCAAGACTTCCTCTGCGAGTTGACGGTCGCCCAGGCGTAGAACGGCAGCGCGGAAGAGCGAATCAGCGTGCCGACGATATAGCTCCAGCAGGGCGTCCTCGCTGCCGTTGACCAGCTCTTTCACGAGCGCCTCGTCGGAGCGATCGGCAAAGCGCTCGGCAAGGGCCGGCCCATCAGTGCTTACGCCCGCCTGCGGGCGGCCGGTTTTCACCATCGGCCGCTCACCATCCGGCCGGCAGGTGGCGCGGATCGGCGGCAAGGGAGCCGGCCGGCAAGTGTGCCTCGAGGCAAGAGACGCCGCGCGGGCCGACCGTCGCGCCGTGAAGCGTCCGGGCCGGCAGCTCGAGACGGTCGCCCGTGTTCATCACGACATCCTGCCCGAGCTCGGGCAGGTGGAACGTGATCGAGCCGTCGACCGCGACGAGCACCTTGTCGTAGGCGTGGCGGTGCTCGCCGTAGACGTCGCCCGGGCCATTGCCCCAGCCGGAGCTGGCGAGCCCGTCGGCGGCGAGGCGCGCCTCGAGCGCGGCGCGTGAGCTGGCGCTCATCCGAAGTGCCCTCCGAGCAGCGTGCCGATGACGTACGTGACGGTCGCCGCGATGGCGCCGATGGCGACCTGCCGGCTGCCGCTGAAGAGCATGCCCCGGCCGGTCACGAGGCTGACCAGCGCACCGACGACGAAGAGGGCGGCGAACGAGCCGGCGAGGGCGCCGACCAGCGCCGGGGTGCCAAGCGTCACCAGGAACGGCAGGATCGGGATGACGGCGCCGATGGCGAAGGCCGAGAAGGACGAGCCGGCGGCGCCCCACGGCGAGCCGAGCTCTTCCGGGTCCAGCCCGAGCTCCTCGCGCACCTTCGTGTCGAGCGCCTGCTCGGGATCCTCCATCAGCCGCTCGGCGATGCGCTCCGCTTCCTGGCGCGGGACGCCCTTGGCGCGATAGATGCGCGCCAGCTCGCGCTGCTCCTCGTCGGGCATGATGCGCATCTCCTCGCGCTCGATCGAGATCTGGCGCTCGAACAGCTCGCGTTGGCTCTGCATGCTGATGTACTCGCCGGCCGCCATCGAGAAGGCGCCGGCAAGCAGGCCGGCGATCCCGGCGAGCAGGATCACGCCGTTGTCGCTGACGGCGCCGGCGACGCCCATCACCAGCGAGAGGTTGCTGACCAGGCCGTCGTTGACGCCGAAGACAGCCGCGCGCAGCGTGCCCGAGCGGCCGCCGCGATGCCACGCCTCCTGGCTCAGCGACGACGGCGCCCGGCGCCTGGCCGGCCCTTCCAGCTGCTGCCAGATCTGGGCGTGCTCGCGCTCGTCGGCGGCGATCGCCGCCGTCTCCGGCGTCAGCTGGTCGGCGTAGGCCTCCTGCTCGTCGCCTTCGAGCGCCTGCACCAGGCTCGAGACGCGCCGCGTGCCGAGCAGCCGGGCGAGCCAGATGATCGCGCGCACGCGGGCCCGTGGCGCGCCCGGCGGCGGCACGTGGACGCCGGCCTGCTCGAGGCGGCCAGCCCAGAGGTCGGCGTGGCGGCGCTCGTTGCCGGCGATGCGCCGGAAGGCAGCGGCGCGGTCGGGATCGCGCTCGACGCGCGCCAGCTCGTCGTAGAGGACGATCGCGTCACGCTCCAGCCGCAGGTTGGCCAGGCTGAGCGCGCGCTCCTCTTCGGTCAGATCGAGTCGGGGCACCGATTCCACGGCGGCAAGGGTAGCGACAGCCGCCATCGGGCGCTTGTACCGGTAGGCTTTGGGCATGACGCACGAGCCGCCGCGTGGCGGTGGCGCCACACAACCGCTGCGCGATCCGGGACCGATACGCTACCTGTCGGCCGCTGACGTCGAGCGGTGCCTGCCCGGCGTCGAGGCCCGGGTAGACCTCGCCTCCGAGGCGCTGCGCGCGCTGGGGCGGGGCGCGGCCGAGATGCCGCCCAAGATCGGCGTCCACCCTCGCCCGGGTACGCTGCTCCACGCCATGCCGGCCTGGCTGCGCGAGGGCGACCTCGTCGGGCTGAAGTGGATCGCCGCGTTCCCGGCCAACAAGGCTCGCGGGCTGGCCGCCATCAACGGGCTCGTTCTTCTCAATGACCCCGAGACTGGTCTCCCGACGTGGATCATGGATGCCGCGCGCATCACGGCGGTGCGGACGGCGGCGGTGAGCGGCGTCGCCATCCGCCTCTTCGCGCCGCGGGCGCGGCGTGTCGCAGTCCTCGGCGCGGGCGTCCAGGCGCGCAGCCATCTCGAGGTCGTTGCCTCGCTCCTGCCCGGTGCAGAGGTGGCCGTCCATGACCCGCACCCCGAGCGCATCCGGGCAGTCTTGGACGAGGCCAACGCGCGCGCCGAGCGTCGCTTCGCCCGGCCGTCGACGGACCTCCGCGATTCGGTCGCCGGGGCGGACCTGGTCATCACCGTGGCGACACTCGGCTCGGCGAACCAGGTGATGACCAGTGACTGGCTCGGTGGCGGCGCGGTCGCCGTGGCGGTCGACTTCGCGACGTATGCTTCGGCCGAGCTGGCGCGGGCGGCACGGGCGTTCGTCGTCGACGACCGCGAGCAGTTCCTGCACTACCGTGCGAACGGCTACTTCGACGGCTACCCCGAGCCGACGGCGACGCTCGGCGAGTTGCTGGAGGGCAAGCCGGCCGCGGGACCGCCGGCCGACCGATCTCCTGCCGGCGGACGGCCGACGCTGGTCACCCACCTCGGCGTCGGGCTGGCCGACGTCCTGTTCGCCGACGCCGTCGCGCGCGCCGCGAGTGAGCGCGGCTCCGGTATGGAGCTTCCGCGCTGAGCGGCGCACGATAGCGGCATGCGCGAGGAGATCGACCTGCGACCCACCACCGAGCGAGTGGGCGGCGGCTCGTCGGCGCGGCTTGCGGCAGCCGTGGCGGCGGCGGCGCTGGTTGCCGTCGTGTGGTATGGGGCGAGCGGCCGGTCGGAAGTTGCGCCCGCGGATGGATCGCCCGGGCCGACATCGGCGGCCGTCTCGTCGCTGCCGCCGTCAGCGCTTGCCTCGCCGCCTCTGGCGCCCAGCGAGCCGGCGCCGACCTTTCCGCCCGAGCTTCTCGGCCGCGGCACCGTCATCTGGGGCGACGACGCCTTCGGGGTTGCCGCCTGGCTGGATGGGCGCTTCTACATGAGCGTGCTGCGCGAGGTCGAGCCGGGTCACCTGCGCACGTCGATGCGGCTCCACTTCAACGACTCGACGATGCCCGCCGAGATGGACATCATCCAGCTGTGGACGCGCGAAGAGCGCCCGGCGCTGGCCCCTGTGGCGCACTTCGACCTGCCACCGAACTGGCTGGTGAGCGGCGCCGTGCCGCAGGTGGTGCTGCTCGAGTCGGCAGCCGCCCAGCCAGAAGAGCTCGACGCGCCGCGCATGACGCGCCAGGGCTACCTGCTGCAGGCCACCGTCAATCCGGTGGGCAGTCAGTCCTACCTGACCGTCGACATCCGGCTCAACGCGCTGGCCGAGCCGCGCCCCGGAGAGCGCGCCGACGGAGCTCCGCGCCTCGAGGCGCACCTCCGGCGCGACGATCGACTGCTGACGAGGGTCCGGTTTGGAGGCCGGCCGCCGGGAGTCATGACGGCCCACGTCATCGTGCACCAGCGGTACGGTCCCTCGCCCACGCTGTCACTCGTCCATCGCGATGAGAACGGTGACCAGCTACAGGTGTTGGCCGAGATCCAGCTCGACAGAAGCCTGCTACGGCGCGGCCACCCCGAGTCGCTCGAGGGTGAGTTCGTCCTGCATTCGGTCGACGGGAGCACGAGCTCATGGGAGTACGGCATCACTCCCCACGGCACGGGCGCCGGAGTGCTGCTTTTGATCCAGGTCGAGCACACGCCCGAGATCGAGGTGGTAGGGCCGGGAAGGTTGCTGCTCATGACGCGCGACTGGGTTGACTACGGGCGGCGCGGATCGGCGGCACAGCAGAAATGGTCGTGCTGGACGGACGGCAAAGTGTGCTGAGCGCGCGTCCCGAACCGACTCCGGAACGCGTCGGCGGGGGCATCTCGCCACGCATCGCGGCCGCCGGCGCCGGGATCCTGCTCGCCGTCGTCGCTGCCATCGGCGTCAGCGGCCGGGCACCCGGCACCGTTCCAGGATCGTCGCCCGCCGTCGCGGCCGGTAACACGCCCAGCCCCGTTCAGTCGGCGCTGGCCGGACCAGCCGCCACTCTTCGGGATTCTCCTCCGTCCACGCCGAACCCCGATCCCACGCCCCAACCGACACCTTTCGTCATGCCCACGCCACGCCCCGCCCACGACGACGAGCTGCTCATCCACGTCACGCTGGGCAGCCACCATCTCGTCGGCTTCCTCGACGAGAGTCCGAGCGGCCGGCTGCGCGGTGCCGTCAGCTTCAGGTTCCCCCGTCCCGCGCGGGCGGGCATCTTGCGCGTGATCGACCTGAGTGCCGGAGAGCGTCCGGCCAATGTCGGCGTGTTCACGCTGTCGCTCCATCCGCTGATGCCGGAGACGACACGCAGCGGGACGGTCCTCGACGTGGCCGTCGCGGCGCAGCCAGCGCTGGGCGAGGCGCCGCGCCTGATCCGTGACGGCTATCGGCTGGCGGTCCGCGCCGAGAGCCGGCTCGACTTCGCCCTGATCCGGGTGAGCATCGAGCCCGACGACCCGTCGTGAACACGACTGGGGGACGCGCGCCCGCGAACGCTACTCGTTGACGGGGATTGGGCCCTCGGGCAGCTCGAGCACGATCTGGCCGTCCTCGACGACGACGTCGTAGATCGCCAGCGGCAGCTCGGCCGGTGGATCGAGCGCCTCGCCGGTCTCGAGGTCGAAGCGCGACAGGTGCAGCGCGCAGGTGATCGAATCGCCGGTCAGGAAGCCCTTGTCGAGCTCGAAGTACTCGTGCGAGCAGATGCCCTGCGTGGCGTGGATACGGCCGTCGTTGTTGACGACGAGGATGTCGGCGCCGTCGACCTGCACCAGCTGCATCGTGCCCGGCGGCAGGTCGTCGAGAGATCCGACCGGTACGCGCCTCACGACGGCTAGGCGGCCTCCGCCTCCGCGGCGGCCGGCCACTTCGCGTCGAGCAGCTCGCGCAGGCGCTCCTGCGCCGCCGCCAGCGGGATGCGCGCGACGACCGGCTCGAGGAAGCCGAGCACGATGAACTTGCGCGCCAGGTCGCGCGGCAGGCCGCGGCTCATCAGGTAGAAGACCTGCGCCTCGTCGATCGGCCCGACCGAGCTCGAGTGGGCCGCCCGCCGGACATCGGGCTGGTCGATCTCGAGGCTGGGGATCGCCACCGAGCGGGCCTTCTTGGTGAGCAGCATCGCGAACTCACCGAGGAAGCTGTCCGTGCCACGAGCCGTGCGCTCGATCTCTATCAGGCCCTTGAAATAGCCCCGGGCGCGGTCGAGGAAGACGCCCTTGGAGAGCAGGTCGCCGGTGGTGTCCTGGCCGATGTGGCGCGTGTAGGAGGTCAGGTCGAACAGCTGGCTGCCGCCGCCGAAGCCGATCTCGACCTGGCGCACGCCAGCGCCGCGGCCGACCAGCCGGTTGTCGATGCGGCTCTTCTGGAGCAGCCCACCGACGCTGGCCAGCGCCCAGTTGAGCTGGGCATCGCGCCCGACGCTGGCCTGGCGGTTGACGAACATCAGCGTGGCGGGCCCGAAGTCCTGCTGGCCCGCAAAGTCGAGCTGCGCGCCGTCGGCGAGGCTCGCCTCGGTCGTGCCCCACCACAGGCTCTGCGAGCCGTTGGCGTTGGCTGTCGACGGCACCTGCTCCTCCAGGACGCGGACGCGAGCGTTCTCGCCGAGGCTGATGATCGTCCGCGTGATCAGGCCGCGACCGCCGGCGCCGACCGCCCAGCGAACGACGAGCGGATGCTCGATCTGAGTGCCGGCCGGGACGTGGACGAGGACGCCGACGACCGACAGCGCGCGGGCGAGCTGGGCGAACTTGTCGTTCTCGGGCAGGCTCCGGCCCCCCTCGACCAGCTCGCGGACATGGGCCAGCAGGTCGGGCCGGCGGCGGAGGGCATTGGCCGTCGTGTCGAGGACGACGCCGGCGGCCTGCGCCTCCGGGCTGAGGGCTCGGGCGACGACCCTCTCCTCGCCGATCTCGAGCAGGCCGGCTGCCCCCTCGGGCAGTGCCTCGCTGACCTGCGGCGCATCGCCGACCTCGAGGTAGGGCTCGAGCTCGTCGAAGCGCGCCGCGCGCAGGTCGACGTATGTCGTGAACAGCTGGTTCGACTCTACCGGCAGCCCGGCGGCGCGGCGCAGTGCGTCGTGGCGCTCATCGCGCATCCACGCCGGCTCGCCGGAGTGATCTGCGATTCGGTCGACTATCGATTCGCTTGCGAAGGGCAGCCGGAGCGCGTCGCTCAACCGAGCGCGCCCTCCATCTCCATCTTCACCAGGCGGTTGAACTCGATGGCGTACTCCATCGGCAACTCCTTGGTGAAGACTTCCAGGAAGCCCTGCACGATCAGGTTCTGGGCCTCGTTCTCGGACAGGCCGCGGCTCATCAGGTAGAAGATCTGGTCCTGGCTGATCTTGCCGACGGTGGCCTCGTGGGTCATCGTCGTGTCGTCTTCCTGGATGTCGATGTAGGGGTAGGTGTCGCTGCGGCTCTCATCGTCGAGCATCAGCGCGTCGCAGCGAACGCTGGCCACGACGTTCGTCGCGCCGGGCGCCACCTTCAGGCTGCCGCGGTAGGTGGCCCGGCCGCCGTCCTTGCTGACCGACTTGCTGACGATGCGGCTCTTGGTGTCCGGCGCCAGGTGGATCGCCTTCGCGCCGGTGTCCTGGTGCTGGCCCTGGCCCGCCACGGCGACGCTGATGATGTCTGCGGTGGCGCCACGGCCGCGCAGATAAATACTCGGATACTTTACGGTTTTACGCGAACCGGTATTCGCATCAATCCACTCCACCGTTGAATTTTCATACGCATGGGCGCGCTTGGTGACGAGGTTGTACACGTCGTTCGACCAGTTCTGGATGGTCGTGTAGCGGACCTTCGAGCCGGGCAGCGCGATGACCTCGACCACCGCCGCATGGAGCGAGTCGGTGGCGTAGATGGGGGCGGTACAACCTTCTATGTAGTGGACTTTGGCACCCTCGTCGACGACGATCAGGGTCCGCTCGAACTGGCCGGTGTTCTCACCGTTGATGCGGAAGTAGGCCTGCAGCGGCAGCGGCACGTCGACGCCCTTGGGCACGTAGACGAACGAGCCGCCGCTCCAGACGGCGCTGTTGAGTGCCGAGAACTTGTTGTCCTCAGGCGGCACGACCGTGCCGAAGTACTTCTCGAAGATCTCGGGGTACTCCTTCAGGCCCTGGTCGGTGCCCATGAAGACCACGCCGAGCTTGGACAGCTCCTCCTTGACCGAGTGGTAGACGACCTCCGAGTCGTACTGCGCGCCGACGCCGGCCAGGAACTGGCGCTCCGCCTCGGGGATGCCCAGCCGCTCAAACGTGGCCTTGATCTGCTCGGGGACGTCGTCCCACGACTTCTCCTCGCGCTCCGAAGGCCTGCGGTAGTAGACGATCCGATCGAAGTCGATCCGATCGAGGCCGTCCGTCCAGATCGGCATCGGCCGCTTGAGGAAGTGCTCGTACGAGCGCAGCCGGAACTTGGTCATCCACTCCGGCTCCTCCTTGATGCGACTGATCTCCTCGACCGTGTCGCGCGTGAGGCCGCGCTTGGTCTCGGTCAGATAGACGATGTTGTCCTTGAAGTCGAAGCGTGAGCGGTCGTTGTCGACCAGCCGGCGCTGGTTTAGGGTCATCAGATCTCCGCTACAGGTTTTGGGGGGCTGCCCCACGGCTAATCCCGACCTACATTATCGGAATTCGCTGCTCAGGCGTCAATGACCCCAACGTTCGGCGTCAAGCACCCGCAGGCTGGGTCCGAGCAGCGCCACGTCGGCGAGCATGGCGCGGGCGGCCACCGGGCCAAACGGCTCGACGGCCGCGCTGAGCGCCGCTCGAGCGCTGAGGCCGACCCCCGTACCCACGCCGCGGCCGGCCGACTCCGCCACCCACCGCTCACCGAACCGGCGCAGGCGCACGCTCACCTCGCCGGCCGGCGCCGGCCCATGGAGCGTGAACTGGATGTCTGCGATCGGCCTATTCATGAGCTGAGGTTCCCCCACCCGCGTGACAGCTCACGTGGCACGCGCGGCGTCGACGCTGGCCAGAAAGTCGAGGACCAACCGATTGAGGCGCTCCGGCTGCTCGAGCTGGACCATGTGCGCCACGCCTTCGAACTCCTCCAACCGCGCTCCTTCGATGTTCGCCGCGAGGCGGCGTAAGGCGATGACAGAGCCCGGCTCGTCGGCCGTGCCAACCACCACCAGGACCGGCACTGTGACCTCGCCGAGCCGGCCGGCCGCCGGCGGATCGAGCGGTTGCGGCTGGCCCTCGTTCTTCTCCGCGCGGTAGTTATCGAGGATCCAGTCGTGGACCAGGCGACGGAGGCCGGCGTCTACACGTGACGCGGGCTGGCCCCAGCCATCCACCCACACACGTGTCTCGAGCTCGGCGAGAGCCTCCCACTCCTTTGCCTCCCACAGCCGCTCCATCTCGTCCCACGGCGGCGCCTCGACGGCCGGGGGAAGCTCCGGCCCGAAGCCGCCGGCGTTGCCGGCGACCGATACCAGCGAATCGACCAGCTCCGGCCGCTCGAGCGCGAAGTCGAGCGCGATCGATCCACCGCGCGACTGGCCGACCAGATGGCACGACACCGCGCCGACGTGGGCCAGGACCGCCGCCGCGTCGGCGCGATTGGAGAAGGTCACGTCGTCGGTTTCGCTGCGGCCATAGCCGCGCGCGTCGTATCGGACGACGCGGTAGCGCTCGGCGAAGGCGGGCACCTGCCCGTCCCACATACGCAGGCTGCCCAGGCCGCCGTGGATGAGCAGCAGCGGCTGGCCCTCACCCTCGACCTCGTAGTAAAGGCGGCCGCCGAGAACGTCGACATAGCCAGACTCGCTCGGCATTGGCCAATCTTGCACGCGCTGTACAGATCAGCGCCCGGCGGCGATGGATGATGGCGCCATGACCTCCGCCTGGCGGCTGGACTGGCTGAGCAGCGACGGCAAAAAGCTCCTGCTGACGCGCGGGCTGCGCACCTTCGGCTACGGCTACCTGGCCGTGATCGTGGCGCTCTACCTTGGCGAGCTGGGCCTCGATGCATTCCAGATCGGCGTCGTGTTGACGGGGGCCATCGCGGGGTCGGCGGCGATGACCGTCTTCTGGTCGCGTGCGGCCGACCGCTTCGGTCGCCGCCGGACGGCGATGACGATGGCAGGCCTGATGGCTGCCGGCGGCCTTCTGTTCGCGGTCACCGACAACTTCTGGCTGCTGCTGCTGGCCGGCTTCAGCGGCACGATCAGCGCGACCAGCGGCGAGGTCGGCGTCTTCAACACCATCGAGCAGGCGATCCTGCCGCAGACGGCGACCGACGAACGGCGGACGTGGGCTTTCAGCGTCTACAACACGCTGGCCAATCTGGCCGGCGCGGTCGGGGCGCTCTTCGCCGGAACCGTCGGCATCTTCGCGTCCCTCGGTCTGAGCGGTGCCGACGCCTACCGGCCGCTGTTCGTACTCTATGCGCTGATCGGCGTGGCCAACCTGGTCGTCTTCGCCAGCCTGTCAGGGCGCGTGGAGGCCGTGCGACTGAACGCCGAGCGCCGGTTGGCCGGCCTGCACCGATCGCGCGGCACGGTCGCCAGACTGTCGGCGCTGTTCGCTCTGGACGCCTTCGCCGGCGGCTTCGTCGTCCACTCGCTCGTCGCCTACTGGTTCAGCATCCGCTGGGGGTTGAGCGTCGAGGTGCTTGGTGTTCTGTTCTTCTGGGTTGGCGTGCTGTCGGGCGTGTCGCTGCTGGCGGCCGGCTGGCTGGCTAGCCGCATCGGCCTGCTCAACACGATGGTGTTCACTCATCTGCCGTCCAATGTCCTGCTGATCCTCGTGCCGCTGGCCCCGACTGCCTGGCTGGCGGTGCTGCTCTTCCTCGCCCGCATGGCCATCTCGCAGATGGACGTCCCGACTCGCCAGTCGTACACGATGGCCGTCGTCGAGCCGGACGAGCGGACGGCAGCGGCGGGCCTGACCAACGTCGCGCGGAGCACGGCCAGCGCGGTCAGCCCGGCCATCTCTGGTTTCGCGCTCGGCTCGATCGCACTCGGCGCCCCATTCCTGATTGCAGGCGGTCTGAAGATCGCCTACGACCTCCTCGTCTTCGCGACGTTCCGGCGAGTGCGGCCGCCCGAGGAGATACGCGGCTCGGGCGATCTCAGTCGCGCCGCTCGGCCCACCACGCGCGGCTGACGTAAGGCAGCTCGAACGAGTCGCGGCCGGCCGTCGCCGGATCGCTGTCGAGCAGGCGCGCAACCGTCTCGAAGACGTCAGCCCGCTCGTCGTCGGACAGGACGGCGACGAAGCTCATCGAGGCGACACGATCGAGGAGCGAGGCGCGGTCATGCACGTGCGCGTTCTTGAACTCGGCATGGCGCGGCCGGCCGAACAGCTCGCCGAGATCGTCACGGCGCGCCGCCGACGGGTGCGGCGTACCGGCCCGCGGGACCGCGATGATCGCGTTGAAGCGGCTCACCCAGCCGACGCTCGTGTCGAGCTCGTTCCAGATCACGCCCAGCCGTCCGCCGCGCTTGAGCACTCGGTGGAACTCGGGCAGCGCTCTTTCGTCGTCGAACCAGTGGAAGGACTGGGCCGTGACGATGGCGTCAGCCGAAGCGTCGGCGAGCGGCATGCTCTCGGCCGCGCCGTCGAGCACCTCGATGTCCGGAAGCTCCTCGCGCAGGGCGTCACGCATCGCCGCGAGCGGCTCGACCGCGATCAGCCGTGCCCCCGTCGGCAGCAGCAGGGCGGTCAGCTTACCGGTGCCCGCGCCGACGTCGACGACGACCGACTGACGGCCGACTCCAAGGCCTGCGACCAGCCAGGCGAGCGCCTCCTGCGGATACGAGGGCCGACTGCGCCGGTACGCCTCGACCGACCGGCCGAACCCCTCCTCGGCAACCGGGTGCATCACTCGAGCTCCACGAACTGGACTGTCCCGGCGTCGACCGGCGCGTCGAGGTCGATGGTCATCGTCCGTCCATAGCCGATCAGGATGCACGCGCCGCCCGAATCGCGGTCTGCCACGCTGAGACGGTAGCCCCCGTCGATCGGCTCGAAAGTCATGTGGCTGCCGAGCGTGCAGGCGCCGGTCAGCCAAGTGACCGCCAGCTGGTCCATGCGTCCTGGCATGTTGGTCACCCCGTCGCGGAAGCTGAACTCGCCGGCGAGCGCAGGTTGACCAATCGCCGTTACCAGGCCGGTGCGGTCCTCGAGAACCACCGGCAGGGGCGGCGGTCCCCCCTCAGCGCCGGGAGCGATCATCTCGAAGCGGCCGCCTGCGACAAGCGCACAACCGGCGAGCAGCGGAACGCGACGATCCACGCGGTGCGGATCACGGCTCTGCCTCGGGCTCGGCGCCGAACATCGACAGCGAGCGCTCGAGGCCGGTGACTTCAATGTCGGGCCGCGGCCGCGAGCGCCACTGCTCGACGGTCATGCGGTAGCGGACGAGCTCCTTCGCCTCGCCGCGCGGAGCGCCTCGGTCGCGGCCGTTCTCCTCGTAGCCCAGCGCGCGCGACACCGCCGCCGACGCCCGGTTCTCGACGAAGGCCGCGCTCGTCGCCCACTCTGCTCCGAGGTGATCGAAGGCCACGCCGAGCACCGCCGCGCGCATCTGCCGCCCGATGCCCTTGCCCTGGAAATCCCGCCCGAGCCACGAGCCGGTGCCGACCGTGCGCAGGACGGCAAAGTCACGCGCGAAGACGCCCTGCGTGCCGACCAGCCGGCCGTCGGCCCAGACGCCGAGGTCGAGCGTCCACTGGCCGGGCTGCCATGACGCGCGCGAATTCCAGTGGTAGCGCAAGAAGTCGCGCTCGAAGTCGGGGCTCTGCTTGTCCGTCCATGGAAAGGCGAAGGGCATCTCCTCCGGCGGATGAATGCCGCCACGGGCGAGGGCGTACAGCTCGACCAGCTCGTCGTCCGTCGGCAGGCGCAGCTCGAGGGTGCCGCTGCGGATGCGCAGGTCGAAGAGCGGCCAGGGATGCTCCATGCGCGCTCGTCAGCCGCCCTGGCCCTGGCCCCCCTGCCGGTTGGGACCGCCCATCACGCCGCGGACGGTGCCATCGCGGATGTTGTCCGGATCGACAGGCTCGCCGTCGGGGCCGAGCTCGCCGTCGGGGCCGAGCTCGCCGTCGGCCGGCTCCCCGGTCGGCTCCTCCGTCGGCTGCTGGGCCGCCTCGAACTCTGCCTGCCCGCCTTCTTCGTCGGCCTGTCGGTAGTCGGCCTGCTCGCCGAAACCCAGAGCGTCGGAGATGGCCGCCATCGTCTCGCGCTCCGCGCGGCTGACGTCCTGGCCGCCGATGCCCAGGATCCCGCCTTCACGCGTGGCCGCAGCCACGGTTCGTGCCACCTCGTTGAGCCAGTAACGGACGGCGCGCGCCTCCTGCTCCTCCGGTTCGATCGCCAGCAGGGCGCCGGCCTGGCGGGCAGCGTGGATGCCCTCCGCGGCCACGTCCTCGACGGCCAGGGCCAGCGTGCCAGAGGCCAGCCGCTCATGGACGTCGGCGGTGAGGCTGCCGAGCAGGCCGTGTCCGGCCGTCTCGTTGCGTGTCTGCTCGAGCAGCCGCAAGAAAGCTTCCAGCTCCGCTTCGGTCTTGGCCGGTGAGCCGGACGCCGCCGCCACCGCGCGGGCGATTGCCGGCGCGGCCTCGACGAGCTGCTGCCACTGCTGGTCGGTGAAGTTCTCGCGCGCCACGGCCCACCTCCGCTTGCTGGTTCGTCTCGCGATGATAGACCGCGCCCGGCGGAGCCCGGCGTGTTTGCGCTCGACCTCAGGCCGAGGCGCCCGAGTAGCGCCTCAGCCCCAGCCGCCACAGCCCGCGCGTCAGCAGCAGCAGGAACAGCGCGAAGCCGGCGGCCAGCGCCAGAGTCTCGATCGTCAGCCGGCCGGTGAGCGCCTGGGCCGGGACCGTGATGGCAAAGGCGAGCGGCACCAGGAAGGTCAGCCCGATGCGCAGCCAGCCGGGATAGATGCTGACCGGCCAGCGGCCGGCCTGGTAGACGCCCTCGAACAGCTCGGCGATCTCGTCGATGCGCACGATCCAGAAGGCAGCGATCGTCAGCATCAGCCAGAAGCAGTAGATCATCAGCGCCCCGAGCAGCAGCGCGACCCCGAACGCCAGCGCGCCGGCGGGCCCCACGCCGCCGCCCAGCTGGGCCAGCGCGACGCCGAGAACGACGGCACCGACGATCACGTCGACGGCCCGCCAGATGCGCACCTCGCGCACGCTGGACAGGAGCTGCGCGTCCTCCGGCTTGGTCAGCATGAAATCGAACGTGCCGTCGCGGATGCCCTCGACGAGGCGGTTCATGTTGGGCTGGATGAGGGTGCCGATGACGCCGCCCATCAGGATGTGGACGCCCATCACCGCCAGCAGCTCGGCCTGGGTCCAGCCGTTGAGGTCCTGCGTGTGGCCGAAAACCAGGCCGAGCACGGCGAGCGCGGTGACCAGCGAGATCGCCGACTGGAACAGCTGGACCACGAAGTTGACGCGGTAGTGCAGCTCGTTCATGACGCCCACGCGAAGGAAGACGCCGACCAGCGTCAGCAGCCGCATCTCTAGTTGCCCAGCGCGCTGTAGTGCCTGATGGCGACCTTCCAGACGAGTCGCAGACAGATCGAGCCGGCGATGATCCACAGCACCTGCATCGCCAACCCTCCCAGCAGTTCTGTTTCCGACAGGTTGCCGACGAGCGTCTCGATGGGGAAACCGAACGTCCACTTGAAGGGCAGCACGTCGGCCACGTCCTGCGCCCACTGCGGCATCAGCGCCAGCGGGACGAGGCGGCCCGAGAGGAGCAGCTCGGCCATGAAGATCAGCTCGAAGACGGGTCCGACGCGGGTCGTCCAGAAGCTGACCATGCCCAGCGTCCAGTAGATCACGGTCCGGATCAGGTACGCGCCCCAGATGGCGGCCAGGAAGACGAGCGCCTCGAGCAGGCCGAACGAGAACTCGGGCTGGAAGAGCAGCGACAGGAAGACCGCGATGGGCAGCCACAGGAAGATCACAACGATCTTCCAGCCGGCGAAGTAGCCGATGTCGAAGGTTACCGGGTGGATCGGCCGCAGCAGCATGCCGTTCAGCTCGCCCTGGCGGATGCGCCATTCCCAGCCGTAGGGTGTGAAGACGATGTTCATGTTGCGGACGAGGGTCCAGACGATGTAGTAGGCGGCGAACTGGCCCGGCGTGAAGCCACCCACAGAACCGCCCTGCTGGACGGCGACGGTCGACCAGACGACAAGGTAGATGACCGGCTCGGCGACCATCCCGATCATGTACAGGTAGTTGGCGACGCGGTACTGGAACTGCTCGGCGATGGCCACGCGCATCTCGGTCGCGTAGACGTCGAGCAGCGCGCACAGGCCGGCCAGCGTGGGGCGCGGCAGCCGCCGCCGACGGCTCGGCTCGAGCGCGAGGTCGGCCTGGCTCACGAGTGCGCGGCGTCGGCGAAGACCTGCTCGATGACATCCTCGATCGGCGGATCCTCGATGGTCAGGTCGTCGACCGGCTGGTCGCGCAGCAGGCGGGCCGTGACGCTCGGCGCGTCGAAGCGGCTGACGCGCAGGCTGACCCGGCCGTCCTCGGCGTCGACGACCTCGCCGTAGGAGGAGAGGTCGGCGGCCGTGCCGTCGGTCAGCGTGACCTCGATCGTCTTGGTCGCGTTGAAGCGGCGCGCGAGCGCGTCGAGCCCGCCGTCGAACAGGATCCGGCCGTGGTGGATGACGATCACCCGCTTGCACAGCGCCTCGACGTCGGCCATGTAGTGGCTGGTCAGGAGGACCGTCGCGCCGTGGCGGCGGTTGTAATCGGCGACGAAGGCGCGGATGCGCTTCTGCATCGTCACGTCGAGGCCGATCGTTGGCTCGTCGAGGAACAGCACCTGCGGCCGATGGAGCAGTGCGCCCGCGATCTCGACCTTCATTCGCTCCCCGAGGGACAGGTTGCGCACCGGCTTGTCGACGAGCTCACCGAGCTCGAGCAGCTCGATGAACTCGTCGCGCGTCCGGCGGTACTCGTCGTCCGGCAGGCGGTAGATCGCGCGGTTGAGCTCGAACGAATCGAGCGCCGGCAGATCCCACTGCAACTGGTTGCGATTGCCCATCACCATCGTCATCCGGCGCAGGTACTCGCGCTCGCGGCGGTACGGCACATGGCCGAGGACGCGCGCCTCGCCCGCAGTCGGGTGGAGCAGACCGGCGAGCATCTTGAGCGTCGTCGTCTTGCCCGCGCCGTTGGGCCCCAGGAAGCCGACGACCTCTGTCGGCGCGATGTCAAAGCCGATGCCATCGACGGCATGCACCTCGCGCGTCTCGCGGCGCAAGAGGCTGCGCACCGACGCGCGCAGGCCGCCCTCGCGCACCGGCACGTGGAAGGTCTTGCGCAGCTCCGCGACGTGGATGACGGGTTCAGCGACCAAAGCCTCGGGATTGTAGCCAGCACGCCTTGTGAACATTGAGTAGATCTCGGCGCCGGGGTGCACATACCGTATGAGCGCCCGCAGACGCGGGCGCCGGTGGGTAAGGGTATGGACGCTGATCTCGTGGTTCGGGCGCAGCAAGGCGACGAAGAGGCATTCGCGAGCCTCGCCGTGGCCGTGGGCAACCGACTCTACGGAGTGGCGCATCGGATCCTGCGCGACGTCCATCTCGCCGACGACGCAACTCAACAGGCGTTGCTCAACGTTTGGCGAGAGCTCCCCCAGCTGCGCGACCCGGCCCGCTTCGAGGCCTGGTCGTACCGCCTCCTCGTGCGCGCCTGTTACGCCGAGGGCCGGAAGCGACGCCACTGGTCGCCAAACCTGCGTCTGCTGTCGGTTGACGAGCCGGCTGCGGGCGAGGGATTGAGCGCGGTCTTCGATCGGGACCAGCTCGAGCGCGGCTTCCGGCGTCTGTCAGTTGAGCACCGAACGGTGGTGGTCCTGCACCACTACCTCGACATGTCCCTCGACGAGGTGGCCGATGCCCTCGGCGTCCCCGTCGGGACGATCAGATCAAGACTTCACTACGCGATGCGCGGGCTGCGCGCGGCGCTCGAAGCCGACGCCCGGCCAGCGGTGCGGGAGGCTGCCCAATGACCGCCGACCGTGACACGACGCGCATCGTCCGGCAGTGGCTGGAAGACGGCGCGGACGTCCTGCCCGACCGAGTTCTGGACACCGTCCTCGACCGGCTTCCGGCCACGCCACAGCGCCGCCACTGGTGGCAGGCGTGGAGGAACCCTTTCGTCATGAACACGATGAGACTGGCCCTGACGGCGGGCGTGGTCGTTGTCGCCACGTTCGTAGGCGTAGGGCTGTACTTCAACTTGGGTGATCTGGTAGCGCCGCCGCAGCCGACGCCAACCTCTTCGCCAAGCCCAACCATCGAACCGACTCCGGCCGAATCGCCGAGATCGGCGCTGCAAATCTCCCATGGAAGGGATGCTCCGGCCGGGACCTACGTCACATCCTCGCCCTTCCCAATTCAGATTGAGTTCACCATCCCCGGCGGCTGGCAGATGTTTCACGTCGCGGACGACGCCGTCGGCGTCATGAAGAACGGTGGCGAGCCGCCAACCGGCTCAGGGTTCGGCTTCTGGCTCGTTCACGAGGTCTACCTGGATCCCTGTGATGCCCGACTGCGGGGGTCAGCCTACGTGGGCCCGTCGGTCGATCATTTGGCCAACGCGCTACAGGGGCTTGAGGGCTATCGGACCACCACGCCGACTGACGTTTCACTCGCCGGCTACAGCGGCAAGTATCTCGAGATCACGGCACCCGGTGATCTCAGCGGGTGCGCCTTCGTCCGCCTGTGGAGGACAAAGGCGGGCGGGAACCGCTCGGTCTTCGGGCCCGAAGAGCACGACCGGATCTGGATCCTGGACGTCGAGGGCACCCGGCTACTGGTAAAGATTGCTTATCGACCCGGAACTCCCGAATCGGACGTTGCCGAGCTGGAACAGATGGTCGAGTCCATCCGTATCAGGGCGCCGGAGGGACCGACGCCAACAGCCGATCAAGCCTCGGCCGCATCGGCCATGTCGTTCTCGAGGATCGGCGGCAACGTTCCGGCCGGCACATACGTCACGGATCACCTATTCCCCGTGCAAGTTCAGTTCACCGTGCCGGATGGCTGGCGAAGCCACGGCTTCGGTTCGGACGCCGGCGGCGTCGACAGGTATGGAGGCGAGTCGGCGCACTCGGGCTTCGAGTTCTGGATTATCGAAGGCATCTACGAAGATCCCTGCGGTGCCGGAGCTGGACTGCAAGATCGAATCAATCCGGGCCCCACGGTCGACGATCTCGCCAGCGGTCTGCACGGCTTGGAGTACTTCGAAACGACGGATCCTACTGAAGCTTCCCTCGGTGGCTTCAGCGGCAAGTACATCGAGCTGACGGCACCAGCCGACCCTGGCGCGTGTGGTGATCTTGGACTGCGGCCCTCTCTGTGGATGACGTCGAGTCATAAGGCTACGACAGCATCCCCTGGCGAGCACTACCGCATGTGGATCCTGGACGTCGAGGGCACGCGGCTCGTGATCTACACCTACTACGGGCCGGAGTCTCCGGAGTCGGACGTGGCCGAGCTGCAGCAGATGGTGGACTCGATCGTCATCCAGCCCTAGCCGCCGTCTCGCTCATCACCTTCGCGCTGTGTGCCCACGGGTCCACGGGCGGACAACGCGCCGTAGCCAACGCGGCAGGTGCCGCCTGGAGCATAGAAAGGGATTACTTCGATGTTTCGCAATCGCGGTTACAGCAGCTTCGCCGCCCTTGGCGGAGCCCTACTCGTTGCCCTGGTGCTGGTCAGCCAGACACTGGCCACGCCGGCGTCGGGCGTCATCAGTGCGACGGTCCTCGCTCGCGCCGACTTCGTCGAGCGGGTGGACGTCAAGTTCAAGATCGGCACGAGTCACGGGATCCACGTTTCGAACGTCCGCGGTGCGGGCGACGTGGTCGTCCAGGAGATCGTGCTGGCCCCGGGCGGCAGCACGGGTTGGCACACTCACCCTGGTCCGGCGGTCGTGGTCATCAGGTCGGGCACATTCCGGCTGACCGATGCCCAGGACTGCCAAAGCCGCGACTACTCGGCCGGGGAAGCTTTCGTCGATCCAGGACAGGGTTTTGTCCATCTGGGAACGAACCCCGGCTCTGACAACGCAGTCCTCTACGTGAGCTTCTTCGACGTCCCGGCAGGCCAGTCGCCACGTATCGATGCGGCCGATCCGGGCTGCTAGATCGAATACTACTAAGGCGGCGGCGCGGCGGCGCCGTCGCCTCTTCCTGTTTGATCGCCTCGGAAGTGTGCGACGATCCGCCCATGTGTGGGCGCATGACGCAGCAGACCTCGCCGTCCGAGATCGCGCGCATCTTCGATGCCGCCGTCCCCGAGCCAGAGGCGGCAATGCTGGCCGAGCTCGGTCCGCGCTACAACGTCGCGCCGACGCAGCCGCTCGCCGTCGTGCTCCAGCGCGAGGAGGGCCGCTTCGTCGAGCTCCACCGCTGGGGCCTGGTGCCGGCATGGTCCAAGTCGGTGGGGCAGCAGGGCGCGCGGCTGATCAACGCCCGCGCTGAGACCGTCGCCGACAGCCCGGCCTACCGCAACTCCTTCCTCCGCCGCCGCTGCCTCGTGCCGGCGGACGGCTTCTACGAGTGGCGCCGCGAGGGCCGGACGCGACAGCCGTTCCTGATCAGGCCGCGTGACGGCGGGCCGATGGCCATCGCCGGCCTGTGGGCGCCGTGGCGCGACCCGTCCAGCGGCGAGTGGCTGCTGTCCGCGGCCGTGGTGACGACCGCCGCCAATGCCACCGTCGCACAGCTGCACGACCGGATGCCGGTGATCCTCGAGGCGGCGGCGTGGCGGACCTGGCTCGACCCGATGCTCAGCGACCCGGGCGTGCTCCACGACCTGCTCCGCGCAGCGCCACCCGACGCGCTCGAGTTGCTGCCCGTCTCGCCGCGCGTCAACAGCCCGCACAACGAAGGCCCCGATCTGGTTCTGCCCTACCAACCGCCTCGGCCGGTGGAGCTCTTGCCTATAGCCCCCGAATGAAGACGCCGGCAAGCAGGATGAGCGTCGCGACGACGTAGGCCGCCACGCCGATCAGCTCGCCGCTGACGCCGAGGAGCGTCGGGATGACGCCGAGGAAGGTGCCCGCCACACCGATCAGGACGAAGACGGCGGCGACGACGATGGTCACCATTCGCGGCGCATGCTGCCTCGGCATCGCTACACGTCCTTGACCAGCGAGCCGATGATGAGCAGCACGGGCGCAGCGGCCATGCAGGCGTAGGCGAACAGCTCGTGGTTGACGAAATCGAGCGCCAGGTTGCGGACGTCCGCCGGCAGGTCGAGCTCGCCCAGCAGCGCCGCGACCTCCGCGCCGGGGACGAAGTGCGCGATGAGGCCGAGGGCCAGCAGGCCCAGCGACAGCACGACCGTGACCATGCGCGGCGGATTCGGGCGGAAACGCATCGGCGGCAGTATATCGGCGGTCGGCCTCGGCTAGGCTTCGGCCGATGACTGACAGGCAGCCGGCCGAGCATTTCGACTTCGTCGTCGTCGGCGCCGGCGCGGCGGGCGAGGCCGCGGCCCACCTCGCGCTCGACCGCGGGGCCAGCGTCGCCGTCGTCGAGCGTGACCTGTTCGGCGGATCGTGCGCCTTCTGGGCGTGCATACCGTCGAAGGCGCTCCTGCACGCGGCATCCCTGCACGCCGCCGGTGGCGACTTTCCGTGGCAGCGCGCGTCCGCCTTTCGTGACTGGGCCATCAACCGTGCCGCCGACGCTGACCTGCCCGACGATAGCGGCCACGTTCGCGACATCGAGGAGAAGGGCGGCACCGCCATCCGCGGCACGGCACGCCTCGACGGCCACGGCACCGTCGCTGTCGAGCAGGCCTCAGGCGGGCAGCGCCGGCTCGCTGCGCGCCACGTCATCCTGGCTGTCGGCTCGCGTTCGAAGGTACCTGACATCGCGGGCCTCGACGAGGTGCCTTACTGGACCAACCGCCAGGCGACCTCGGCACGGACGCTGCCGGCAAGCCTGCTCATCCTCGGTGGCGGACCGACCGGCGTCGAGATGGCGCAGGTCTACGCGCGCTACGGCGTGCCGACTACGATCGTCGACTCCAACCCGCGGCTGCTGTCGCGCGACCACGAGCTGAACTCGGCGGCGATCGAGCGGGCGCTGGCGCGCGACGGCGTGCGCATCCTGACCGGCGTCCGCGCCGTTCGGGCCAGGGCAGCGGCGGCCACCGACGGCGCCCACCTGTTCGAGCTGTCAGATGGATCGAGCGTCGCCGGCCACGCCGTCCTGCTGGCCATCGGCCGGACGTATCCATTGGCCGGGCTCGGCCTCGAAACGGTCGGCGTCATGCTCGACGGCGACCGGGCGAAGGTCGACGTCACGCTGCAGGTCGCGCCCGAGGTGTACCTGGTCGGTGATCCGGCCGGGCCCGAGATGCACACCCACCTGTCGCACTACGAGGGCGAGCTCGCGGCGCGCGCCGCTCTCGGCGACGACGTCGTGCCCGACTTCCGGGCCATCCCGCGCGCGACGTACACCGATCCCGAGACGGCGTCGGTGGGCGTCACCCTCGAGCAGGCAACCGAGCAGGGCTTCGATGCAGTCCAGCGGACGGTCGAGCTGGCCGACTCGGCGAAGGGCGTCGTCAGCCAGGCGCCCGGCCACGTGACGGTGATCGTGGACGCACAGCGCCGGACGCTGCTCGGCTGCTTCATCTGTGGGCCGGGCGCCTCCGAGGCGATCCATGAGGCGGTGCTCGCGATCAAGCTGCAGGTCCCTCTCCACGTCCTCGCCGACACGCTGCACGCCTTTCCGACGGTGTCGCGTGTGCTGGGCACGCTGTTCGCACAGCTGGCGGGCGAGCTGTCGCCGCCCTCGTCAGACGTCTGACAGGTGGCGCCACGGCACCCACTCGGTGCCGTTCCACCAGCGGTGCCAGAGACCGCCGTCGCGGCCGGCGGCGAAGACGTCGATCCGGTCGGGGCCCCAGCTCGACGCCGCCGGCTGGCCGGTCAGCTCGCCGCCCATGCTCTTCCAGTCGTGCCAGCTCGTGCCGTCCCAGTAGCGGTTGTAGAGCTGGCCGTCGGGGAAGATGGCGAAGACCTCCATCTCGCCGACGGCCCACGCCGTGGCCGCCGCCGGCGCGGTCGGCTCACCGCCGAGCGACTCGTCCTCGGACCACTCTTGGCCGTTGCCGGCGCGGTGCCACAGCGCACCGTCGTCGCCGATCCAGAACAGGTCAATTCGGCCCTCACCCCAGGACACCGCGGTCAGTCCATGCATCGGTCGCTTCCTCCTTGCTCCATCGGCTCCCTCATTGGGCGAGGCCCAGCCAGGTCGTCGGCCGAAAGTTCTCGACCGCCGGATCGTCGGCCCTCTCACCGAGCACGACAAGCCCCGAGCCGGCACGGACGGCGTCGGCCATGCGCCCCTGAGCGAAGCTTGGATGATCGGGTTCGCGATGCCAACTCAGGCCGTTCGGCGACCACCAGACGGCGGCCTGCAGATCCTCGCGCTCGAGGCCCTCGACGCTGCCGACGGCGAGAAAGCCCGTGTGGATGCTGACGACGTCGAGCATCTCGCCTGCTTCGGCGGCGTCGTCGTCGAGCACTGACTGCCAGTCGAAGCCGTCCTCCGACGCCCACGCCAGCGCGACCGTCCCCTCATCGGTATAGCCGGCACCGACGGCGATGAGCAGCGTGCCCGAGGCGGCGACGCCGTTGATGGTGCTGCTCGGGCTGGTCGGCAGGCCGAGCACGCGCTGCCACTGGCGGCCGTCGAGCGACGTCCACAGTGCCGCGCGCTCGTCGAGCGCGGTCGAGCCGAACGCGATGAAGCCGTCGCCAAGGGCGACCACGTCGTTGATCGACGGCTGCACCTGGAACTCGGGCACGACCACCGGCGGGCCCCAGTCACGACCGTCGCGCGACGACCAGGCAAGGCCTTCCTCGGTCTCCGGATCGAAGCCGAGGGCAACGTAGCCGAGGGCGTTGGCTGCCACTGCCGTCATCTGGCCGCGTCCGAGGTCGCCGTCCTCGACGTAAATCCAATCGAGCCCGTCGGCCGAGGCCCAGACTGCCGGCCAGACGCTGTCGTCGTCGGCGCTCCAGCCGACCGCGACGAGCCCTGCCGGGCCGACCGTCACCCCCTCCATCGCCGACTCGGCGGCGCGCTCGACCGTCTGCGCCCGTTGCCAGCGCAGCCCGTCGACCGAACGCCACGCCGCCGCGCCACCGACCAACGTGCCGTCGTCGTAGCTGCCGACGGCGACCAGCCCGCCCGCGATCGAGGTCACGCCGGTGATGGCGTCAAAGGGCGAGAACTCGGTGCCGGTGGAGCCGAACAGCCAGAGGATCCCCGCCTGCGAAGTCGGCTCGGGAGTCGTCGGCGCGGGTGACGTGCCGGGCGTGGCGGGCGGAGCTACAGTCGGCGAGGGCGCGACCGTGGCCGATGCTGCCGGCGTCGTCGGCCCGCCGGTCGGTCCGGGAGAGGGCGGGACGTCGGTCGAGCAGGCCGCCCCGGCGGCCAGGCACAGCATCACGAGCACGCTCACCCACCGATCCACGCGCATGGCGGAGAGCGTAGGGCACGGCGGCCCGGCCATGGGTACCAACCGGGCGTACGAAAGGACGGGCGTCCTCGCGGGCGCCCGTCCTGCCAGGCTACGAAAGTCGGCGCCTAGAGCCCGGTGCCCTGCCGCGCCGCGCCAACGGCCTGCCGCTCGTGCCGGCCCTCGGCGATCTCCTCGACCATCTTGCGGCAGAAGGCATCGAGGTCGTCCGGGCGCCGGCTGGTGACCAGCCCGTTGTCGACGTGGACCTCCTCATCGACCCAGTTGCCGCCCGCGTTGCGGATGTCGGTCTTGAGGCTCGGGTACGACGTCAGAGTCCGGCCGCGGACGACGTCGGCCTCGACGAGCAGCCACGGGCCGTGGCAGATGGACGAGACCGGCTTCTGCTGCTCGAAGAATCGCCGCACGAAGTTGACCGCATCCTCGTTCATGCGCAGCAGGTCCGGGTTCTTGACGCCGCCGGGGATGACGACGCTGTCGTACTCGTCGGCGGTCACGTCCGACACGAGGCGATCCACCCGGAAGCGATCGCCCTCGTCCATGCTGTTCACCGCCTGGATCTCACCACCCTTGATCGACAGCAGCTCGACGTCGGCGCCGGCTGCCTTCGCCGCCTGCCACGGCCGTTCGAGCTCGACCTGCTCGACCCCGTCGGCGGCGATGAACGCGACTCTCTTGCCTCTCAGCTGATCGCCCATGGGTCTACCTCCAGTGCTTCACACGGCGCTGTGACGATCGACGAATCGTCGACGACGGAGTGGATCAGCCTGCAGAAACGGCGCAGGCAAGGGGTTTCAGCGACCTCTCAAGGCTGCGCCGCCGGACTGACACGCTCTGTCGGGCGCGGCCGGCCGGGCCGGCGGCCGACGAGGAAGTAGGTCAGCATCGGCCCCTTACCCTTGACGTCGATGAGGCCGCGCGGTTCGAACAGGTAGCGGTGGGCAAGCCGCTCGTAGACGGCCGGCGAGACGTGGATGCGGCCGGGGACCCCGAGCGACTCCATGCGGCTGGCGACGTTGACGGTGTCACCCCAGACGTCGTAGATGAATTTCTTGACGCCGATGACGCCGGCGACCGCCGGTCCGCAGTGCATCCCGACACGCAGGCTGACATGCTGGTCGCGACCGGCTTGGATCTGCTCGACGCGAGCGGTCAGCTCGAGGGCCATCTCGGCGACGCGCTCGACGTGGTCCTCCAGCCGGACGGGAATGCCACCGACGACCATGTACGCATCGCCGATGGTCTTGACCTTCTCGAGCTCATGGCGGTCGACCAGCTCGTCGACGGCCGAGAAGATCCCGTTGAGCAGCTCCACGACCTCCTCCGCCGACAGCCGGCTCGACAGGCTGGTGAAGCCGACGATGTCGGCGAAGAGCATTGTCACGTCGTCGAAGCGGTCGGCGATGACGCGCTCGCCACTGCGCAGCCGGTCCGCGATCGGAGGCGGCAGGATGTTGAGCAGCAGGCGCTCGTTCTCGCGGTTTGCCGCGGCGATCTGGCGCGCCGCCGTCACGTCTGTGCCGTAGAGGTTGACGAAGCCGAACTCCGGTACGGCGACGGGCAGGATCTCGTAGATCCGCTCGCCGCACGACACCTCGATCGCTCGCCGCCTGTCCTCGACCAGGCTCGACTCGATCTGTTCGCGCAGGTCGGCGGCGATCGGCTCGCCGAGCACCATGCCGAGTGCGCTGACGATTGTCTGGCTCGCCCGGTTGGCATAGATCAGCCTGCCCTTCCCGTTGATGCGCAGCACGGGGTGCGGGTTCTGGTCGGGGAACTTGTCGATCGCCTTACGTGCCGTCACCTCGGTCCCGTAAAGATTGGTGAAGCCGAACTCGGGCACGGGCACGGGAAGCAGCGAGAAGGTGCGGTGCTCGACCTTCAGCTCGACCGCGTCGCGCGGCGTGGCGGCGGTGGCTCGGCGCAAGTCGGCGAGCAGAGCCCGCGGCAGCTGCTCCCCGATGTCCAGGCCGAGCCCCCGGCGGATAGGCTCACTGGCGGCGTTGGCATAGATGAGCGTACCCGCGTCGTCGATGCGCAGGACCGGGTTGGGGTTCTCGTCAGGGAACTTGTCGATCGCCTTCTTGGCAGTGATGTCGGTGCCGTAGAGGTTGATGAAGCCGAGGTCGGGCACGGCGACGGCAAGGACCGCGAAGGTGCGGTGGTCGTGGGTTAGCTCGACTGGAGAGCCGGTCTTATCGGCGGCTCGCCGCAGCTCGGCGAACGCCTCGTGCGGCAGCGTATCGCCGACTGCCACGCCGAACCCGCGACATATGGGCTCGCTGGCCGGGTTGGCGTATAGCAGGCGGCCATCCTCATCGAGGCGCAGGACCGGGTTGGGGTTCTGGTCGGGGAAGCGGGTGATCGCTTGCACCTCCTGTGAGAGCCGCTCGACCTCGGCGCGTGAGGGCCGGCGGGGCGGTCGGCGGCGTGACTGCCGGGGAGTGGCCATGTGCTGTCCGAGTGTAAGGCCCGCCTGGATGTCGGGCAGCGGTGTTGGCGGAGGGTGCACACTAGAACCTTGAACGACGCTCCCGACCGAACCACATCGCTCGCCTTCCTGGGCATCGTCCTCTTCGGCGGCCTCAACGGCGTTGTCATCCGAATCAGCTACGCGGAGCTCGATCCGTTCTGGAGCGCAGGCCTGCGCTTCGGGCTGGCCTCGCTGCTGCTCTTCGGCGTCGTCGCCTTGCGCCGCGTCCAGCTGCCGCGCGGGCGGGCTCTCGTCGGCAGCCTGCTCTACGGGCTCATCGGCTTCTCCGCCGCCTACGCGCTGGCCTACTACTCGCTGGTCGAGACGCCGGCCGGCCTGGCGATGGTCATCCTCGCGCTGGTCCCGCTGCTGACGCTGCTCCTCGCCGTCGGCCATGGGCTGGAGCGACTGCGCCTGCAGGGCCTCGCTGGTTCGCTCGTCGCGCTGGCCGGCGTTGCCTTCATCTTCTGGGAGCGGCTGACCGTCGAGGCCGTACCGCTGCTGTCGCTGTTGGCAATCGTCGGCGCCGCGTTCGCCATCGCCGAAACGGGCGTCGTCGTCAAGCGCTTCCCGCGCGCCCATCCGGTGGCCAACAACGCCATCGCGATGGGCTTCGGAGCACTGCCGCTGCTGGCACTGGCCATCATCGCCGGCGAACCGGTGGTCATCCCCACGCAGATCGAGACGGTCGGCGCCCTGGCCTATCTCGTCCTCGTCGGCTCGGTCGCCCTGTTCATGGCCTTCCTGTTCGTGATCGAACGTTGGACGGCGTCGGCGACGAGCTACAGTCTGCTGCTGATGCCGCTGCCGGCCGTCGTCGGCGGCGCGCTGCTGCTGGGCGAGCCGATCACGATCGGGCTCATCCTGGGCGGCGCGCTGATCATGCTCGGCGTCTATCTGGGCGCCTTCGCGCCGTCGATCTCGACGCCGCTGCCCGGCCTGCTGCGGCGGCGACCGGCGTCACAGCCGGCCGTGCCGCCCGGCCCGGAGGCGCCCTGCCCCTGAGCCGAGCCGCTCGATCTGCCTTCGCTGGGCGCTGGCGGCTCAGGTCGGCTCGCGGAAGATCTTGTCGTGCTCGCGGACGTGGTCGTCGACCTTAATCGCCAGGTCGTCGCCGGGACTCGCCTGCTGGATGTCCTGGTGGTCGACCTGCATCGAGTCGACCGTCTGGACGAGGTCCGTCGTGTGCCCGCGGATGTGGACGCGATCACCAACTTTGAGTGGCTGGTCGAGGGTCACCGCCGCGACAGACAGGTGGCTGAAGTAGTGAGTCACCGTCCCGATCGCATCAGCCGGGTCATGGTTCTCGGTCATCCTGGCCTCCTTCGATCCTTACGGTACTCGGGCGCTGGCGCGTCGCCAAGCAGGCGGAGAGAGGGCCCAGGTCCGGAACGGGGCCCTCTCTGCCGGCGGAGTGCGGAATCGACGAAGATCAGCCGGCGGCGGCGATCAACTGGCAGGTCCAGCCGTGCGGATCGGGTGGACCGGAGAACTTGCCGGCCATGAAGATCGGCTCGAAGGTGGTCAGGTCGATGACCAGGCGGCCGCGCTCGTGGACCCGGATCGAGCTTCCCTCGAGCCAGGCTCCAAACGGCATGCCGGTGATCGTGAGCGTCATGGCGTTGAAGTCCCATGTCTCGGTCCATGAGTGACGGACGCGCAGCGTCGTGCCGTCGCTGGCCACGACCCTGCCGCCGAAGAGCGTGTGGATCCTGACCAGGTCGCCGTAATCCTGGACGACCTCATGGCCCTCGAGGCTGATGTCGTAGGTGACACCGTTGCAGGGCACGTTCGTGAGCGAGAACAGCAGTGTGTCCCGGTGAATTGCCGGGCTGGCGGCGAGCGCCGCCTGGGCCAGCGGTAGGGCGGCCACGGAGGCGAGCAGCATGGCCGTCACGAGCCTCCGAAACATCGTTGATCTCCTTCTGTTGGATCTGCCTGTCTACCCTTGAGATGCACCGGCCGCGGTTCCGGTCGCATCTCGGCGGACGCTGAGAGCGTCCGGCAGTCCGGCTCCAGGCCGGACTGCGGCCGACAATCGCCTGGCTCGCTTGCAGAGCGCTTGCAGCGGTGCCTCCGCGCACCGGCCGCGCACAAAATCGGGGCTTCCCGCCGGTGCCGGCGAGGACTACCGTTCGGCAATGGACTTCCGGGTGCTCGGTCCGCTGGAGGTCTTCGAGGGGGACCGCGCGTTGGATCTCGGGGGGCCGAAACAGCGAGCGGTGCTGGCCCAGCTGGTGCTGCACGCCGGCCACGTCGTGGCCATCGATCGGTTGATCGACGAGGTCTGGGGCGAGGGGCCGCCTGATGCGGTGATGGCCTCGCTGCAGGCGACGATCTCACGCCTGCGCCGGCTGATAGGCAGCGATCGCATCGAGGGGCGCCCGGCAGGCTACGTTCTGCGCGCCGACGCGGAGGAGGTCGACGCATCTCGCTTCGAACGGCTCGTCCGCGATGCTCGGCGGATGGTCGCCACCGACCCGCGGCAGGCGAGCGTGCTGCTCCGCCAGGCGCTGGCGACCTGGCGTGGAGAGCCGCTGAGCGATGTGCCGGCCGGGCCGTTCCTGCGCGCCGGCATCGCCGCCCTCGAGCAGCTGCGGCTGGCTGCGATAGAGGACCACGTCGGCCTTCAGCTGGCCCTCGGCAACGAGCGCGAGGTGATTGCCGACGTCCAGACTTGGCTGGCCGAGAATCCGCTGCACGAGCGGCTGTGGGGCCAACTGATGACGGCCCTCTATCGGGCGGGCCGCCAGGCGGACGCGCTGGCGGCGTATGGCAAAGCCTGTCGCCACCTGCGTGAAGAACTCGGCGTGGACCCGTCGGCCGAGCTGGAGCAGCTGCACCAGCAGGTCGTCCGGCACGACCCCGCGCTCGCCGTCCGCGGTCTGCCGCTGCGCGGCTACCTGTTGCTCGACCAGATCGGCGAGGGGGCCTTTGGTGTCGTTCACCGTGCCATCCAGCCCGGCGTCGGCCGCGAGGTCGCGCTGAAAGCGGTGCGGCCGCGCCTGGCCCACCATCCCGACTTCGTCCGCCGCTTCGAGGCCGAGGCCCAGCTCGTCGCGCGCCTCGAGCACCCTTACATCGTGCCCCTCTACGACTACTGGCGCGACGCCGACGGCGCGTACCTCGTCATGCGCTGGTTGCGTGGCGGCAGCCTCAAACGGTTGCTTTCCGACGGGCCGCTCGATACCGACCACGCCGCTCGCCTAACAGAGCAGGTGGCAAGCGCCCTCGCCGCCGCCCATCGCGTGGGCGTCATCCATCGCGACGTCAAGCCGGCCAACATCCTGCTCGACGAGGAAGGCAACGCGTACCTGTCTGACTTCGGCATCGCCCGAGAGCTGGCGACCACCACGGCGCCGGCTGCAGCCGCTGACGAGACAACGCGCTACATGTCCCCCGAAGAGGTGCGCGGCGAACCGGTCACGCCACGCACCGACATATACGCGCTCGGCGTCGTGCTGTACGAGATGCTCGTTGGCCGTCATCCATTCGAGCACCCACGCGACAAGCAGCGCCCGGTGCCGCCCAGCCTGCTTGGGCCAGAGCTCCCGCGCGAACTCGACGAGGTCATCGCCCGCGCCATGGCGCAGGAGCCAACCGAGCGACATGCCGATGTCGACGAGCTTGTTGCTGCCGTGCGCCGAGCCCTGCCAGCGCCTGGTCTTCCCGTTGTCCCTCCCGAGCTGGCGGCCGAACCACCCTACAAGGGCCTGCGCGCGTTTGGCGAGCCCGATGCTGCCGACTTCTTCGGTCGAGAATCGCTGACCGAGGAGCTCATCGGGCGCCTCAGCCAGCCTGGCCTGGACGGGCGCTTCCTGGCCGTCGTGGGTGCCAGTGGCAGCGGCAAGTCATCGCTCGTTCATGCCGGCCTCCTACCGGCGCTCCGCCGAGGAGCGGTTGTTGGCGCGGAGCGCTGGTTCATCGCCCACCTGCATCCGGGCAGCGATCCGCTGGCCGAGCTGTCCGACGCGCTCGAGCGCGTGGCGCCCGATCCGCCGGCCGGTGTGGCGCGGCTGATCAGGGGAGATCCGAGCGCGCTGGCGCGTATTGCGCGACAGTCGCTGCCGCCAGGCGCGGAGCTGCTGCTCGTCGTCGACCAGTTCGAGGAACTTTTCACGCTGACCACCGACGATGCCGCGCGGCGCCGGTTCCTGGATGCGCTGGCGCAGGCGGTTACCGACGGCGACAGCCGGCTGCGGGCGGTGATCACGCTCCGCGCCGACTTCCTCGACCGGCCATTGGTCCACCACCGCTTCGCCTCGCTGCTCCGGCCGCGAATGGCGGTCGTGGTGCCGCTCTCGCCGGAGCAGATCCAGCGCGCCATCGCCGCGCCGGCCGCCCGACGCGGCGTGACGGTCGAGGCTGCGCTTGTCGCGCGGATGGTGGCCGACGTGGCCGACCAGCCGGCAGCCTTGCCGCTGCTCCAGTACGCGCTGACCGAGATCTACGCGCAGCGTGCTGGAACGGGCCTGACGCTCGGCGACTACCGGGCGATCGGAGGCATCAGCGGTGCCATCGCTCGTCGAGCCGATCAGCTTTATGGGGCTCTCGCCGCAGCGGGGCCGGACGCGGCGCGGCAGATCTTCCTGCGCCTGGTCACGCTGGGCGAGGGCGCGGACGAGACCCGCCGGCGAGTCCCGCGCTCCGAGCTCGAGGCGCTCGGCCTGGACAGGGACGCCGTCGACAGCGTTCTCAGCGCCTACGGCAGCCACCGGCTGCTGTCATTCGATCGCGATCCACAGACACGCGAACCGACGGTCGAGGTCGCCCATGAAGCGCTGCTGCGCGAGTGGCCGCGTCTACGAGCATGGATCGACGCCGCACGCGAAGATCTGCGCCAACAGCGCGCGCTGGCCGCCGCGGCAAACGACTGGCTCGCCGCCGAGCGCGACGCGAGTTTCCTGCTGCACGGCGCCCGGCTCGCCCAGGCCGAGGCCTGGGCCGCCGAAACGAGCCTGGCGCTGAGCGACGCCGAGCGCCAACTGCTGGCGGCCAGCCGGGCCGAGCGTGACACCCTCGAAGCTGCCGAGGCGGTGCGCCAGGCACGCGAGCGGGAGCTGGAGCGACGTTCGCTGACACGGCTGCGCGCGCTTGCCGCCGTCCTCGCCAGCGGCGCCCTTGTCGCCGGCGGGCTGGCCGTCTTCGCCTTCGACCAGGAGAGCCAGGCGCAGGCCCAACGTGTCGCCGCCGAGACGGAGCGGGCTGCCGCCGAAACGGAGCGAGCGAGAGCCGAGGAGCAGCGCCTTATTGCGGAAGCCGAGCAGGCACGCGCGGAACAGCACGTGCGCTTTGCCACTGCCCGCGAGTTGGCGGCCGCCTCGGGCGCCAACCTCAGCGTCGACCCCGACCTTTCGATCCACCTCGCGCTGGAAGCCGTCGAGGTGACTCGCTCGCCGGACGGGGTCGTCCTGCGTGAGGCGGAAGAGGCGCTCCATGGCGCCGTACTGGCCGCGCGCGTCATCGAGCGTCGGCCAGCGCAGGACACGCTCGTACTGAGCCCGGTGTCGGCTCGCCCGTACGAGCGTGCCTCGGGCACGGCCGCCGTTCTCATCACGCCCGTAGGCCGCTTTCGGGCATCGGCCGATGGCGACGCGATCACCCTCGCCGACGACGCGACGGGCAGGCAGATCGCGCGGCTGCCGATCGAGCGCCTCAACAAGCTCGCCTTCTCGCCCGACGGCCGATACCTGGCGACGGGCGACGTCCGCGGCCCGCCGACCGTCTGGGACCTCATGGGCACCAGCGAGCCTGTGCGCCTGCCCGGTGAGGATGGCTACCTGGATTCGATGGCCTTCAGTCCGGACAGCTCGATGCTTGCCGCAATGACCGTCGATGGTGCGGCTCGCATCTGGCAGGTCGCGACAGGCAACGAGCTTGCGTCGATCCCGATGACGGAGGGTTGGGGCATCGCGCTCTCCTGGCGCAGCGACAGCGCAGCGCTTGCCGTAGCCGCCAATACGCACAGCCTCGTCGTTGCCGTGCCCAGCGGCGAGCGGATACTGCTCATCGAGCGCGACGGGCGCAGCATCACGTACAGCCCCGACGACGGGCTCCTGCTCGCGACGGGACAGGACACGGCCAGCCTGTGGGACGCGGTAGCCGGCGTCCGCCTGTTCGATCTGGATGGTCACGATGGCTTCGTCAACGCTGTCGCGTTCAGTGCCGATGGCAAGCTGGCGGCAACCGGCGCGCATGACGGACAGGCCCGATTGTGGGAGGTCGAGACCGGGCAGCTGGTGCTGACTCTGCCCGGCCTGGGATCATCGGTCGACTACGTAACCTTCAACGAGGACGGCACGGCCCTGCTGGCCGGTGGTGCCGCTGGCGAGCTCGTGTGGGACATCCGGCCGCAGGGCAGCCGCGAGTCGCTGACCATCGACACCGCCTTTGGCGGTATCGGCGCGGTTGCGTACCACCCGGCACAGGATCTCATCCTGACGGGCAGCACCGACGGCGGTGTCCGGCTGTGGGACGCGGCGAGCGGCGAGCTGGTGCGCGAGTTCGTCGGCCATGAGGGACCGGTTGTCGCGGTCCGCTTCAGCGCCGACGGCACGCTCGTCGCGACGGCCAGCTTCGACACCACTGCCGCCGTCTGGGAAACCGCCACGGGCGAGCTGGTGCGCCGCTTCGAGGGGCACAGGGCTGCCTGCTGGGGGATCGCCCTGAGCCCCGACGCGAGCCGGCTGGTTAGCGTCAG
>CAYRMQ010000012.1:0-43176 GCA_964425305.1 uncultured Anaerolineaceae bacterium | reverse complement strand
CGCGCCACGCCCCGGCGAGTAGGTCTGCCGGCCCGCTAACCGCCCGTCGATCTGCGCCGCAGGCCCTGCACGATGGCGCCCGTCTCGGCCGCGCTGACGCCCAGCCGGGCGAGCGTGAAGCGGGCCATCTCGAGCGCCGCCTCGAGTTCGGCGCTGACTATCTCCTGCACGCCGCGCTCGCGGAAGAACTCGCGGTCGGCGGCCGTCCTGGCGCGGGCGACGATGGGCACGCGCGGGTTGATCCGCCGGGCGTGGTCGATGACCTGCCGCAGCGCCAGCGAATCGGGCAGCGTCGCAACGAGCACCTGTGCATGGGCGAGGCCGGCGCGCTCGAGGATGCGCGGGTTCTCAGCCGTGCCCTGGACGACGACGATGCCGCGCTGGCGCAGCGCCCGCGCCACGCGCGGGTCCTGCTCGACGGCCACGTACGGGAAGCCGCGGCCCTCGAGCGCCGCGCCGATGACGCGGCCGATGCGGCCGAAGCCGCAGATGATGACGTAGCGCCCGCGCTGGAGCCGCTCGGCCGGCGCCGGCGCCGTATCGGGCCGCGCTCCGGCCGTCCGCGCCTCGACGGCGCGCAGTGCCGCCGGCGCAGCCTGGTGCAGCCACGGCGCCATCACGATGCTGGCGGCGGCCGCCGACATCAGCAGGCCGAACATCTGCGGTCCGACCACGCCGAGGTCGACTCCCAGCCGGGCCAGCAGGAACGAGAACTCGGCCGACTGCGCGAGGCCGACGCCGACAAGAAGCGAAGTGCGCATCGGCAGGCGGAAGGCGGCGGCGATGATGCCGCTGACGAGGCCCTTGACCGGCACGATCAGGACGAGGCCGACAAGTACGAGCGGCAGGGCAGCGACGACGAACTCGGGATCGACGAGCATGCCCACCGACACGAAGAAGAGCCCCGCGAACACGTCGCGCATGGGCGCCAGCTCACCCAGCGCCTGATAGCTGACGTCCGACTCGCCGACGAGGATGCCGGCGACGAAGGCGCCCAGCGCGAGCGACAGCCCGAACAGCTCGGCCACCCACGCCGTGCCGAGCGCCACCGCCACGACGCTCAGCACGAACACCTCCCGGCTGCGCAGCAGCGCGACGTGCTCGAAGAACCACGGCAGCAGCTTCAGGCCTACCGGCAGGACGATGGCAAGGAAGATCAGTGCGCGGCCCGTGGCGACGAGCAGGTCGGTGCCCATCTCGCCGCCGGCCGCCAGCGCGCTCAGGACGACGACGAGGACGATCGTCGACAGATCCTGCACAGAAGACCACGCGAACGAGACGCGGCTGTGCTCGGTGTCGTCCTGGCCGCGGTCGCCCAGCACCTTGGCCAGGACCGTGCTCGACGAGTTCGAGACGACGGCGCCCAGGAATAGCGACTCGAGCTGGCCGAAGCCTAGGCCGACGCCTACCGCGTACCCGATCGCGATGAGCACGAGGACCTGAACTGAGCCGCCGACAATGGCCACCCGGCCGACGCGCAGCAGGTCGCGCAGCGACAGCTGCAGCCCGATGGCGAAGAGCAGGAAGATGACCCCGATGTCGGCCAGCTCGGCGACCGTCCCGGCCTCGCCCACGGGACCCGGCGTGTAGGGCCCGATCAGGACGCCGACGAGGATGTAGCCGAGGATCGCCGACTGCCCCAGGCGCACCGCCACGGCGCCGCCGATGGCGGCGGCGATGAGCGCCAGCGCGAGGTTGACCAGCAGGCTCGTTTCGGGCATGGGACCTCGGGTTGCGGTCTAGCGGCCGGCGGAGCGGGCTCGCAAATCGTAGCCTGCGCGATCGCGCGGTCTAGACTTGGCGGCCATGACGACACAGGAGCGTCGAACCCGCACGGCTGCCGACCTGCTCGTGGCGTGCCTCGAGGCGGAGGGCTGCGAGTACGTCTTCTCGGTGCCCGGCGAGGAGACGATGGACATCCTCGACGCGCTCGCTCGCACGGAGAAGGTGCGCCACATCACGACGCGCCATGAGCAGGGTGCCGCCTTCATGGCCGACGTCTACGGCCGGCTGACCGGGCGCTGCGCGGTGGCGATGGGCACGCTCGGGCCGGGCGCCACGAACCTTGTGACGGGCATCGCCGACGCCTTCCTCGACCGTGCGCCAATGGTCGCCATCACCGGGCAGGTTGGCTCGGACAAGCTGCACAAGGAGGCCCACCAGTACGTCGACATCGTGCGCATGTTCCAGCCGGTGACGAAGTGGAACGGCCGCGTCGAGCGTATCGACGCCATCCCCGAGATGGTACGCAAGGCCTTTCGCGTGGCGCAGCTCGAGAAGCCCGGGCCGACGCACATCGAGATCCCCGAGAACCGTGCCCAGATGCCGCCCGAGTCGGGTGATCGGACGCAGCCGCTTGAGCCGCGCCCGACGTTCTTCCCGGAGCCGACACAGGAGGCGATCGACGCCGCCGCCCGGCTGGTCGAGGATGCGTCGCGGCCGCTCATCCTGGCCGGTAACGGCGTCCTGCGCCGGCGCGCGTCGCACTCGCTGCGCGCCTTCGCCGAGAGGCTGCACATCCCGGTCGCGGCGACGTTCATGGGCAAGGGCGCGATCGACGACCGCGAGCACCTGTCGCTGATGGCCGTCGGGCTGCAGGCACGCGACCATGTGCTGGCCGGCTTCGACCAGGCCGATCTCGTGATCAGCGTCGGTTACGACCCGGTCGAGTACGCGCCGTCGCGCTGGAACGCCGACTGCACCAAGCGCATCCTGTCGATCGACACCCAGCCGGCCGAGGTCGACACCAGCTACCAGCCGCTGGTCGAGCTGGTCGGCGACATCGATGGCAGCCTCGAGCGGCTGCTCGAGGCGGTCGGGTCTCGCGCCGACGCAGGCTTGCACGCCCACCTCGAGTTGCGCGAGCGGCTGCTCGACGAGCTGCGAACCAACGCTGACGACGACGGCTGGCCGATCAAGCCGCAGAAGGCGATCCACGACCTGCGCCGGGCGCTGGCGCCGGAGGACATCGTGATCAGCGACGTCGGCGCGCACAAGGTCTGGACGGCGCGCCTCTTCCAGGCGTACGAGCCCAACACCGTCATCATCAGCAACGGCTTCGCGGCGATGGGCATCAGCCTGCCCGGCGCGATCGCGGCCAAGCTCGTCTATCCCGAGCGGCGGGTGGTGGCGCTCGCCGGCGACGGCGCGTTCCTGATGAACAGCCAGGAGCTCGAGACGGCGGTGCGCATCGGGACGAAAATTGTCGTCGTGGTCTGGCGCGACGACGGCTATGGGCTGATCGACTGGAAGCAGCGCAACGAGTTCGGCCGACCCTTTGCCGTCAAGTTCGGCAACCCCGACCTGGTCGCCTATGCGCAGAGCTTCGGCATCGCCGGCTTCCGTGCCGACTCGTCGGCCGATCTGTATCCAACCCTTATGCGCGCGCTCGAGGTCGACGGCCCGGCGCTCATCGACGTGCCCATCGACTACCGCGAGAACCTGCGCCTGACCGAGCAGCTCGGCGCGCTGGCCGGCTCGATGTAGCGGTGCGCCTCTCTAGGCTGGCGCCGCGGCCGCGGCGTACAGCTGCCAGGTGCCGGGCACGCCCTTCAGCTCGTGGCTGCCGCGGTCGGCGAACTCGAGACCGGATCCGGCGACCAGGTCGCGCACGGTCCGCGAGACCAGGATTTCGTCGGGGCCGGCGCTGCTCATGACGCGCGCCGCGAGGTGGACGGCGATGCCCTGGATGTCCTCGGCGACCAGCTCGATCTCGCCGGTGTGCAGCCCGGCCCGTGCCTGCATTTCCAGGGCGTGCACTCCGTCGAGGACGGCGCGCGCGCAGCGGATGGCGCGGGCCGGGCCGTCGAAGGTGGCCAGGAAGCCGTCGCCGGTGGTTTCGATCAGGCGGCCGCGGAAGCGCGCCAGCTCGTCGCTGACGATCGCCTTGAACTGGGCCAGTACGCCGCCCCAGCGGCGATCGCCGAGCTCGGCGGCGCGCTCCGTCGAGCGGACGAGGTCCACGAAGAGGACCGTCGCCAGCACGCGGTCGGGCTCGGGGCCGCGGCGGACGCCGGTCAGGAATTCCTCGATCTCGTCGAGGATGGCGTCCTGGTCGCCGACCCACGGCAGGTGGTCGTCGCCGGGCAGCAGCACGAGGCGGCTGTGTGGCACGCGGTCAGCGACGTAGCGCGCCTCGTCGGCCTTCATCACGCGATCGCCGAGGCGATGGATGACGAGCGTCGGAACATGGATGCTGGGCAGCACGTCACGAACGTCGACCTCGTAGTTCATGGCGGTGAGCGCGCGCACCGCGCTCGGGCTGGCGCTCTGGCGCAGGTAGGCCGACCACCAGTCGACGAAACGCTGGTCCGACATCATGCTCGGCGCCCGCTCCCTCAGCGCGACCGGCCCGCCCCACGCCTCGGTTATCTCGCGCATGAACGCGGCCTGCTGCGCTTCACTGCGGCCCCACGGGTAGTCTTCGCTCGCCGCCCGTCGCGCGTAGGACCCGTAGATGACCAGCGCCCCCGTCCGATCGGGGTGCGTGGCGGCGAATAGCGCGCACATCGGGCCGCCCTCAGACACGCCGAACAGTGCTGCACGCTCGGAGCCGGCCGCGTCCATCACCGCCCGCACGTCGTCCATGCGCTCCTCGAGCGTGGGGAGCTCGTGCTCGCCGACGCGGTCGGACAGGCCGGTGCCGCGCTTGTCGAACAGGATCAACCGCGAGAAGGAGGCCAGCCGCTGGAGGAAGCGGGCGTAGTGAGGCTCGTCCCAGGTCCGCTCGACGTTCGAGATCCAGCCCGGCACGTAGACGAGGTCGAGGCCGCCGTCGCCGACCACCTGGTAGGCGATATTGACCTCGCCGCTCTTGGCGTAGCGCGTATGGGGCGTGTCCGTGGCCGTTGTCTCCTTTGCTGGCGTCCACTCGTTGTCCTGATCGTACGCTCGTGGCGGGCGCTAGGCTTGGGCCGTGAGTCGGGCCCTCAAAGTCGGAATCCAGTTGCCCGAGGTCGAGCGCGTCGTGGCCTGGCCCGAGCTGCGCCTGATGGCCCAGCGGGCCGAGGAGGTGGGCTTCGATTCGGTGTGGCTCGGAGACCACCTGCTGTACGTCTATCCCGACGGCCATCGACGCGGGCCGTGGGAAATGTGGTCGACGCTCGCCGCCGTCGCGGCCGTCACGTCGCGCGTCGAGCTCGGGCCGCTCGTTGCCGCAAGCGGCTTTCACAGCCCCGCAATGCTGGCCAAGAAGGCCGCGACGGTGGACGAGATCAGCGGCGGCCGGCTCGTCCTGGGCCTCGGCGCCGGCTGGAACGAGACCGAGTACCGCGCCTTCGGATTCCCCTTCGACCACCGCGTCGATCGCTTCGAGGAGGCCTTCACGATCATCCGCTCGCTGCTTGCCCACGGCTACGTCGACTTCGACGGGCGCTACCACCAGGCGCGCGACTGCCACCTGCTGCCGCGCGGGCCGCGTCCGGGTGGGCCGTCGCTGATGATCGGCTCTACCGGCCCGCGCATGCTGCGCATCACGCTGCCCTACGTGCGGTCGTGGAACGCCTGGTGCGCCGACTTCGGCAACGACCTCGTGCAACTGCGGGCGTTGCTCGAGCGCGTCGACGAAGCGTGTCGCGAGGTCGGCCGTGACCCTCTCAGCCTCGAGCGGACGGTTGCCGTGATGGTCGAGCTCGAAGGTGCAGTCGGCCGCCCGACGCTGTACGCCGATCAGGCCGGCGTACCGCCGCTGCGCGGCACGCCCGACGAGCTGGCCGGCAGCCTGCGCGCGTTCGCTGCCGCCGGCGTCGCCCATGTCCAGCTGGTCGTCGACCCCATCACGGTCGGCTCGATCGAGGCGCTCGCGCCGGTCCTCGAACTGCTCGATCGGGACTGACGCGATGCCGCCCACGTCGATCGCCGAGGCGTTGCCGTACGTCAACTGGATCCTGCTCGTGGCTTTGGCCGGCGGCAGCTTCGCCTTCGCCGCGCTGGCCCGCGAGACGACCGGCGCGACGCGCGGCTTCAGCGCCTTCACGTGCTTCGCCGCCGCCCTCGTCGCGCTGCTCGCCCTCGCCTCCGACTTCGGCCTGCCCGAACCGGTCCGGCTCGTCATCGTCGCCGCACCAGGCGAACTCGAGCTGGCCCGCCGCATCGGCCTCGCCGGCTTCGCCCTGCTCGCGCTCGCGTACGCGGTCGCAGTGCGTCGCGATCGGCCGGCGCCGCTGCTTGCCGCCGGGGCGCCGCTGCTCGTCCTGCTGGCGCTGGTCGCGGCTGCCCTGGGCTGGGCTCCGTCGCTCGCCGACAGCGTGCCGCTGCTGGTCCAGCTGACGGTCCTGTCGGCATCGGCCGGTGGCGCGCTGGCAGCCCTCGTCCTCGCCCACTGGTATCTCGTCACGCCGCGCCTGTCAGAGCGGCCGCTGGTGCTGCTGACGCGGCTGCTGGCGCTCGTCGTCGGGCTGCAGGCGCTGCTCTTCATCGCCTGGACGACCCTCGGCGGCGGCCCCGGCCAGGGCCCGTTCGACGCCTTCACCGGCGGCGCCGTCTTCCTCGTCGGGCTGCGCTTCGTGGTCAGCATCGCGTTCGCGCTGGTGCTCGCCTGGATGTCGATGCGAACGGCGATGACGGGCTCGATGGAGTCGGCGACCGGACTTCTCTACATCGGCCTCGCGGCAATCCTAGCCGGCACGATCGGCGCCGCCGCGCTGTACGTTTCGAGCGGGTTGCTAGTGTGAGACAGGCAACGATGCGCGTGACGGTCAGGCTCTTCGCCATGCTCCGCCAGCAGGCGGGCTGGCGACAGCGCGAGGTCGAACTGCCGGCCGATTCTTCGATCGAGGATGCCTGGCGGGCGCTGGTCAGGCTGCAGCCCGACTTCGCGCAGGCGCGCCAGTCCGTGCGCTTCGCGCGCAACGGCGCCTACGCGTCGCCCGACGAACGGCTGGCCGACGGAGACCAACTGGCGATCATCCCGCCCGTCGCCGGCGGCGCGCCGCGCGATGAACCGGACCGCTACCGCCAGCTCGCAATCGCGCCAGAGCGCATCGAGGACGAGCTGCTGGCGACGCTGCGCCAGACGGTCCCGACCGCAGTGGACGGCGCACTGGTCATCTTCGTCGGCCAGACACGCGAGACACCGGGGACGCCGGCGCCCGGTCAGGAGGACGAGGCGGCGCGCCACGCCGGCAAACCGGTCACCGGGCTCGACTACGAGGCTTTCGAGGAGATGGCGCTCGAGACGCTGGGCCACGTTGCCGCCGAGATCGAGCAGCGCTTCGGCGTGCGCCGGCTGGCCATCGTCCATCGTGTCGGGCGCGTCGCCGTCGGCGAGCCGAGCGTCGTCATCGCGGCCGCCGCGCCCCACCGGGGAGCGGCCTTCGATGCCTGCCGCTACGCCATCGAGGAGCTGAAAGCGCGCGCGCCGATCTGGAAGGCCGAGCATTACGCCGACGGCTCGGTGTGGATCGGTGCGCCGGCACGCGAAGGTCCGCCCAGCTCGAACGAAGGCGCAAGTGACTAAGCAGGGCGGGCGGCGCGCAGCCGCCGACATCGGCCCGAACGAGGTCCTGCGTTTCCTGCTCGAGATAGGCGGCCTGGTGGCGCTGGCGTACTGGGGCTGGACCTCGTTCGACGGGTTCCTTGCGCCCGTCGCGGGTATCGGTGCTCCGCTCATTGCGGCACTGCTGTGGGGCATCTTCCGCGTGCCCAATGACCCTGGCCCCGCGCCGGTGGCGATCCGAGGTGTCGTTCGCCTCGCGCTCGAGGCCGCCTTCTTCGGCGCCGCCGCCGTGCTGCTGTACGCTGCCGGCCAGCCGCTGGCCGCGGTCGCGTTCGCCGCGCTTGTCGCCGTCCATTACGCCGTCGGGCACCGGCGCGTGCGCCGGCTGCTCGATCAGCCCGGAGGTCTCGATCAGCCGGGAGGTGAGGAGTGAGGGTCTACATCTCGGTCGACATGGAGGGCGTCGCCGGAGTCAGTCACGTCAACCCGACGAGGCGCGACGACTCGGGTTACGCCGCCGCGGTCAATCTGATGGTCGGCGAGGCGAACGCGGCCATCGAGGGCGCCTGCGCCGGTGGGGCGACCGACGTGACGGTCAACGACAGCCACGGCGGCATGTACAACCTGCCGCCCGAGAGGCTGGATCCGCGCGCGAGACTCGTCCAGGGCAACAAGCCGTGGAGCATGGCCGAGGCGGCACGCGAGGGCCGCTTCGACGTCGCCCTGTTCGTTGGCTATCACGCCCGTGCCGGCCATCCGCGGGGGACCTTGGCCCATACCTACACCGGCCGGATCACGCTGGCCGAGGTCGGCGGCCGACCGGCAAGCGAGGCGGCGATCAACGGCCTCTATCTGGGCGCCCTCGGCGTGCCCGTCGGCATGATCAGCGGCGACGATGCGCTGGCCGACGAGCTGGCGGACTGGTTCCCGTGGGCCGAGAGAATCGTCGTTAAGCGCGGCGTGAGCCTGCGCGCGGCCGACTCGCTCCACCCGTCGGTTGCCCGCGACCTGATCCGGGAAGGTGCAGGCCGCGCCGTCGAGCGGGCCGCACCCGGTGGCGGCCTGCAGCCGCTCACGCTGGAGCCGCCGATTGGCCTGCGGATCGAGTTCCAGAGCCCCGGCCAGGCCGACTTCGTGGCGATGATCCCCGGCTTCGAACGAGACGGCGACCGCGGCGCGCGCTACGAGGCCGCCGATGCGGTGACCCTCTACCGCGCATTCGTGGTCGCGGCCGACCTGTCGAGGTCGGCCGATGACTGAGATACGCTGAGCGCATGAGCGAGCCGCGCAACGTCACTCCTGACGACGTCAACGTGCCACCGCGGCACACGACCGACCAGCAGTTCCGGGCACGCCACTACGAGGAGCGCCGCGAGGAGCCCGAGTGGATGGCCTGGAAGTGGGCCAGCCGCGAGCGTGGCTTTCCATGGCTCGGCGTGCTGCTCGTGCTAATCGGCGTCGGCCTGCTGGTGCAGTACTTCGTGCCCGGCGTGCGTCCGACCACGGTCGTCCTGGCCGCCATCGGCGGTGCCTTCCTGGCCGCCTGGGTAGTTGGCGGATCGCGGCCGTCGATGGTGCCCGGCGTGCTGCTCGTCGCGCTCGCGCTTGCGCTGCTGATCGAGGACCTCGGGCTGATCCTGGCGCCCGGCACGGCCGTGCCCGGGCTGGCCGCGTTGAGCCTGGCGGCGGGCTTCCTCGTCGTCTGGCTCATCGGCTACGCCACGCAGCGACGCTCGACGTGGCCGCTGTGGGGCGCCGGCATCTTCGGATTGATCGGCTTCGCCCAGGCGTCGGGCCGGTTGATCGGCATCCCGGAGCTCGGCGCGCTGTGGCCCGTCCTGATCATCGCCGTCGGCGTCCTGCTGCTGCTCAGCGCCCGCCGCCGCTGAGCCGGCTACTTGGTGTAGACGCCCGCCGGATCGAGCTCCTCGCGGATCAGCCGCAGCTCCTCGTCGCTCGGCGGTGCCGTCTCGATGAGCTGCTCGGCGACGCGCGGCTGCCAGCCCATCGCGCCGCGCACCTGCTCCAGTGCCACGCCCGGATGGACGGCGTCCAGCCGCAGCTGTCGCTCGCCGTCGGGGTGGTAGATGCCCAGATCGGTGACGACCACCGCCACGCGCTCGCCGGGCGAGGTGCGGAAGTCGAGTCGCTCGACGAACGAGCGCGAGCTCTGGCGCATGATCACGAAAACCTGCCGGGCGTTGAGCGCGATCTCGCACGCGCCGCCCGAGCCGGGCAGCCGCGTCCGGGGCGTGCCGTAGTCGCCGATGACGGTCGTGTTGATGTTGCCGAAGCGGTCGATCTGGGCCGCGCCCAGGAAGCCGACGTCGATCAAACCGCCCTGCAGGTAGTAGCCGAACAGCTCGAGCATGCTGGTCACCGCCGTCGCGCCGGTGACGATCGTCGGGTCGCCGATCGACAGCGGCAGCCGCGCCGGCCGCGCCCCGAAGACGCCGGCCTCGTAGACCAGCTCCAGGTCCGGCGCGACGGTGCGCTTGGCCAGGTTGACCGCGATGTTGGGCAGGCCAACGCCGACGAAGCAGACGCGCTGGCCGGCCAGCTCGCGGGCGGCGGCGACGATCATCATCTCGGAGGCGGAGAAGCCATTTGCGCCCGCGCTCACCGGTACTCCCCGTAGTCGACCGAGCCCGACGGCGCCCGACCCGGCCGGAGCGACTCGGCCCGCTCGCGGCCGAGCTTGGCGACGTACTCGGCACGGCCGGAGACGCCGTGGACCCACTCCTTCAGCCAGGCCTGCAGCGCCTCCTCGTCGCGGCTGATCGCGTCCCACTCGAGGTAGAAGGCGTTGTCGCGGTCGTAGTAGCCCTGCGCGTACGACGGATGGGCGCCGAAAGGCTCGTGAACGACGGCGTCGACGATCAGGCCGGGGATGATCGTCCGGTTCGGATCGGCGCGGATGACCGACTCGTCGACGACCTCCTCGGCGACGATGATCACGCGCTCGGCGGCGAAGGCGGCCTCCTTCTGGCAGCCGAGCAGGCCCCACACCTGCGTGTTGCCCTCGGCGTCGGCGCGCTGGGCATGGACGATCGAGACGTCGGGGCGCAGCGGCGGCACCGCGTAGACGGTGTCCTCGCCGTAGGGGGAGGGGACCGGCCGGATGAGCGGGTTGGCGCGCGGCAGGTCGGACTCGAAGTACGAGCGCAGCGGGAAGAAGGGCAGGTTCATCGCGCCGGCGGTGTAGCGGCCGACCATCCCGAAGTGGCTGTACTCCTCCAGCTCGAGCCGCGGCTTCGCGCCCTCCGTCCACCGACGGACGGCGTGCAGGCTACCCACGCCCGGGTTGCCCAGCCACGAGAAGATCAGCTTGCGCGCCGCTGCCGCTCCGATCATCTGGTCGTACACGAGGTCGGGCGTCAGGCGAGCGAGCGTCAGGTCGCGCCTGCCCTGGCGGATGATCTCGTGGCCGGCGGCGAAGCAGATGAGGTGGGTGAAGCCCTCGATCGCGACGGTGTCGCCGTCGCGCACGAGCTCGGCCACGGCGTCGCGCATCGTGGCCAGCTTGGAGGTCATGCCCCGATTATGCGCACCCGCCTCCGGCCGGGAGTTTTCGGTCAGCCACCGACGTGGATGTCGTCGACGGCGTCCCACGCGCGCGCCTCGCGGAGAACGGCGTCGCGGTCGCGCGCCACGTCGGCGACGGCCTCGCTCAGCAGCTGGACTGCGGTGTCGACCTCGTCCTCGGTGACGATGAGCGGGGGCGACAGGCGAACCACGTCCTCGCCCGCCTCGAGCACGAGCAGGCCGCGCTTGAAGGCGCGCCACTGGACGGCCTCGGCGGTCTCGCCCGAGTCGAACTGGATGCCGATCATGAGCCCCTTGCCGCGGACCTCGCGAACCAGCCCGTCATGACCGGCCAGCGCCCGGCGCAGACCGCTGATGGCCTGCTCGCCGCGCAGCCTGGCGTTGTCGATCAGCCCGTCCTCGAGCAGCCGGATCGTCTCGAGGGCGGCACAGATGCTGACGGGGTTGCCGCCGAAGGTCGAGCCATGGTGACCGGCCTGCCAGCGCATCAGCTCGGAGCGCGCGACGACCGCCCCCAGCGGCAGCCCCGAGGCGATGCCCTTGGCCACCAGCAGCACGTCGGGCTGTACGCCCCAGTGTTCGATCGCCCACATCCGGCCGGTGCGGCCGGCGCCCGACTGGACCTCGTCGGCGACCAGGAGGATGCCGTGGCGGTCACAGATCTCGCGCAGGCGGGGCAGGAAGTCGTCGTCGGGGACCAGATAGCCGCCCTCGCCCTGGATCGGCTCGACGAAGATCGCGGCTACCTCGTCGGCCGGGGCGAGCCGCTTGAAGACGCGGCTCTTCAGCTCGTCGAGGCCAGCGCTGCCGAAGGCCACGTGGTAGACGCCCGGCAGCAGCGGCCCGAAGCCGGCGTGGTAGCGCGACTTCGAGGCGGTCAGCGACAGCGAGCCGTAGCTGCGGCCGTGGAAGGCGCCGAGGAAGGCGACGAGGTACTGGCGGCGGGTGGCGAAGCGGGCCAGCTTGATCGCCGCCTCGACCGCCTCCGTGCCGGAGTTGGTCAGGAACGCCCGCGTCGCGCCGTGGATCGGCGCGATACGGTCGAGCTCGGCTGCCAGCTCGGCGTAGGCCGGCAGGTAGAAGTCGGAGGCCGAGAAGTGGAGCAGCTCGCGCGCCTGGCGCTCGATGGCGGCCGTCACGCGGGGATGATTGTAGCCCGTCGCCGAGACGGCGATGCCGGCGGTGAAGTCGAGGAAGAGGTTGCCGTCGAGATCCTCGACGATCGCGCCGTCGCCGCGCACAGGGGCCAGCGGATACGCCCGCGGCAGGCTTGGCGAGGTATAGCGACGGTCGAAGGCAACGTGCTCGCGCGTGCGTGGGCCGGGCAGCGGCGTCTGGATGTCGGGCACGGCCCGCGGCCGGGCGGGCCGGTCGGCGACGTCGGTCACGAGCGCTCCTTGCATAAATTTGATGCAGTCTGCATCAGGTTCGGCGCAGTGTAGCAGCACGCCGCGGCCGGGCGAGTGACGCCATCGGGCTATGCGACGCGGAACCAGTGGAAGCCGTAGGGCTCCAGCTCCAGCTCGTGGCGCTGCTCTTGGACCGGCTCGCGTTGCGTGTGGTCGATGAGGTCGATCAGGCGCTTGCCGGGATAGTCGGACACGGCCAGCCCGACCTTGACGGGGCGGTCGGCAAGGTTGTGAACGGCAATGATCGTTCCGTCCTGCCACTGGCAGCGGTGGCCGAAGACGGCCGAATCGCCGGTCTCGACGATGTCCACGTCGCCCCAGCCGAACTCCGGATTCTCCTTGCGTGTGCGGATCGCTCGCTCGATCCAGTTGAGCAGCGAGTCGGGCTCCTTGCGCTGGGTCTCGACGTTGACGCGCCGGTAGTCGAATTCGCCCCTGGTCACGACAGGACTGATCAGCTCCGACGGATCGGCATCTGAGAAGCCGGCATTGTGCTCAGGCGACCACTGCATCGGCGTGCGCACGCTGTTGCGCTCGTCGAGCGAGAGGTCGTCGCCCATGCCGATCTCCTCGCCGTAGTTGATGACCGGCGTGCCGGGCAGCGACAGCATCAGGCTGTAGGCCATCTTGATGCGCCGGATGTCGCCGCCGAGCATCGGCGCCAGCCGCCGGCGGATGCCGCGGCCGTACAGCTGCATGGTTTCCTTCGGCGCGAACGCCGCGAAGGTGTCCGCCCGCTGCGACTCGCTCAGCCGGCCCAGGTCGAGCTCGTCATGATTGCGCAGGAACGTCGCCCACTGGGCTGCTTCGGAAAGGGGTGGCGGCGTCAGCACGCCCTCGATCAGCGGCGCCGAATCCTGGCGGGCAAGGGCCAGGAAGATGTGCTGGTTGAGGACGAAGTTGAAGGCGAGCTGGAGCCTCTCGCTGGCGAAGTAGTCGTTGATCTCCTGCGGTGGCACGTTCGCCTCGGCCAGCAGGATGGCGTCGCCCTGCCGCCACGACAGGAAGTTGCGGAAGTCAGTCAGGAACTCGAGCGGGTCGCGGACGTGGGACGTGTCGACGCCCTTCGTCTCGAAGACGAACGGCGCCGCATCGAGCCGGAAGCCCGAGACGCCGAGCGCCAGCCAGAAGCCCATGATCCGTTCGATCTCCTCGCGCAGGCCGGGATTGGTGATGTTCAGATCAGGCTGGTGGTGATAGAAGCGGTGGAGGTAGTACTCGCCGGCCTTCCGGTCGTAGCTCCAGATCGACTCCTGCACTCCGGGGAAGACGACGCCCTCGGCGGCGTCCTCCGGCTTCGTTTTCGACCAGACGTAGTAGTCGCGGTAGGGCGAGTCGGGGTTCTCGCGGGCGGCCTGGAACCAGGGGTGCTCCCGGGCGGTGTGGTTGGCGACAAGGTCGACGATCACGCGCAGCCCTCGCTCGCGAGCGAGGTTGGTGAACTCGACGAAGTCGCCCAGGGTCCCGAGCGGCGGATCAACGGAGTAGTAGTCCTTGACGTCGTAACCGTTGTCGCGCCCGGGCGAGGGATAGAAGGGCAGCAGCCAGACGCAGGTCACGCCGAGCCCGGCGATGTAGTTGAGCCGCTCCTTCAGCCCGCGGAAGTCACCGATCCCATCCCCGTTGCCGTCCATGAAGCGGTCGACGTCGAGGCAGTAGATGACCGCGTCCTTGTACCAGAGATCGCGCAACGCTGATTCCCTCCCGTGCGTGGTGGCATCGTCGGCTAGCAGGGATTGCGGCGGCATCTCGCGGTCATACGCGTCGGATAAGGCTCCGATAACCGCTCGCTGACTGCGGGTCGGCCTGCGCCGGCATCACCTGGTCGACACTGGCCGCAAGCCCTTCAGATAGAGCCGCCGATAAGCGTCCGCCGCCGAGGGGCCGTCACCGCGCCCAGATAAGCCGCCGATAACCGGCCGCCGCCATGCTCCCACCGTGGACGACCGTCGCGTCGGGCTGATACTCCGGGCGCTCCGGCGCAGACTCCACAAGCGGCAATCCGACGTGGCCGGCGAAGCTGGCGTATCGCCGTCGGTCGTCTCACGGGCCGAGCGAGGGCACATCGATACACTTACCGTGCGCACACTGCGCGCTCTCTTTGGGGCAGTGGACGCGCGCTACGACGGCAACGTCCGTTGGCGAGGCGGCGAGCTGGATTACCTGCTGGATCGGCTCCACGCGGATCTGGGCACCGCCGTCGCCCAGCGCGTGACGCCCCTCGGCTGGGAGGTACAGCCCGAAGTCACCTTCATGCGCCTCGGCGAGCGCGGCTCCATCGACCTGCTGGCCCTGCATCACGAGCTTCACGTCGCAGCCATATTCGAGCTCAAGTCGGAGATGACGTCGTTCGAAGAGCAGCAGCGCCGACTCGATGCAAAGGCACGCGTCGCTGCATCGGTAGTGGAGGAGCGCTACGGATGGCGCCCGAAGGCACTGGGCGTCATCCTCGTCCTCCACGACACGTCGACCAACCGTGGTCGCGTGTCGCGTGTGGCGCCGCTGATCCGCAGCGCGCTGCCGGCAGGCAACGTCGAGCTGCGGCATTGGCTGGTGGAGCCGGCCGGGAACATCCGCGGGATATGGTTTCTCCGAGTCTTGCGTCGGAGGACCGTTAAGTGCAGATACCCATCGCCGCACCGGGTGCGAGTCCCAAAGGACCGGCCGAAATGAACGTTGCGACCATCGGCCGGCCAGCCACCGAAGCCCGGGTAGGGCCTACCGACCGACAGGACCGCACCTAACGGTCCACCCACGCAAGTATCGGAAATAGGGATTGGGATCGGCGGCCCGGTCGCCCGTACCTCGGAGAAGGGGACAGGCATCGGCTGCCCGGTCGCGGTCCGGGCCACGGCTGCGCGAGCGTTACGGCCGCTCTACCGCACGTGCCGGCTGAACGGAAGGCACGCCGCTCAGCCCGCGAAGGGCATGTCAGCCCGCGAAAGGCATGTCAGCCCGCTCAGTCGACGATCGTCTGTGACTGCTCGCGCATGAACTGCTGGACGTAGTAGAGCCCGCCGCCCGCCTTGCCCGTCGAGCCGGATGCCTTCCAGCCGCCGAAGGGCTGGATGCCCGGCCAGGCGCCGGTCGTTGCGCCGGCGCGCCGGTTGACGTAGACGACGCCGGCGTGGATCGTCGACAGGAACCTGTCGACCTCGGCGCGGTCCTCGCTGAAGAAGCCTGCCGTCAGGGCGTAGTCGCTGGCATTGGCCAGCTCCAGCGCCTCGTCGATCGAGTCGACTGCGGCCACGGCGAGGAAAGGCACGAAGAGTTCCTCGCGGAACAGGCGGTGGTCCGTGGGCAGGCCCGTCGCTACCGTCGGCTGGACGAACCAGCCGCGTTCCAGATCGCCGTCGATCAGCCGCTCCCCGCCGATCTCGATGCTGCCCTCGCGGCGCGCCTCGGCGACGGCAGTTTCGTAACGCGCCACGGCGCGCTGGTCGATCACCGGCCCGAGCCAGTTCTGGCGCTCGAGCGGATCGCCGATGGTGATGCCCTTCGTCTTCTCGACGAGGAGGCGAACGAACTCGTCATGAACGGGCCGCTCGACGTAGACGCGCGAGTTGGCCGAGCACTTCTGGCCGCCGAAGCCAAACGCCGCGCGCATGACGCCCTCGGCCGCCTCCTCCAGGTCGGCCTTGCGGCTGACGATGGCCGGGTTCTTGCCGCCCATCTCGACGATGACCGGCTTCGGGTAGCGCGTCGCGAAGCTCTTGTAGAGAGAGAACCCGACCTCGAACGAGCCGGTGAAGACGATGCCGTCGATGGCCTCGTTCTCCTGCAGCTCGGCGCCGACGCTCTCACCCGGGCCGGCGACGTAGTTGAACACGCCCTCCGGCAGGCCGGCGTCGCGCAGCACCTCGTAGAGCTTCAGGCCGAGCAAGGGCGCATCGGACGAGGGCTTGAAGACGACCGTGTTGCCACAGACGAGCGCCCCGCCGGCGGGGCCGCCGCACAGCGCCAGCGGGAAGTTGAAGGGGCTGATGACCGCGAATACGCCGTGCGGCTTGAGCACCGAGCGCGTGTGGACGGACGGGTCGCCGAGGTTGCCCATCGGCACGTCGAAGCCGTCGTGCTCCTCCATCCGGTCGCAGTAGTAGCGGATCAGGTCGGCCGTCTCCTCGACGTCGCCGAGCGCCTCCAGCCGATTCTTGCCGACCTCCATGCTCATCAGCGCCGCATACTCCATCTGGCGCTCGCTGATCAGGTCGGCGGCGCGGCGCAGCAGCGCGACGCGCTCCTGCCACGGCGTGCCCGCCCAGCCGGGCGCGGCCGCTCGGGCCGCCGCGATGGCGTCACGGACGTCCTCGCGGGTGCCCTTGGCGAAGTGGCCGAGCACGAGCTGATTGTCGGTCGGCGAACGGTCGTCGAACTCGCCGTCGCCCGAACGCGGCTCGCCGTTGACGTAGTTGGGGTGGCGCTGGCCGAGCTCGGCGCGCGCCTTCTCGATGCCGCGCTCGAACTGCTCGTGGAGCTCCTCGTTGTCGGCGCGCAGGGTGGCGTAGGTGACCTTCAGTCGCGGTCTTTCGATCGTATCTGTCATCGATCAACTCTCCTCGCGGGCACGCGCGCAATCCTGCCTGTGAAGTCTACTCCGCACCCGGCGCCGACAGTGACGCATGCCCAGCGGGATCCGCCGGCCGTCCCGCGCAGTGGCCTCCATCCGTTAACATCGGGAGCAACCGTGAAAGCCGTGCCGGTGAGACGTGGCAGCGCGCACGTCTCGACAGAGTTGCGCCGACCAGACCTGTTCATCATCGGAGCCGCCAAGTGCGGCACGACTTCGCTGTACCAGTACCTGGCCGGCCACCCCGAGATCTACATGTCGCCGGACAAGGAGCCGCAGTACTTCGCGCCCGACCTGGCGACGGAGATCCTCGGCCGGACGCTGCGTCACCCCGACGACCACGACCGTTACCTGGCGCTCTTCGCCGGCGCACGCGACGAGCGGCGCCTGGGAGAGGCGTCCGTGCGCTACATCTACTCCGAGCAGGCGCCGGGTCTCGTGCGCCAGTTCCAGCCGGACGCGCGCATCGTTGTGATGATCCGCGACCCGGTCGACATGATGCACTCGCTGCATGCCCACTACGTCGCGGGGGCGATCGAGCAGATCACCGACTTCGGGCGGGCCTTCGCGGCCGAGGCAGACCGCCGACATGGCCGGCGCGTTCGCCGCGGCGTGCACCCGGCGCTGCTGCTCTACTCCGAGCGGGCGCGCTTCGGCAGGCAGCTGACGCGCTGGTTCGAGACGTTCCCACGCGAGCAGATCCACGTCATCGTCTTCGAGGACTTCGCCGCGGGGCCCGAGCATCACTTCCGCCGACTGCTCGAGTTCCTCGAGGTCGATCCCGACTACCAGCCGCCCAGCTTCGGCGTGCACAACCCGCGCCATGCGCCGCGCAGCCAGGCTCTGCTCGCGGTCGAAAGCGCCCGTCCGCTTCGGATCCTGGCGCGGCGCGTGATCTCGCAGCCGCTGCGCGACTCGCTCCGGCGGCGGGTGATCAGGCCGCTGCGCATGCTCAACCGCAAGCGGGTCGACCGGGAACCGATGCCGGCCGCGCTCAGGCAGCGACTGCGCCAGGAGCTGGCACCGGACGTTGAGCTGCTCAGCCACCTCCTTGATCGAGATCTGGCCGAGCTGTGGTGGAAAGGCCGCGACGATGCTCGCCGGGTCGGCCGGCGGAAGCCGATCCCGGCCGGCTGATGGATACCGCCGCAGATTCCCGCCGACGGCCGGACCTGTTCATCATCGGCGCGGCCAAGTCGGGCACGACCTCGCTGTACGAGTACCTCCGCGGCCATCCCGAGGTGTTCATGTCGGCGTCGAAGGAGCCGCGCTACTTCGCGCCCGACCTGCAGTCGTGGTCGGGGCACAACCTGCGCTACGGCGAGGACCTCGACCGCTACCTCGCGCTGTTCGAGCCGGCGGGCGACGAGAAGCGGCTGGGCGAGGCGTCGGTGCGCTACATCTACTCGCTCGAGGCGCCGCGGCTGATCCGCGAGTTCCAGCCGGACGCCTACATCGTGGCCATGCTGCGCAACCCCGTCGAGATGGCCTACTCGCTGCACGGCGAGCTCGTCGCCGAGGGGGCCGAGGACATCACCGACTTCGAGCAGGCGCTGGCGGCGGAGGACGACCGCCGCGCCGGCCGGCGTGTCCCGCGCCGACGCAACGCGAGGATGTTCCTGTACCGCGACCGCGCCCGCTACGCCGAGCAGCTCGAGCGCTGGTTCGGCATCTTCCCGCGTGAGCGCATCCACGTGATCATCTTCGAGGACTTCAAGGCCGATCCGCCGGCCAGCTTCCGTCGGCTGCTCGAGTTCCTGGACGTCGATCCGGACTACCTGCCGCCGTCGTTCGAGTCGCACAACGTCGGCTGGGCGCCGCGCAGCCGGACGATCCAGCGGATGGCGCGCATGCGCGTGCCGCAGTACGTCGTCTGGAAGCTGATGCCGCGCGTGCTCGGCGAGGGTCGCGCGCGCCATCTCGTGCGGATCTACCAGAACAGCCCGCTCTACCGGCGCGAGCAGCGCCGGCCGCCGCTGAGCCCGGACGTGCGCCGGCAGCTCGAGGAGGAGCTGGCGCCGGACGTCGCTCGCCTGAGCGAGATGCTCGGCCGCGACCTGACCGGGGTCTGGCAGTCGCGCGGCCCGACCGTCGCGCAGCCGCAGGTCAGCGGCAGCAGCGCCGGCTGACCGTCGCTCGGCGCTATCCCCGCTGCACGCCGCCCGCGCCAAGGAAGCGCTCGACGAACCGTTCGCTGGCACGGCCGTCACACGCGCTCATGTGGCGCTCGATGAAGGCGTCGTAGCCGGTCAGGTCGAAGCGCCCGCCGAGGATGGCCTCGATGGCCTCCTCGGTCGTCGTGACCTGCGTGCCGATCATTTCGCTCACGTAGTCGACGTTCAGGCCGGGGTCCTGCGCGTACTCCTCCAGGTCGGGCACGAGCAGCAGCAGCGGCCGGCGCAGCAGGGCGTACTCGAAGATCGAAGACGAGTAGTCGGTGATCAGGATGTCGGTCAGGCTGAGCAAATCATTGATCTCGGACCTGGGCTCGGCCACGACGTCGTAGCCGTCGCGCGGCGTCGCCGCCGGATCGAGGTTGGGGTGCGTCTTGAGCACGAGCGCGTGGCTCGCCGGCAGCGCCGCCCGCAAGGCGCGCGCGTCAAGCCCGGGCGCCGCTCGCTTGCCCCGGCCGCGGCCGCGAAACGTCGGCGCGTACAGCACCACCCGCCGCCCGTTCAGCTGCGGGTACCGTTCGAGGATGCGCCGCCGGGCCGCCTCCAGCGCCGCCGAGTCGAAGAAGAAGTCGGTCCGCGCCGCGCCGAGTGGTAGGACCCGCTCGATCGGAACGCGCATGGCCGCCGAGAAGTGCGCCCGCGCCGCCTCGGACGGTACGGCGACGTAGTCGTAGTGGCGATGCAGGAACGTCCGCTCGGGCTCGGCCAGCGGCCTGGCCGTGTCGAGGCCGAAGCGCTTGACCGCACCGACGGCGTGCCACACCTGCACGACGGTCGTCCCGCGCCGGTGCGGCGCGACGTGGATGGGCAGGTAGGCGTTGTCGACGACGACCAGCGGCGAGGTGCTGACGTAGTACATGCCGCGCACGACGCGGGCGAGGTAGGCCAGCTTGTCGCGCAGGCGGTAGCCATACGGCTCGAGCAGGAGCACGTACTCGCGCTCGGGATGGCGCGCGCGCATCTCGCGCAGCAGGTAGGCGAGGTTGCCTTCGAGGTGACCCATCCGCGGACTGGCCAGCACGACGCGCCGCGCGGCGATGGGCAGGCGCCGAAAGAGCAGCCCCAGAAGGCGCAGCAGGCTGCTCGCGAGCAGGTATTCGAAACGGCCCAAGTGCGCTTCCAGGGGTGGTCAGGCGCGCCGCGAGAAGATCTCGGCCCGCACCTGGGTCGTGGAGATGTGCGGAGTCCGCGGCAGGTACAGCACCTCGCACATGTCGCGCAGCTCGTCGAACTTGCCGGCCCAGTCCTGGCCCATCACCAGCACCTTGGCGTTGAAGCGCTGGATGTACTCTGCCTTCTTCTCAAGCGACTCTTCGAGGAACACGTAGTCGACTACGCGCAAGCTCGACACGATCTTGAGCCGCTCGTCCTGCGAGTAGACCGGTGCGACGCCCTTCTTGGCGATGCTCAGCTCGTCGGTCGAGACGCCGACGACCAGGTAATCGCAGACCTGCTTGGCGCGCTCGAGGATGTTGATGTGGCCGACGTGCAGAAGGTCGAACGTGCCGAAGGTGATTCCTACTCGCATGGCAGCGGATCCTCGCTCAAGTGGACGGCAGGCTGTGGGCGATGAGGCGCGGCTCGCCGATGGCGGCGACGATCGTCTCGAAGTAACGAGAGCTGACGTGCTGCGAGCGTAGCAGCGCGACGAACAGCTCGGCCGAGTGGAGGCCCTCGGCCAGCGCGCCACCGCCGCCCTCGCCTTGGCCGATGCGCAGCCCGTGGGCGTAGTTGCGCGAGCGCGGCGATGAGCAGCTCAGGAAGAAGTCGGCCAGCGCGCCGGCAGCGACGATCGTGTCGGCCCGCCCGCCGAGCTTCTCGGCGACGGAGCGCAGCTCGACCACGCCGCGGGCGATGAACGCGGCACGGAAGTTGTCGCCCAGGCCCATGCCGTCGGCGATGCCGGCGCCGAGCGCGATGATGTTCTTGCCCACGCCGGCGATCTCGAGCCCGCGCACGTCGTCGGTCAGCTCGAGGCGCAGGACCGGGTTCTCGATGCGCGAGATCAGGTCGCGCCCGAGCATCGCATTGGCGCAGGCGAGGGTCAGGAAGACCGGCCGGCCGAGGAGCATCTCGTCGGCGAAGCTGGCGCCCGACATGACCGCCGCGTAGTCGGACCGCGTGGCCTCGAAGATGATGTCGCTGGGGAAGCGGCCCGAGACGGGGTCCATGCCCTTGACACACGAGAGGAAGGCGGTCCCGAGCTCGATGTTGCGGCAGCCCTCGAGCACCTCGCGCACGGCCTGGCCGGGCAGAGCGATCATCACGATGTCGTAGCGCGAGATGTCGATCGCGGCCGGCGAGTCGAAGACGGCCGCCGGCTCGTGCCCGTACTCTTTCGGGCTGCGGCTGTAGACGCTGATCGAGACGTCGTCGCGGTGGCTGAGCGCCGCGTGCACGGCCCGGCCAAAGGCGCCGTACCCGAGAATCAGTATCGACGACCCGACCGACCGTCCCTCGCCGCGTTGCGCGTCGGGCGCCGGATCGCGCTCGTCACGCTGGGTGGGGGTGGCCTGCGTCCGCTGCGCAGAGCGCGTTTCCGGGTCGCCGGTGTTGGCGCGCGTCATCGGCCCTACTCTAGCGCCGACGCAGCCGGCGACTCGGGCCGTCCCGGGCGGGCGATGCTTTAGCAAAGGGTTTCGTGACCGACGACAGACGCAACACCGAAGCCACCACGGGCGGCGATCCGCGGCTGCGCGACGCCGATGTCTCGAGCCTGCTCCTGTCCCGACCGCGGCGCAGGTTGCTCGCGCACACGGCGCGCAAGCTGCTGGCCGGGCCGCTCTACCTCGCCACGCACGCTCTGCGCCGCGATCCCCGGCTGTGGCTCTTCGGCAGCTTCAAGGGCTACCGCGACAGCCCGCGCTACCTGGCCGAGCACCTAGTCGAGGCTGGCCATGACCTTACCGCCTGCTGGATCGCACGCACCGACGAGGAGGCGCAGCAGGCCCGCGCCGCCGGCCTGCGCGTCGCGCTGTGGGGCAGCCCCGCGGCCGACGCCGCGCACCGGCGCGCCGCCGTCGCGTTCATCTCCAACAGCTTCCGTGACCTGGACGTGCCCAGCCTCGGTGGCGCCTTCCTCGTCCACCTGCACCACGGCACGCCGCTCAAGCGCATCGGGCTTGACGTCGACTGGCGCAGCTTTGCCGGCCGCTCGGCGCTGGTCAGGACGCTGGTCCGCCTGAACCGGGCGCCGGCCCGCCTCCAGTTCCGCATGGTCGACATGTACGTCGCCGCCGGTGAACTGGCGCAGCGCCGCTACATGACCGCCTTCGCTGCCTCGGCCGAGCGCGTGCCGGCGATCGGCACGCCGCGCTTCGACGTGATCCGCGGTGGCGCCGCGTACGAGCGCGTGGCCGGCGCCAACCTGCGCGCGAGGCTCGGCTACGGCGACCACGACCGCATCGTCGTCTGGCTGCCGACGTGGCGCGAGCACGGTGACGCCGGTTGGCTGCCGCCGCTCGACGGCGGCGAGCTCGAGGCGGCCCTCGGCGACACCGCCGTCAGGCTGCTCGTCAAGACGCACCCGTTCGCCGACTGGGACGTCTACACCGAGCGGCTGCCAACCAACCCGCGTGTCCGCCTGCTGCGCGAGGAGGAGGTCGACGTCAACTGCCTGCTGCACATCGCCGACGCGCTCGTCACCGACTACTCGAGCGCCGCCTTCGACTTCGCCATCCTGGAGCGGCCGATCCACTTCTTCGCGCCGGACGTCGACGAGTACGCCGCCGGCAGGAACCTGTACGAGCCGTACGAGAAGCTGACCGGCGGGCTCCACCACCGCGACTGGGCCTCGCTGCTGGCGAGCCTCGCCGCGGGTGCCCGTGACGGCGCCGAGTCGGAGGGACACACGCTCGCCCGCCGGGTGGCCGACTACACGCGCAACAACACCGAGCCGGAGGTCAGCCGGCGCCTGACCGAAGCGATCCTCGCGGCAACGGCGCACTAGCCGGCCGGGCGGATGGCCGGCTGCCGGAAAATAAAGGGCGCCGGCCTGCGCCGGCGCCCTCGGTCAGTGGCGTTTCGTCGTGGAGCGGCTCAGCTGGCCTGCACCTCGCGGAAGCAGTCCGAGCAGTAGACCGGCCGGTCCATGCGTGGCTTGAACGGGACCTGTGCGGCGTTGCCGCACTTCGAGCAGATGACCGCGAAGTACTCGCGCGCCGGGCGGTAGTCGCCGCGCTCGTAGCCACGCGGCCCGCCGATGTCCCGCACGTCGTACTCGCTCGACTCGCGCATCGCGCGGCGTGCAGCCCGGCAGCCCGGGCAACGCTTGGGATCGGATGCGAACCCTTTCTGTGCGTAGAACTCCTGGTCCGCCGCGGAGTGGACGAACTCGGCGCCACAGTCTGCGCAGGTCAGGGTTCGATCTGTATAGGACACGTGAGCAGGACCTCCTCCCCATGGCTATCTGGCACCGCAACAGGTATGCCTGCCCGGGGAACAACGCCTGACGCCTAGGCCGTGGCGGCGGGATTGGAGCCGGGCGCCGCGCTACCCAGGTGTCTGCCGAGGTCCCTGACTGGGGCGCACCGGTTACTCGACGAAGGTTACCACCGCCTCGCCGGCCGCGCCACTGTACGCAGCCTCAAACTGAGACACTACCCAGCCCCGCGTTGATGGCCGACGACTGGCACCACCTCCCGTCACTCAACCGCCTCCCGTCACTCAGTGGTGTGACAACTCTTGTCCAGCGACGGGCCGGCCGGAAGGGGTCCATGGCGCCCAGGTCACCGTCACTCAGTGGCCGGACACCTGCGTGACGGTCATTTCGCGTCGTGGAGCCCGCCGCCAGCCTGCCCGGCTTGGAAAACAGTTGGCGGGCAACTGACTGACGGGCGGAACCGGCACAGGAGGGAAAAAAGCCGGCACAAACGGAAAAGATGCTCTTCGCGCAAACGGCCCGGCGGCACCCGGAATAGTCCTTACTTCCCATTTCCGCACAGCCGTGGGATGGCAGAATGGCGCCAGGCGTCAACAGCAGACGCCGCGCCGCGGAGCCGTCCGCGGCGACGCGGACACACAGACCCGCGGGGCAAGGGAGGGACACCCGTCAACATGCTGCGACTCCTGCACATGGCCGACGTGCACCTCGGTGCCCGCCACCACGATCTGGGGCCCGCCGCCGCCGCCCAGCGCGAGCGGCAGTTCGCTGCATTCAAGCGTGCTATCGACCTCGCCCTCGCCGAGAAGGTCGACCTCGTGCTCGTCTGCGGCGACCTCTTCGACTCGAACAGCCAGCCGCGGCGCTCGGTTGAACGCGCCGCTCACGAGCTCGGCCGCCTCGCCGACCGCGGCATTCCGACGGTCGTCATCCCGGGCACCCACGACGTCTACGACTCAAGCTCGATCTACCGCGCCTTCGACTTGCCCGCGATGGCCGGCGCCGCTCCGGGCTCGAGCTCGATCATCGTCCTCACCGACGGCCGTCCCGAGGTCGCCTTTCCCGACATCGGCGTGACCGTCCACGCCTGGGTGGCGCGCACCAAGCGGACCGGCGCAAGCCCGCTGGCAGGATTCAGCGCGGCCGGCGACGGGTCGTGGCACGTCGGCATGATCCACGGCTCGCTGGCCATCCCCGGGCGCGTCGAGGACGACGACGTGATCTTCACCGAGGACGAGGTCGCGGCCAGCAATCTCGACTACCTGGCCCTCGGCCACTGGCATTCGCACCTGCACGGCGAGGCCGGCCGGACGGTGTGGGCCTACCCCGGCGCGCCCGAGCCGCTGGCCCTCGATCAGGACGGCGCCGGTCAGGTGCTGCTGGTCAGTCTCGTCGAGAAGAACGGCGCGCGCGAGGTGCGCGTCGAGCCGAAGCCCGTTGGCCAGAGCCGCGTCCAGCGGGTCGACATCGACATGGCCGGCGTAGCGTCCCAGCCCGAGCTCGTCCGGCGCCTCGGTGAGATGGCCGACGCCAACGTCTTCGCCGATGTCCGGCTGGTCGGCATGCGCAGCCCCGAGCTCGACCTCAGCACGGATGAGGTCGAGCAGCAGCTGGCGGGCTCGTTCCTGCGCCTGCGCCTGCGCGACGACTCGCATCCCAGCCTGCCGGACGGGCCGCCGCCTCCACGCGACACGATCGCCGGCGTCTTCGTCCGCGAGCTGCAGGCACGAATCGCCGAGGCCGAGGCGGCCGACGACGCCGAGCTGGCGTCGGAGCTGCGCGAGGCGCTCGACGTCGGCCGGCTGCTGCTCGACAGCCCCGAACGCGTCACGCTGGCCTGACGATGCGCATCACCCGCCTGCGGCTCGAGAACGTCAAGCGCCACGCCGACCTGACGCTCGAGCTGGCCCCCGGCCTGACCGTCGTCCGCGGCCCGAACGAGGCGGGCAAGAGCACCATCCAGCGTGCGCTCGAGATCGGGCTGTTCCGCAAGCCGACGTCGACCGCCCAGGAGCTCGACGGCGTCCGGCGCTGGGGCGCGACCGACCGGGATCCGGTCGTCGAGATCGACTTCGAGGAGGAGGGAGTCGCCGGCGAGCTGCGCAAGCGCTTCGCTGGCACGCGCGGCACGGTTGAGCTGCGCTACGGCGACGAGACGCTGATCGACCCGGCGGCGGTCGAGGAGGTCATCACCCGCCTGACCGGCCTGCCGTCGGAGCGCTTCTATCGCGCCACGGCGAGCATTCACCACCACGAGCTGACCGGCCTCGAGCACGACGAGGAGACGCTGCGCGACCGGCTCCAGCAGTCGATGAGCGGCGCCGACCGCGGCACGCGCGCCGCGCGGCGCAAGCTCGAGGAGGCCATCCGGCGCTACCGCTCCGAGGGCCACAAGAACCCGGGCTACCTGAAGGTCGCGCGCGAGGAGGTTGCCCGCCTGCAGGCGGCGCTGGCCGAGGGAGAGGCGGGCCTCGCCGAGCTCGAGCGCGAGCGCCAGGCGCTGGCCGACGCGCGCGACCGGCGCGTCGAGCTCGACGACCAGCTGGACCAGTACCGCCAGGCGCTCGAGGTCAGCGAGCGGGCCCTCAAGCTGGCCCGGCGGGCCGAGGAGACGACCCAGCGCTACAACACCTACAAGCGCGCCGAGGAGCTGCGCCTCGACATCGAGGCGCTCGAGGCATCGCATCCCTCGAGCCGGCTGCTGCCCGAGCTGCGCCGCGCGGTCGAGGAGGTGCGCGACCACGAGTACCGCCTGAGCGAGATCCGCGCCGAGCTGGCCGCCGAGCCCGACCCGTCGCGGTGGGACGCGACCGTCACCGTCCCGCGCTGGAGAAGGGCGGCCGCCATGGCGGTGCTGCTGCTCGTCGGTGGGCTGCTGTCGATCGCCGCCGGAGTCGCCCTCGGGCAGCCGCTGATCGGCGCGCTCGCCGCCGTGCTGCTGATCGTCGGCAGTGCAGTGGCCGGCGCCGTCACGCTGCGCCGCCGGCGCGAGCAGCGGGCGGTCGAGCAGAGCATCGAGCTGCGCGAGATCGACATCTCCCGTCGCCTGCGCGGCCGCTCCGACCGGACCGAGCAGCTGCGCGAGATCGAGCGAGAGCGCGATGAGGCGCTGCAGGCGCTGGCGCTGCCCGACCTCGCGGCGGCGGAGGATCTGCTGACGAGAGAGACCGAGCACACCGGTCGCATCGAGACGCTGCGCGCCGAGCTGCGCGGCGTACTCGGTGACGAGGCGCCGCAGGCGCCGTTCGCAGTGCTGCGCGACCGTGCCGCCAACGAGGCCGACGAGTGCCGCCACGCGCTGGCCGGCATGCGCGAGATCGGCAGCGAGCCGGAGAAGGTCAACCAGCGGCTGAAGGATGCCGTCGCCCGCGCCAGCCAGGAACGCGAGGCGGCGCTGACCGCCGAGGCCGAGGCCGGCGCGCGGCTGGAGGCCAACCCGATCGACGCCGAGGAGGTCGCCGCCCGCGCCGAGGCGCTGGTCACGGCGCAGGACCGCCTGCGCACGGTCGAGCGCCGGCTGGGCGTCTATGAGACGGTGCTCGCCACGGTCGAGGAGGCCGAGCGGGCGACGATGAAGAAGGCCGCCCGCTATCTGGAGCAGCGCATGGCCGCCGACGTCGAGCGCATCACAGACGGTCGCTACCGGCGCCTGCGCGTCGACGAAACACGGCTGGCCTTCGGCGTGTACTCGGCCGAGATGGGCGACTGGGTTGACGCGCGCGACCTGTCACGCGGCACGATCGACCAGCTGTACCTCTGCGCGCGACTCGGCATCGTGCGCCAGGTGACCCAGCCGGCGACGCCCCCGCTCATCCTCGACGACCCCTTCGTCACCTTCGACGACGAACGGGCGCGGAGCGCTCTCGAGCTGCTGCGCATCGTCGCCGCCGAGTACCAGATCATCCTGCTCACCTGCTCGAGCCGCTACGACGACCTCGCTGAGCAGGTCGTCGAGCTGCCGGCGCCGGGCGAGCGTGACGAGATCGCCGACGAGCCGGCCGATGAGACCGCCGACGAGCCGGCTGCGGCCGACGAGACCGCCGATAAGACGCCCGACGACCGGCCGGCACCTGTCGCCGCGGCCTCTGCCGAGCAGGCTGCCGACGACGTCCCGCAGCAGGCGCAGCTCGACCTGGGTGTCGAGCCGGTCGCCCACGCGCCCGACCGGCCCGGCCGGCGCGAGCGGCGCGACCTCCGCCCGCTGGAGGAGCGCTGATCGGACTCGGCCCGCTCTTCGGGCTGTCGTCGGCGCTCTCGTGGGGCACGGGCGACTTCTGCGGCGGCCTCGCCAGCCGCGCTTCGAGCGTTGTGTCGGCGCTGCTCGCGGCACAGGTGATCGGGCTCGGGGCCACCTTCCTGATCCTGTTGCCCAGCGGCGAGGCGCCGCCTCCACCGGCAGCCGTGGCATGGGCCGCGGCGGCCGGCCTGAGCGGTATCGTCGGGCTGGGCGCGTTCTACCTCGCACTCTCGCGCGGGACGATGGGGCTCATCGCGCCGCTGGCGGCGCTGATCGGCGCCGCCCTGCCGGCGGTCGTTGCGATCGCCGGCGGCGAGGACGTCGGCACGGTCAGGCTGGCCGGCATCGGCCTCGGGCTGGTGGCGGTCGTGCTGATCTCGCTGCCGGGCGGGGAGAGGACGGCGGCCGAGCGCCGTGCAGTCCGCGTCGACGTCGCGGAGCTGCCGCTGGTGGCCGTGTCCGGCCTCGGCTTCGCCGGCTTCTACATCTTCCTCGACCGTTCCGTCGCCGCCGGCGCCGAGACCTACTGGCCGATCCTGTTCGTGCGCATCGTCGGTACGACGGTGGCCGTGCTGATGGTTGCCGTCCTGCTCGGGCGCCGGCGGGAGCAACCGCTCTCGCAGCGCGTGGGCCGGCTCTTCGGCTGGTCGCGGCTGCGAGCGCTGCCCGCCGGCGGGCTGGCCGCCGTGCCGCTGTTCGTGCTGGCCGGCCTGGGCGACCTCGGCGGGAACATCTTCTTCGTGCTGGCCAATGCCGCCGACGCGTTCGCCGTGGCCGTCGTGCTGTCGTCGCTCTACCCGGTCGTCACGACCATCCTGGCGGCGCTGCTCCTGCGCGAGCGTCTGCGGCCGCTACAGATCGGCGGCATCGCGCTGGCCGTGCTGGCGGTGGTCCTCATCGGCCGCTGAGCGGGCCGCCGGCGCGCCGAAGAGTCAGACGTTCTGGCCGGCCGTGCCGCCGACGCGGCGTGCCTCGTAGCCGCCGCCCCCCGCCGGCCGGACCTCGTAGCGCGGCTGGTCGAAGGTGGTCGGGCCCTGGACGCGCCGCCCGTCGCTCAGCCGGTAGCGCGAGAAGTGCCACGGGCACTCGATGCAGCCGTCGACGATGCGGCCCTCGCTGAGCGGGCCACCGGCGTGGGCGCAGGCGTCGTGGAGGGCGTGGATCGTGTCGCCTTCGCGCAGGAGCAGCAGGTTCTGCGCGCCGGCCCTGGCGCGCGTCGGGGTGCCCTCCGGCACCTCGGTCACGTCGAGCTTGATCCAGCCGGGCGTGCCCGAGAAGCGCCAGGCGTGGCGGTTGACCATGTTGCCCAGCGCGTAGACGATCTCGCCGCCGACCCATGCGCCGGCGACGAGCAGGCCGTAGCCGACCCACGAGATGGCGATCGGTAGCAGGCGGTCGCCGTCGGGCGTGGCCAGGCGAAGCGCCAGCGAGATGAGGTAGGCGACGAGGGCGAGCGTGTTCAGCGTGGCGTGGACGGTCGCAACCATCCGCGCGTGGCCGTCGGTGTCGGTGTAGTCGGCCAGGCCGGCAACCGCCGCCCCGATCAGCGCCAGGACGCCGAAGCCGACTGCGATGTCCGCCGCCACTCGCAGGTCGAGCACGTCGAGGATGATCACCAGCGTCAGGACGCCGATCGGCACGTCGGTCAGCGCCGCATGCAGAGAATGACCCAGCCACTTGCCGTGGAGGAAGTCCTTGACCGGCCGCATCGGCCGGAAGAGCGCCGACAGCAGCCGGTGCAGCAGGTCCCCCAGCGGGCGCGCCCAGGCCGCCTGCGCGGCGATCAGGCGCGCCACGACGCGACCGAGCATCGTGATCCTCCTTCTGCCTCGATTACCCTGCGGGTGTCTCGATTCTGCGCTGCCAGTCCAGCGCGCGGCTCAGCATCGTCCGACGGACGAGTGCGCGGCGATCCGGCGCCGATCCGGCGCCGATCCAGAGTTGTGGCCGGCGGCCGCTCCTGGCTGCGATCGGTCGCCGCTTCTGGCAGATGTCGGAATACCCGACGTTACGCCGGTTCCGGTCATCTTTCGACACGGCCGGCAGCGGCGATCGTGCTCGGCTCGCGATCACGGCCGGCGGCCATGACGGCGAACGGCACGGACACCTCGGCGTAGTGTCGGCCCAGCCGACACCTGACGGAAACTGGCGGCATCGGCCGAGTTAGTGTCGGCCCAGCCGACACCTGACGGAAGCCGGGCAACACCTGGCGGAGACGGCCCGACTGACCTGCGTCCGCCGGCTTCGGGCCCTCACCGCGCTTGCCGGGCCGTCCCGCCTAGCTGGCCGGCGGCCGCCTCGTCGAGGACCCACACCGCGTTCGACCGGACGGCGAGCTGGGCCGGCAGCCGGCGCGGATCACGCTCGCCCTCGAGGATGCGCGCGATCACCTCGGCCTTGGCGCCGCCGCTGACCATCACCAGCAGCAGGCCGGCCGCCTCGAAGAGGCGCGGGTGGAGCGTCACCCGCGGCAGGTGCGGCTCGATGTGCTCGGGCGCCGGGACGGCCAGCACCAGCGGAGCGGCGGGCTCGAGGGCCGCGCTGTCGGGGAAGACCGACATGAGATGACCATCGCCGCCGACGCCGAGCAGGATGACGTCGAAGGCGGGCAGGCCGCCGGCGCCGGTCGGCAGCCGGCGCTCGATCGCCTCGGCGTAGCGCTGCGCCACGAGGTCGGCGGCGTCGCTCTCGCTCAGCGCCTCGTCGATCTGGAATGGATGGACGTTCTCGGTCGGGATCGGCAGCCCGGGGACGTCGCCGGCGGCGACGTCGATGACGCCCGCCCCGAGATTGCCCGGCTCGCCCGACTTGGCGCCGGCGGCGAGCAGCATCGAGTAGGCCATGCCGATGTTCGACTCGGGGTGGTCGACGGGCACGAAGCGCTCGTCGCCCCACCACAGGTGCACGCCCTGCCAGTCGAGCGCCGTCCGCCATTCGCGCCGGGCCAGCTCGCCGTAGAGCGCGACCGCCGACGAGCCGCCGGTCAACGCGACGTGCGCCTCGCCCCGCTGATCGATCGCCGCCGCCAGCCCGTCGACGAGCAGCCGCGCCGACTCGCGGGCCACGGCGTCCCTATCCTCGACGACGACGATTCGCTTATCCCCCACCAGATTCCTCCTAGCCACTGACGAAACGGACGGCGCGCACGAGCGAGCGCTCGAAGACCGGCTCGAGGCCGATGCGGTCGAGCGCCTCGGCGATGAAGGGCGTCTCCTCGAACGGCTCGAGCCGGCCTGCTCGGCGCGCGATCTGCGCGCCGTTCCACTCGGCCGCCGCGAGCAGGTGGTCGTGCTGGCGCGTGATACGAGCGCGTACCTCGGCCCGCGAGCGCTTCGTTCGCACCTCGATGTGTTGCAGCGAGCCGGTCGTGCGTGGCGAGGTGCCCACGCCGGTATGCAGCGAGCGGACCTCGACCGCGATCTCCTTCTTGCCGCGCCGCCAGGCGCCGGTCATCGTCTCGCCCTCCTCGTCGGCTTCCAGCGGGCGCGCGACCTCCCAGCCGAGCATCGCCGCCAGCCAGCCGCACATGTAGGCCGCCTTCGTCGTGCGCAGGGTTTGCCCGGGGCGCGCGACATCGAGCCGGAGGCCGACGATGTGGTCGAGCTCGGGCGTCAGCAACGGGTGGTCGAACAGGCCGGCCAGCAGCTCGCGCCAGAGGGTCAACCGCAGCCAGCCGACGTCGGTCGCGGCAACGCCGTCCGACACGACCGCCGCCAGGCCGGCCAGCCGCCGCCGCCCGTCCTCGCGGAAGGTGCCCGAGTCGACGAGCAACCTGTCGCACGCACCGACGACCTGCTGGAACTGGCGCGTGCCGAAGGGCGGGTCATCGGGCCACCACAGCACCACCGGCAGGTCGTGGATGAGCAGCGGCACGATGACGCGCGACAGGTGCTGCGACAGCTCGCCACCGGTCTTGATCAGGATCTGCTCGGTGCAGATCTCGGTGTCGGCGCGGTCCGACAGCTTGCACTCGGCGTAGATGTGCGCGTCCATCGTCGTCGGTCCGTCGTAGTCCCCCGGCGAGATCACGATCGTGCGCGAGGGATGGCGCGAACGGAGCGCGTTGACGGCGCTCATCGCCCGCTCCGCCGTCTCGGGCCGGGGCGCGATGACGACCAGCGTCAGCACGCTCGTCCGCGTCCGCACCCGCACCGTCCGGTGCGGATCGAGCCGGCTGGCCAGTCGCGGGTCGCCGAGCGCGACCTGCCGCTCGCCCTCGCTGAGATGCGCCTCCTCGGCCTCCTCCGCCGCCGCCGACCAGATCTGGCTGAGCTGCTCGACGCAGTCCGAGACGGACTGGACGCGCACAGACCAGCGATGGCTGGCGCCCTCCTGCCGGCGGCCGGCTTCGGTCGCGCCGGCCTGCTGCGCGCTCATAGTCTGCGCCAGCGCCGGCCGTCGCTCTCGATCAGCCGGTCGGCCTCGGCCGGGCCCCAACTGCCGGCCTCGTAGAAGCAGATGTCGGCGTCGGGATCGCCGCGCTCGTCCCACCTGCGCCAGACGTCGATCAGCGGGCTGACGACGGCCCACGCCGCCTCGACCTCATCGGCACGCGTGAAGAGCGAGGCGTCGCCGAGCAGCGCGTCGAGGAGCAGCGTCTCGTACGCCTCGGGCGCCTCACGCGTGAACGACGTGCCGTAGGTGAAGTCCATGTTGACGCTGCGTACGTCGAGGCCGAGCTCGGGCACCTTCGCCGCGAAGCGCAGCATGATGCCCTCGTCGGGCTGGATGCGCAGCGCCAGCAGGTTCGGCTCGGGCGGCGTGGCCGTGTCGCCGAAGAGCATCAGCGGCGGGCGCTTGAACTCGATCGCGATCTCCGTCGCGCGGCGGGCCATGCGCTTGCCGGTGCGCAGGTAGAAGGGAACGTCGGCCCAGCGCCAGTTCTCGACCTCCAGCTTGAGCGCGACGAAGGTCTCGATCTTCGACTCGGCATCGACGTCATCCTCCTCGCGGAAACCGGGCACCGGCTTGTCACCGACCCAGCCGGAGGTGTACTGGCCGCGCACGACGCTGGCCCGTGCGCGCGCGTCGGTCCAGGCGGGATCGATGGCGCGCAGGACGCGCACCTTCTCGTCGCGCAGCGCGTCGGCCTCGAAGGCGATCGGCGGCTCCATCGCGACCAGCGTCAGCAGCTGGAGCAGGTGATTCTGGAGGATGTCGCGGCTGGCGCCGGCTTCCTGGTAGAACGCGCCGCGGCCGTCGACGCCGGCGTCCTCGGCGACGGTGATCTGCACGTGATCGACGTAGCGCCGGTTCCACAGCGGCTCGAAGATGCCGTTGCCGAAGCGGAAGACGAGCAGGTTGCGTACCGTCTCCTTGCCCAGGTAGTGGTCGATGCGGTAGCACTGCGACTCGTCGAAGACGCGGATGACCGCGTCGTTGAGCTCGCCGGCAGAGGCGAGGTCGTGGCCGAACGGCTTCTCGATGACGATCCGCGCCCAGCCGGCCGCCGGCTCCTGCTTCTGCAGCCCGACGCGGCCCAGGTTCTCGACGATCCGGATGTACGCCGATGGCGGCGTGGCCAGGTAGAGCAGGCGGTTGTTGCCCGTGCCGCGGGCGGCGTCGATCTGCTCCAGCCGTTCGCCCAGGTCGCGGAAGGTGGTGCGCTCGGCGAAGTCGCCGCGCTGGTAGAAGATGCCGTCGGCGAAGTCGTTCCACAGCCCTTCCTCGACCGGCACGCGCGAGTGCTGCTCGACCGCCTCGCGCGCCAGCTGGCGGAACTTCTCGTCGTCGAGCTCGCGCCGGGCGAAGCCGACGACGCTCGTCTCGGGCGGCAGCAATCCGGCCCGCCGCAGGTTGTAGATCGCGGGCAGGATCTTGCGCGCGGTCAGATCGCCGGTGGCGCCGAAGACGACGATCAGGCACGGGTCGGGCACGCGCTCGAGCTGCAGGCCGCGGCGCAGCGGGTTGACCTGCTCCTGCTCTGGCGTGCGGTAGACGTGGACCGCTTCCGACGGAGCCGGCCCGTCCGTGGTGCGCGTTCGGCGGCTCGTCTTCGTCGCCACGCTGCTAGTCCGTCCTGACGGCGTGGCCGCCGAACTGCTCGCGCAGCGCAGCCAGCACGCGCGCGCCGTAGCTCTCCTCCTGCCGGCTGCGGAAGCGCGTCATCAGCGACTGGGTGATGACCCACGCCGGCACGTCGAGATCGATCGCCTCCTGCACCGTCCAGCGACCCTCGCCCGAGTCGGCAACCCAGCCGCGGATCTCGGCCAGGTCGGTGCCGCGCTGCTCGAAGGCGAGGCCGAGCAGCTCGAGCAGCCACGAGCGGATGACGGTGCCGTTCATCCACGCCTTGGCCACCGCCTCGAGGTCGAGCGGGTACTCCGACGCATGGAGGATCTCGAAGCCCTCGGAGTAGGCCTGCATCAGGCCGTACTCGATGCCGTTGTGGACCATCTTGACGTAGTGGCCGGCGCCGGGCGGGCCGCAGTGGATGTAGCCGCCGTCGGGCGCCAGCGCGTGGAAGATCGGTTCGAGCGGCTCAACCGCTTCGCGCTCACCGCCGACCATCGTGCCGTAGCCGTTCTGGAGGCCCCAGATGCCGCCGCTGATGCCGGCGTCGACGAGGTGCAGGCCGCGCTGCTTGAGCAGCGCGTGGCGGCGCTTGGTGTCGTGGAAGTTGGCGTTGCCGCCGTCGACGATGGTGTCGCCGGACGAGAGCAGGGCGGCCCACTCCTCCATCGTCTGCTCGGTCGCGTCGCCCGCCGGCACCATCAGCCAGACGACGCGCGGCGCGTTCAGCATGGCCACCACGTCGGCCGGCTCGAAGGCGCCCTCGAGGCCCTCGGTCATGATCTCCTCGGTCTTCTCGCGCGTGCGGTTGTAGGCGATCACGCGATGACCCGCGCGGTGCAGCCGGCGCGCCATGTTGGCCCCCATGCGACCGAGTCCAACGATGGCCAGTTCCACGATTGATCGTCCTCCTAGCTCAGGGCCTCCTCGAGAGCCGCGCGCAGCGCCTCCAGGCCGGAATCCGGGTTGTCGCCGAGGTGGACTCTCATTACCGGCAGCTCGTGGCCCTCGAGCGACACGAAGTCGCCCTGCGCCTCGGCGTCGATGAGCATGCCGAAAGACTCGCGCCGGCCGGGGATGGGCAGGTCGTCGGGATGATCGGCGACGAGCTGGATGAAGCAGCCGGTGGGCGGGCCGCCCTTGTGCAGTTGACCTGTCGAGTGCAGGAAGCGCGGTCCGTAGCCGACCGTCGTCGCCCGACCGGTGCCGTCGCGCAGCATCTGCTGGAGCGCGCGGAGGGCGGCGTCGCGGCCGGGCGTCGGTGCGATGAAGGCGCCGACCGAGATGTAGCCCAGCGGGCGCGCCCGCGCCAGATGGCGGCGCAGCTCGTCGGCGGCGGTGCCGTGGTCGCCGCCGGTGAGGCGCAGCGGCGCGTCGCCGATGAGGCGCAGCGGGGGGTCCTCGACGAGGACGTCCTCGGGCGGCAGGCTGCCCGTCCGGCGGTAGTGGTCGAGCAGGCTGTCGGTGTTCTGCTTGGACTCGGTGACGTTCGGCTCGTCGAACGGGTTGATGCCGAGCACGGCGCCGCAGATCGCGGTGGCGAACTGCCAGCGGAAGAACTCGCCACCGAGGCCCTCGCCCTCGGCCAGAACGATGTCGATGACCGGCTGGCCGACCGCCGCCAGGCGCTCGAGCGCGGCGCCGCTGTTCCGGCGCCACTCCGAGTCGCCGGCACCGGCGACGCGCACGAACAGCCGATCGTCGGCGTACGCCTCCGGAGCGGCGAGCGGCTCGCCGTCGACGGGCAGGATGCCGACGCCGCGCTTGCCGGTGCTCTCGGCGACGAGTTGCTCGAGCCACGCCCCGAAGGCGGCCAGCCGCGGCTCGATGACCAGCGTCAGCTTGTCGCGGCCGGCGCGCGCCAGCACACCCAGCGCCACGCCCAGCGAGAGGCCAGGATTGCGCGCCTCCGGCTCGCGGCAGCGCTCGGCCATCAGCACCGCGTCATCGAGCACGGCGCGCAGGTCGAGGTCGAGCAGCGCCGCCGGCACGAGGCCGACGTAGGTCAGCGCGCTGTAGCGCCCGCCGACGTCCGCCGGGTTGAGGAAGACCTCGCGGAAGAGATCGGTGTGGGGGATGCGCTCGAGGCTCCTTCCCGGATCGCTGATCGCGACGAAGTGCTGCCCAGGGGCGGCTTCGGGGATGCCGGTGTGCAGCTCGTCGGCGACATGCCAGAAGTGGGCCAGGAAGGCCAGCGTCTCGGTCGTCGTGCCCGACTTGGTGGCGATCAGGTAGAGGGTGCGCTGCGCGTCGGAGGCCATCTGGGCGGCGCGCACCGCCTGCGGGTCGGTCGAGTCGAGGACGCGCACGGGGATGCCCGCCTCGCCCCGCGGCCACGCGCTGGCGAGGACCTCCGGCGCGAGCGATGAGCCGCCCATTCCACACACGACGGCGGCCTCGAAGCCTTCTGCGCGAACGCCCCGCGCAAAAGCCTCCAACACCTCGATGCGGTCGCGGAAGTCGGGCGGCGCGTCGAGCCAGCCGAGACGCTCGCCGATGAGCGCGGCCACGCTCGGCTCGGTGGTCCAGAGGGTCGCGTCGCGCTGCCACAGGCGATCGGCCCAGCGCTCCTCGACGGCCCGCTGCAGCGCCTGCTCGACCTGCTCGCGCAGATCGGTCGGCAGCATCTGGAACGGACTCAGCGCGGTAGCGTTGCTCATGCGGCACCCCTTGCGGCTGGCTGGTCGCGACGCGGCGATGGACCGGCGCTCAGCTTGCCGGCCGGTACACCCCGGGCCGCCTCACAAACGTCCTCGCAAAGGCTAACGAACTCGGAAAGCCTCACGATCGCGGGACCGGACATCACGTCCTCCGTCGGCTGGGCCTGCCTATGATAGTCGCCCGTGGTGCTGCCCAAGCCAAACGTCCCCAGACCTGCCCGTGCTGTCCGTCGCGCTGCGCGCCGGCCGCGGCTCGTCGCAGTCGGCGACCTCGTCCTCGACATCGTCGTCCGTCCCCAGCGGGGGCTCGTCGGCGGCAGCGACGTCGGCGGCACCATCGGCTTCCGCGCCGGCGGCTCGGCGGCGAACACCTGCCGCGCCTTTGTCCAGCTGGGCGGGGCGGCGACGCTCATCGGCGCCGTCGGCGACGACACCCTCGGCCGGCGCCTGGCCGCGGCGCTGCGCCGTGACGGCGTCACCGTCCGCACCACGACCGTGGCCGCGCCGACGGCGCGCCTCCTCGCCCTCCTCGATCCGCGTGGCGAGCGCTCGTTCGTGACGCACCGCGGAGCCGCCGACAAGCTGCGCCGCTCACACCTCAAGCGCGCCTGGCTGGCGCGCAGCAGCGTCCTTCACCTGCCCGCCTACTCACTCCTGGCCGAGCCGCTGGCGACTGCCGCGGGAACTGCGGTCGGCTACGCGCGGGACGCCGGCGCGATCGTGTCGGTCGATCTCGCCTCGCGCGGGCCGCTGCTCGAGGGCGGGCGAGACGCGGCCTACGCCCTGCTCCGTGCTGTCGCGCCGGACCTCCTGCTGGGCAATGCCGACGAGGCGGCCGCCCTCTGTGGCCGGCGCGGGCTGAGCGACCTGCTGCGGCTGGCGCCGGTTCTCGTCGTCAAGGAGGGCGCGGCCGGCTGCCGCGTGCTGTGGCGGGGGCGGGGGACCGGCGACGACGTGCTCGAGCTCGACGTTGCGACGACGCCGCTCGAGACCGCCGACACGACCGGTGCGGGCGACGCCTTCGACGCCGGATTTCTGCTCACGCTGACCGAGCTCGCCGGCGAAGGCGGAGCTGCCGCAGATGCGCTGCGCCAGCCGCAGGTGCTGCGTCGGGCGGCGGTCGCTGGCCACCGTGCGGCGGCGCGCTGGCTGACCCGGCCGCGCGCCGAGCTGGTCATCTAGGACGCGCCGGAGCGCCATCGCCGTGCCACCCGCCGACCGGAACCTGCTCGCGCTGGCACCGAGCGTGCGCGAGGCGCTCGAAGGCGGAGCGGCCGTCGTCGCGCTCGAGTCGACGCTGATCACGCATGGACTGGCCTGGCCGCGCAACCTCGAGGCGGCACGCTCGGCGGAGGCTGCCGTGCGGGCGGCCGGCGCGACGCCGGCGACGATCGCCGTCCGCGACGGCCGCGTGGCGGTCGGGCTCGACGAGGAGCAGCTCGTGGCGCTGGCGCAGGCGGAAGGTGCGGCCAAGGCTTCGCGCGCGACACTCGCCCAGGCGCTGCACGGCGGCGGCTGGGCCGGCACCACCGTGGCGGCGACGATGATCTGCGCCGCGCTGGCCGGCATCCGCGTCTTCGCCACCGGCGGCATCGGCGGCGTCCACCGTGGCGGCGAGCGTACGCTCGACGTGTCGGCCGACCTGGAGGAGCTGGCCCGCACGCCGCTGCTCGTCGTCTGCTCGGGACCGAAGTCGATCCTCGACGTCGACCTGACGCTCGAGTATCTCGAGACGCGCGGCGTCCCGATCGTCGGCTGGCGGACGACGGAGCTGGCCGGCTTCTTCGCGCGAGAGAGCGGCCGCAGGCTGGGCGGTGCCGTCGACGGTGCCGAGGAGGCGGCTGCGCTGGCAGCGCACCACTGGCGACTCGGGCTGGACAGCGGCCTTTTGCTGACGGTGCCCGTGCCGGTCGAGGCGGCGCTGTCACGCGCGGACGCCGAGTCGGCCATCGCCCAGGCAGTCCGCGAGGCGGACGAGCGCTCGATACGCAGCGGCGAGACTACCCCATGGGTGCTGGCGCGCGTGGCCGAGCTGACGGAAGGGCGATCGGTGGCGGCCAACCTCGCTCTGATCGAGAACAATGCCCGCGTCGCGGGCGAGATCGCGCTGGCCCTCGCCGAACCTACGAGCCGGTGATCATGTCGAAGATGCCCTTCTCCTTGGCGCTGTGCTCGGCCCAGCGGAAGATGATCACCGCCACGACCAGCGCCGCCGCCGTCGTGAGAGCGAGCGCGACCACGATCTCGAGGTTGCTCGGCATGGCACCGCCCGTCCAGGCCGTCCACACCGACCCGTCGCCGCCGACCGCCGACACGCTGCCCGGGAAGATCGCCTGACGGACGCCCTCGAGCCACCACGTCAGCGGCGTCAGCAGGCCGGCCAGCTGCACCGGCGCGGGCAGCACGAGCAGCGGGAAGACCGCGCCGACGATCAGGAACAGCGCACCGGCGACCGCCTCGGGATAGTTCCACGCGTCCTGCCGCAGCTGCATGCTGATCGCGGCGAGCACCACGCCCAGGGCGAGCACACCAACCAGCCCGAGCGCCATGCAGACGCTGGCCATCAGCCAGTCCACCCGCGCCAGGTCGAACTCGATGCCGAGGAAGAGCACGCCGATGGCGAGGGTGATGACGGCCCCGAAGGCGCCGATGCCCACGCGCGCCGCGCCCCGCCCGAGGAGCAGCAGCAGCATCGAGTTGGGGCTGACGTAGAGGTACTTCAGCATCCGGTAGCGCTCGCGGTCGTCGAGGATCGACATGGCCAGCCCGGCGATGCCGGCCATCACGAACGACCACAGCGCGCTGCCGATGACGACGAAGGCGCGGATGCCAGGATCGGCCCGGCCGGCGCTGATGATGTCGACCATGAAGACAAGGATCAGGGCGGCGCCGACCGGCTTGGCCACCGAGTAGATGGCGAAGAGCAGCGGATCGGTCCAGTTGGCCTCGGTCTGCCAGCCCAGCCGCGCCGCCGTGCGGAAGCTGCGCCAGGCAGCCGCCAGCGACTGGCGCCGGCTCCAGCGGGCGGCGTCGCCGGTCATGCTCACGTGCCCTTCATCGTCAGCCGGCCCTCGACGCGGGCCAGCCGCTCGATCACGCGCAGCATCCAGCGCGCCAGGCCGATGAACAGCACGGCCATGACCACCAGCACGAGCGCCTCGGCCCACGCCGGCAGGATGCCGTCGGCGTGCTCCGAGCCGGCGAAGGCCAGCTGGCGCATGGCGTCGAGCCCGACGGCGAGCGGGATGGTCGAGATGGCGACGGCGCCGAGCAGTCCCAGCCGCGCCACCGGGAAGTTCAAGCCGGACACGAAGTAGACCGGCTCCTGCAGCCCCTGCGAGAGGTGCCACGCCTCGCGGCCCGACAGCAGGAAGAAGCTGGCCAGCACCATGCCCAGCCCGTACAGCGCGGCCATCGTCAGGAAGAAGACGATCAGCAGCAGCAGCCACTGGTCGACCGAGAACACGACGCCGTAGAGGATGGCACCGATGATCAGCACGACGGCCGCCCGCGTGCCGCTCATGAACAGCCCGCCGATGGCCATCCCGAAGAGGATGCTCATCATGCTGATCGGGGCGGTGAAGTAGAGCTCGAGGTTGCCCTGGTCGCGCTCCCAGTACAGCTGCGCGGCCATCATCCACAGGATGTTCAGCCAGAACGCGGTCATCGCCCCACCGAGCACGACGAAGCCGATGAACTCGGCCGGCGCGTCGAGCGCGCGGTAGACGAAGACGAACGCCGACGTGGTCAGGAACGGCAGCAGGATCTCGAAGAAGACCCACGACGGCTCGCGCCGGGCACCGATCAGCCGCGGGTACGCCCGACCGAAGACGGCGCGCAGGTTGGTCACGATGACGCGCGCCGGCTCCCACGCGGCGGCCGCCTGCGGGCTGGCCGTGCGGCGGTGGACGAAGACGCTCATCTGCGCTCGGCGCTGCGTTACCTGGCGGACTCCACCGGCGGGGCCGAGACGTACGTGTCGTCGGGCGGCTGGCCCTCGTCGGGTGGCTCGAGGCGGTCCGTCGGCTCGTTGCCGTCGCGCTCGCTCTCGTCGAAGCCGCGCCCGACGAGCTCGACGAAGACGTCCTCCAGGCTGGGCTCGGACTTCTGCAGCGAGACGATCGACGAGCCGGTGGCGCCGAGCGCGGCGACGACGCCGCCCAGCGCCGAGTCCTGCTCGAGGGTCAGCTTGATGAGCACCGTCTGGCGGTCGTCGGCGGCGTCGATGTCGGAGGCCGCCGGCAGCACCGCGCTGACCACGCCGGGCAGCCGGGCGAGGGCCTGCGCGCCGCCGTCGAGCCGGTCGACCTCGAGACGGAAGATCGACTCGGCCTGGACGCGCCGCCTGAGCTCGGCCGGCGTGCCGATGGCCAGGATCCGGCCGTGGTCGACGATGGCGATGCGGTCGCACAGCTGGTCGACCTCGGCCATGTAGTGCGAGGTGAGCAGGATCGTCCGGCCGGCGACGGCGCGCTGCCATTCCTCGACCAGCTCGCGAACGGCGCGCGCGGCCGACACGTCGAGCCCGAGCGTCGGCTCATCGAGGAACAGGATCCACGGGTCGTTGAGCAGGCCGCGTGCCATGTTCAACTTCTGGCGCTGGCCGGTCGACAGCGACGACACCTTCTGGTTGCGCTGCTCGGTCAGCCCGACGGCCTCGATCAGCGCATCCACGCGCCGCCAGCCGTCGCGCGTGCCGAGGCCGTAGAACTGGCTGAACATCCACAGCTGCTCGCGTACCTGCAGCAGGCCGTAGCCCGACTGCTCGCCGCCCGACACGATGTTCATGATCCGGCGCAGCTCGGCCGTCTGGCGCGCGACGTCGAAGCCGAAGACGCTGGCCGTGCCGGCGGTCGGCAAGAGCAGCGTCGTCAGGATCTTGATCAGCGTCGTCTTGCCTGCGCCGTTCGGCCCGAGCAGCCCGAACAGCTCGCCCGGCTCGACCTGCAGGTCGACGCCGTCGAGTGCCACGATCGGCTTTGGCTTGGCCTTGTAGACGCGGCGCACGCCGCGCGCGTCGATGGCCAGGGGGGCGGTCTCGCTGGACACGCAGAGAGCCTCGCGGGATCGGATGGGTAGGGGGCCGAGTGAGGGCCGCTCGCCCGGGGACCTGGTAAGGGCGCCGGCATCGCCGATCCCCGTGCGGGCCAGGAGGCATGGTAGCACTGGCCGGAAGCCGGCTCGGCCGGCGCCGTGCGGCCGCCGCGCCGCGCGTCAGGGGAGAGGCCCGACCTTGTACGTTACGTCGGCGTTGGCGCGTACCACTTGGATGTAAATCGCGCCGCGTACGAGCGTGATTTCCTGACCGGTCTCGTCCAGGAAGCGGGTCAGGTCGGACTCGCTGGACTTCTGCCACGTGCCCTCGATGGCCAAGCCATCGCGGAAGATGACTGCGCGGCCAGTACCGATGTGGTCCATCAGTACCCGCCCCTTCCGACTGCCAGTTCCGTAGGTGAACGTGACGAATTGAACGATGACGTTACGGGCCGTTACGCGGCTGTTGTCGAGTGCGTCGCGATGCGGCCCTCCACGCACGGACCGCAGGTAGGTGTTCGTGTCGTGATCGTACTCGTACCTGACGGGGTAGTTACGGTACGGGATTGAGATCATTCCGGTCGTCGGCCGCTGGTCGGCCGGCATGTCATCGGCGAACGGCCGACGGGTAAGCCCTTCCACCATATGTTGGGGGGCTCCCTGCCGACGCGCCTCATTCCACAGCCGCTCCGTCGTCGTGTAGGCATTGAACGGGGCGCGCCTCGAGTTGTCGCGCCAATACGCACGCCCCGACCCGCGGAGGGCGTCTACGTCGAACAACAGCCGGCCGTCGATCTCTGCCACGTACTTCAGCGCCGTTCCGTCGCCTCCGAAGTGGGCGAGACCTGCCCTGTACTCTGTTGCCCAGCTCACGAAGTAGGGCCGCGTACTGCGCACAGGCCCCACCAGTTTTGAGTCCTGCTCTTGGAAGATGAGCATGTAGCGGTCGGTCCCGTAGTCGCTGGGTGCCTGGTAGACAATCGAGGCGCGGCTGAAGCCTGCCTGCGGCCTGGCCCGCGCGTTGTTGTCCATCATCACGGCGATCGGCAGCCGGTGCGCCAGCTCAGGATCGGCGGGCATGCCGTCGAGCGGCGCATAGGGCGACAGCGGGGTCGGGCTGGGCGAGTGGCTGCGCGAGGGTGAGGGGCTTGCCGACGGGGAGGGGCTGGGCGACGGTGCAGCGGTCGGGCTCGCGGCTGGCGTATTGGCGACGGCGGTTGGTGTCGGGGTGGGGACGGGCGAAGGAGGCGGATCGCCGCCGCCCACGAGCGTCGAGGCGGCCAGCGCGGCGAGTGCCCCGAGTCCGACGACGGCCAGGCCCGCGGACGTTCGCCGCGCCCTGGATCCCAGCCAAGTGCTCAGCATTGTGCTCAAGTGCTTCCAGCGCCCCCATAACGCGTCTACAGGCCCTTCACTGCCTGCCAGCAGACTTACGCAGCCAGCCGCAGGCGTACATAGGCAAAACGTCGTACTCGGCCCGGACGAATCCCCCTCGGACGAGCGTCGCGGCAGCAGGCCAGCGACCTCTCGGGGCCAGTGTGGCATGTACGCAGCAGAAACACATCGCCCCTGGCGATGGATTGCGAGCAGGGAGAAAGACGACGATCATGTGCCGATGAACGAGCAGTTGGACACGAAAGACCCCACAACGTGGCGCGAGCTCGCTCAGCAGTTCCGCGTCGACTCCATCCGCTGCACCTCCGCCGCCGGCTCCGGCCATC
>CAYRMQ010000011.1:38088-43599 GCA_964425305.1 uncultured Anaerolineaceae bacterium | reverse complement strand
CAGGTCATCGGGCGTTACGGCGGCACCATCGAGAAGTTCATCGGCGACGCGGTGATGGCCGTCTGGGGCACCCCCGTCGCCCACGAGGACGACGCCGAACGTGCCGTCCGCGCCGGCCTCGACCTGGTCGACGTGGTGCAGACGCTCGGACCCGGCATCCAGGCGCGCGTCGGCATCCTGAGCGGCGAGGCGGCCGTCACCGTCGGCGCCATCGATCAGGGCATGCTCGCCGGCGACATCGTCAACACCGCGGCCCGCCTCCAATCGGTCGCACCCGCCGGCTCGGTACTGGCCGGCGAGAGCACCATGCGCGCCGCCCAGGCCGCCCTCGCCTTCGAGCCGATCGGCGAGCAGTCGCTCAAAGGCAAGCAGTCGCCCGTCCCCGCCTGGCGCGCGCTGCGCGTCGTCGCCCAGCGCCGCGGCGCCGGCCGGACCGAGAGCCTCGAGACACCGTTCGTCGGGCGGCAGGAGGAGTTCCGCCTGCTGCGCGAGCTGCTCCACCTCGGCGCGCGTGACCCCCGGCCGCGACTCGTGTCGATCACTGGCCCGGCGGGGGTCGGCAAGAGCCGCCTGGCGTGGGAGCTGGAGAAGTACGTCGACGGCGTCGTCGAGATCATCCCGTGGCACCGCGGCCGCTGCCCGGCCTACGGCGAAGGCGTCACCTTCTGGGCGCTGGGCGAGATGGTTCGTGGTCGGGCCCGGCTGGCCGAGAACGACGACGAGCAGACGACGCGCCAGGGTCTCGCGGCGACCGTCGACGAGTACGTCACCGACGAGTCGGAGCGGCCGTGGATCCTCGCCTCACTGCTCGCCCTGCTCGGCCTCGAGCCGGCGCCGCAGGGCGGCCGCGAGATGCTCTTTGCCGCCTGGCGGAGGTTCTTCGAGAACGTCGCCACGCGCGGCACGACCGTGCTCGTCTTCGAGGACCTGCAATGGGCGGACAGCGGCCTGCTCGACTTCATCGACCACCTGCTCGACTGGTCGAAGAACGCGCCGCTGCTGATCGTCACGCTCGCCCGGCCCGAGCTGTTCGACAGGCGGCCCGAGTGGGGCGCCAACCGGCGCACCTACACCGCGATGGCCCTCGATCCGCTGATCGACGACGACATGACCGAGCTGCTCGAGGCAATCGTGCCCGACCTCGAGCCCGAGGCCAAGCGGGCGATCATCCGGCGCGCCGACGGCATCCCGCTGTACGCGGTCGAGACCGTGCGCATGCTGCTCGCCGACGGCCGGCTGGAGGAGGTCGACGGCACCTGCCGGCCGACACGCGCGCTGGGCGATCTGGCCGTCCCCGACAGCCTGCGCTCCCTGATCACCGCTCGCCTGGACGACCTCCCGGCCGCCGACAAGGCGCTGCTGCAGGACGCCGCCGTGCTCGGCCAGGCCTTCACCCTCGACGCCCTCGCCGCCGTCAACGGCACCGCGACCGATGAGCTGGAGGGGCGCCTGCGCCAGCTCGTGCGGCGCGAGCTGCTGACGCTGGAGGTCGATCCGCGCTCGCCCGAGCGTGGCCAGTACGCCTTCATGCAGTCGCTCACGCGCGAGGTAGCCTACTCGACACTGGCCCGCGCCGAACGCCGTGCCAGGCACCTTGCCGCCGCGCGCCACTTCGAGGGCGTCGGCGGTGACGAGCTGGCCGGAGTGCTGGCCGGGCACTACGTCGCTGCCCACGAGGCCTCGACGGCGGGCGGTGAGGCCGACGCCGTGGCTGCTCAGGCGAGGCTGGCGCTGCGCGCCGCCGCCGAGCGGGCTGCCGGACTGGGGAGTCACGAGCAGGCGGCGAACTACCTCGAGCAGGCCGTCACCCTCTCAAGCGAGCCGGTTGACACGGCCCAGCTGCTCGAGCGCCAGGCCCACGAGCTCGACATGGCCGGGCGCTATGAACGCGCCGAAGCCAGCGTGCGGTCGGCGGTCGCGCTCCATGAGCAGCTCGGCGACGCCGCCGCGGCCGCCCGCAGTCGCGGCGTGCTGGGTACTGTGATGATCCACGCGCAGCGCATCCCCGAAGCGATCAGCGAGCTCGAACGGGCGCTGGAGCAGTTACCGGAGGATGCCGAGCCGCGGGCGCGCGCCAGAGCGCTGGCCCGGCTGGCGCACGCCTACTACCGGAACCTCGAGGCGCAGCGGGCGCTCGAGGTCGCCGACCAGGCGCTCGTCCTCGCCGAGCACCATGGCGACCTGGCCGTGACAGCCGACGCCCTGGTCAGCAAGGGCACCGCCCTTACCTTCCTGAGTCGCGACCAGGAGGCCGGCGCGCTGCTGCGCGGCGGCGTCGACCTGGCCCGCCGAGAAGGCGACATCCAGACGGCCCTTCGGGGAGCGGCCAATCTTTCGATTGTCATAGCCCGCGTCGGGACGACCACGGAAGCGACTCGGGTGGCCCGCGACGGGCTCGAGCTGGCCCGGACTGCCGGCGACGTGCGCATGACGATCTGGATGCTCGGCAACTACGCCGGCGGCTCGCTGTTCAGTGGCGCGCCGCTCGAGCCGGTGCTGGCCGAGTTCGACGAGGCCTTCACGCTCGATCTCGATCCCGCGGACCTGCACACCCTGCGCGAACGCTATTTCTTTCCGGCAACGTTCCGTGGCCGTGAGATCGCTGCCGACCTGGATGAGTGGCTGCGCGAGACGGAGCAGATCCGCGATCCACAGTCGGCCGCCAACGCAATCTCACATCGCCGGAATGTTGCCGTCGTCGACGGCAACTACGCCGAGGCGAGCCAGCTCGAGCAGGCCTACTCGGAGGCACGTCCCGACTGGGCCGAGTACTCGCGTGCAGCGCTCTTCGCCGCGATTGCCGGCGACCGAACGAGAGCGCGGGCGCTGCTGGCGCGCGCCGACGAGGGCCCTTCGAACATCCGCACCGAGCAGGCGTTTCGGGCTGCCGCCCGCGGCGCACTGGCGGCGATGGAGGGTCGTCCCGAAGACGCGCTGGCCGGCTTTCGCGAGGGGCTGCGCCTGATGCGCGCGATCGATGGCCACTTTGACGCAAGCGTTATCGCACTGGCCATGCTGCGCCTGCTTGGGCCGGACGTTGCCGAAGCGCGCCGCGCCGGCGAGGAGGCGCTGGCCGTCTTCGAGCGGATGGGCGCCGAGCCGATGATCCGCCAGCTTCGCGAAGCCCTCGGGCAGGCGGCGCCGGTCCGCTCAGCCGAGGAGGTCGGCGAGGCTGCTGGCCAGGCGGTCGTATGAGAGGTGCTGGCGCCCGAGGGCGAGGTTGTGCTCGGCGTCGGCCGCCCGCCGCTCGTCATCGGCCAGCAGGCGCCTGACCTCCTCGACCGCTTCATCGGTGACCTCGCCGTTGAGCTCGACGAAGCGGAAGCCGAGCGGGCGGATGTCGGCGTCGTAGACGGGGTATCGGTTGACGACCAGCGGCTTCTCGAAGAAGACGGCCTCGACGAGCGCGTTGCCGTAGCCCTCGTAGAGGCTCGGGTAGCTGATCAGGTCGGCCGCGATGTAGGCGTCGACCAGCGAGTGCGCCGGTTCGGGCAGGTCGTCGTTGAGCGAGTCGTTGACGCTGGGCCGGAAGCGGTCCGGGGCATAACGGAGGTCCACACTGAGCCGCTCGGCAAGAGCCTGCAACCGGACGAGGTACTCGTAGCCCTCATCGCCGGCAGGGCTGGTTATCAGCAGCACGGCGTCGGGCCGCTCGAGGCGCGCCACCAGTTCGATCGCCAGCTCGATGCCCTTGCGCGGCACAACGCGTGTCGGCTGGACGACAAGCAGGCTGTCGGGTGCCAGACCGAGCTCGACACGAAGCTGGACGGCGCGGGCGGCCGAGTCGGGCGGATGCGGCTGGTCGAAGTCGAAGACGTTCGGGATGACCGCCGACACCAGCCCGCGGCGGCGGTGCAGCTCGTCGGCGGCGAGCGAGTTGATCGACACGTGGGCGACGTTGGGCAGGCCCGGCGGGAAGGCCTCGTCGAGGACCTCGGGCACGATGCAGGTCGCGAAGCGCTCACGCTCCCACCAGTAATCGTGGTTGTGGCTGATCGCCGGGACGCCCGTCGCGCGCGCCAGGCGGGCGAGGGCGACGCCGAGCGGCATGTGCATCGGGATGGCCCACGCGTTCTGGACGACGAGGCGCTCGATGCGATTGTCGTCGAGCCAGCGGGCGAGCGCGGCACGGAGCGGAACGGCGAGCCGATCGATCTCGTGGCGGACCCCCTCGCCGTCACTGTCCGGGTCGAAAGAAGCCTCTGACACGCGCGCCGCCGGTTGGTGGTTGAAGTGCATCTCCGGGATCAGCGTCGCCGGCGTGTCGTCGTCGGCTGGGACTGCGCCGGCGCACAGGTATACGTCATGCCCGAGCCGGCGGACGACCGTCTGCCACTTGACGACCTCGAACGACACGCCGTCAACGTCGCCCAGCCGGGTGGCCACGATCCCGATGCGCATCAGGCAGTGAGCATACCGGCCGGGTCGTCAGACTCAGCGCCGTGCCCGTTCGTCGCCGCCGGCACCCAAGCGGGGTATCCTTCCGCGGCCAATGAAGACGACTTGGCAGCTGCCCGGTGTTTCGTGTGCCGTCCGCCAGTCGGTCGGTGGGGTTGCTATCCTCACTCTTCTGGCCGTGCTCTTCTCCGCGTGCACCGGCGGACCCCTGCCAACGCCCGGCGGCCCGGTCGTGGTCCCGACGACCCCGCCTGACGGCGCTCCTACCGACGGCCGGTCTACCGACGGACAGCCAGCCCCTCCTCAGGCTGACCCGCGCGCCTGCGACGGCGAGCTGACCGGCACTGCGGTCGACGAGGTCAATGTACCGAGCGGCGCGACGTGCACGCTCACCGGCGTCGACGTGCGCGGCGACGTGACCGTCGGCAGCGGCGCGACCCTCGAGGCGACCGCCGTGTCAATCGACGGCAACCTCGAGGCGGACGGGGCGGCGGCGGTCAACGTGACGTCTGCGTCGGTCTCGGGCAACGTCGACATCGAGGATGGCGGCTCGTCACGCATCGCGAGCACGTCGATCGACGGCAACCTCGAGTGGCGCCGCCAGAGCGGCGCGCTCGGGTCGGAGGGCAACGAGATCGACGGCAACCTGCAGGCGGAGGACAACACCGGCGGTGTCACGATCACCGACACGACGGTCGACGGCAACCTGCGCTGCCGCGACAACCGGCCACCGCCGACCGGCAGCGGCAACGCGGTCGCAGGCGACCGCGAAGGCCAGTGCTCGAAACTGTAAGCCACCGCCGATGCTCCGCCTACCGGTGACCGATGGCGCGTGACGAGCTGCTCGCCGGGCGCCTGGACGGTTACGACCCGGAGGTGGGAGCCGCCCTGTGGCGGCTGGAGGACGCGCGCAGCCGGACGCTGCGGCTGCTGGAAGGCGTGTCGCCCACGATGCTCGATACAGCAGTCCCAGGCAACAGCATCGGCACTGTGCTCTACCACGTCGCGCTGATCGAGGCCAACCTCCTAGTGGACGCGCGGGAGGGCGAATCGCGCGTCTAGGCACGACGGGTCCGCGCCGCTGACGCCAGGGAGGCCGGCGCCGCCCTCGGG
>CAYRMQ010000011.1:20523-37988 GCA_964425305.1 uncultured Anaerolineaceae bacterium | reverse complement strand
CTAGGCACGACGGGTCCGCGCCGCTGACGCCAGGGAGGCCGGCGCCGCCCTCGGGACCGGCCAGCGCCGCCTTTCCGGACCGGACAGCGCCGGGCTCACGCCATATGTCGCCGTGGTAAGCGCTACGCGACTTCCGTCAGCGGTAAACCGGTGATCGTCACCGGTTCCGTCACTCTCTCACGCTCGGCGACGGCCATCCGCTGGCAGCGGGCACCGTCTCGGCCCGCGCAGTGCTCAGGTCGTGAGCAGGTGACGGGACTGGCCGGCGCAGAAGCGCTTACGGCTCACCAGCGCGTCATCTGACGAAAACGACCGCATGCGGGCGCCGGTAGTGCTGACGAGCCCGTCATCTGACGAATCCGAGCCCCGCACGGCCCGCCGCCGGGTGCTTACCCGCCGTGGAGCGCCCGGCGCAGGCCCTCGCTGTCGGAGGAGCCGAGGACCAGCCTGGTGCCCGTCGCCAGGTAGACCAGCTCGACATTGACGCCGGCGTCGGCAACCTTGCGCAGGTGGCGGCCCATCTCGCCCGGCTGGTCGACCATCGAGACGACCTCGACCTCGCGGTCGGGCCCGCACTCGATGCCGGCCGACGTCAGCGCCTCGCGCGCGGCGTCGGCGTCGCCGACGAAAATGTGCACCGCACCGGTAACGCCCTCGGCCATGCCGGCCACGCCTTCGATGTTGATGCCGGCGTTGCCCAGCACCTCGCCCAGCTTGGCCAGGCTGCCCGGCTCGTTGGCCATGTTGATCGTCAGATCGCTCGCCATCTCTCTTCCTCCTGCTGCGGCTGTCTCTACACCACCCCGTGCCGTCCCATTCTCACGCTACAGTCCAGCCGCTCCTTCCTCGGCCGGCCCCAGACGCAGCCCGATCGCGGCCGCCTCGATCCGATGCTGCACGCCCAGCTTGGCCTTGATGTTCGAAACGTGAACGCTGGCCGTCTTGGGGCTGATGAACAGCGCCTCCGCAATCTGCCGATCCGACCGCCCCTGCGCGAGCAACGCCAGCACGTCGCGCTCGCGGGCGGTCAGGCCGTAGTCGTCGGCTGAGGCTGGCTGATCGGCTGAAGCGCGATCCTCGGCCGTGGCCCGCTCGCCGGCTGGAACCCCAATCCGGGACACCTCGATGCGCGCACGGCGGGCAAGCGACTCGGCTTCCCGGAAAAGTGGCACGGCCCCCATGTCGCGGCACAGCTCAACCGCGCGACGCAGCGGCCCGGCAGCCTTCGACCGATCGCCGGCCGAGATGAACGCCTCGGCCTGGCGAAACAGTGAGTACGCCTCTGGGTAGCGCTCCTTCAGTTCCGACCAGGCAGCCGCGGCCCTTCCCCAGCCGGCTGCATCCCACTCACCGCGCGCCCGGCGCGCTTCGGCCTCGGCACTCAGCAGCGAGGCACGCAGCTCGGCGCTGTAGACGTTGCCGTAGTCGAAGGCGCCGCATGCCTGCTTGTGCAGCTCGTCGAGCACCTCGGTCGCTCGCTGCACATCGGCCCGGTCTGCCAGCGCACGCATCCGCAGGCGCGCGTACTCGCCCAGCCAGCGCCCGTCCCAAGCGTAGCTCAGCCCCTTACCGATCACCTCGAGCGCCTCCTGCGGCCGGCCCTCCCAGAGGGCCAGCTCGGCCAGGGCCGAGTAGTACGGCCCGTATGAGGCAGACGAGTTCGAGTCCTCCACCGTCTCCCATGCGCGAGCAAGATCCCGCCGTGCGTCGGCCATCCGGCCCATGCCCACGTAGAGGTAGCCGCGAACGACGAAGGCCCACTCGGCCGCCGGCGGCTGAACGGCACGAGCTAGGGCCTCCTCGGCCTCCCGCCAGCGCCCCAGCCGATGGAGCACCTGGCCGATCATCGCGTCGTTATGGCGGACGCCACGCAGCACGCCCAGCCGGAGCCAGATCTCCTGCGCGAGCTCGAGCGCCTCAAGCGCCTCCTCGAAGCGCGCCGCGCACTCCAGGATGATCGCGCGCTCCTTTTCCGCCCCTGCGACGACGTCCTCCAGCCCGTCTGCCTCGGCCGTCGAGCGAGCCGCCGCGAAGTGTTGCATGCCCTCGTCCAGCCTGCCCATGAAGCAGAGGTGACGCCCGAGCTTGACGTGGGCCTGCGACTCATGCAGTGGACTGCCCGCCTGCCGGGCTGCCTCGAGGGCCGCGTTGCCCAGCTCGAGCAGGCTATCGCCGTAGTCGAGGATCAGGTGGTGTGACAGCGCGAGCAGGACACTGGCTCTCGTCTCGGCCGAGTCGATCGCAGGAACCAGGGCCAGCGCGCGCTGATGCTCTTGCTTGGCGGCCTGGGCGTCACCGCGATCGAGCAGCGCCTCCATCAGGTTGATCCGGAGCAGCGCCGAGCGCTCGGTCTCGGCGGTCTCGTCCAGCAGCCCCTGCGCCTCCCGATAGAGCTGCACCTCCCTTCGCACGTCGCCCGCGATTGCGCTTGCCACGGCCGCGCGCAACAGCGCCGTCGCGCGGTCGGCGGTTGTGGCTGTGTCACCGGATCGTGCCAGCTCCGCTCGCAACAGCCGCTCCGGCTTACGGATCCGTGACCACAGCTCGAGCACACGCTCGAAGTGCCGGCTGGCCTCCGGGTAGGCGTAGGCTCGCTCGGCCGCCGCGCCCGCGCGCCATGAGGCGACGAACGCCTCTTCGGCGCGGTTGGCCTGCAGCCAGTGGTGCGCCAGCTGAGCTAGCAGCTGTGAATCGCTGGCCCGCGCGGCATCGGCGGCGCCGCCCAGGTTCTCAGTCATGACCTCGGCCACGCGACGGTGAAGGCGGACGCGCTCGCCGGGCAGCAGATCGTCGTAGATTGCTTCACGCAGCAGTGCGTGGCGGAAGGCATGGCCGAGGGCGGCAGGATTGGCGACCGGCTCGAGCACGTGACGGGAAATCGCCTCTCTCAGGGCGGTCAGCACCTCCCCGTGGTCGAGACCCGTGACGCCGGCCAGGAACTCGTCGGCTGCCCGGCCGGCCACGGCGGCCGCCTCCAGCACCCGCCGGCTGGTGAGCGGCAGGACCTCGATGCGCGCGAGCAGGATGTCGCGCAGCGTCGCAGGCATCGTACCCGGCGGCGCCCCGTGCGACTCGGCGGCAAACACCTCCTCGGCGAAGAACGGGTTGCCCTCCGAACGGGCGAAGAGCCGCTCCACCAGCGCCGGTTCGACCTGCTCGCCACGAATGGCCTCTAGCTGCTGGCGCAGCTCATCGCGGCCGAAACGGCTCAACTCCAGGCGCTCGATCCGCCCGGCACGCTCCAGCTCGGCCAGGTAGCGCCACAGCGGGTGGTCGCGCGTCACGTCGTCCGTGCGGTACGTCCCAACGACCAGCAGGCGCAATCCGCCAAGGTTGCGCGAGAGGAAGGCCAGGAACTCGCGCGTCGAGGTGTCGGCCCAGTGCAGATCCTCCAGCACGAGCAGTGTTGGTCGTTCGGCCGCGACCCGTTCCAGCAGGCCCAGCAGCCGCTCGAAGGCATGCTGCTGCGATATGCCCGCCGCACCGACCGACAGGTCGGCCGCCGGCGCCAGGCCACCCTCGGCCAGTAGGTCGCCCGATCCTCCGCCCACCCCTCGGCGGCCAGCCCTGGCCAGCACCGGTCGCAGGGCCTCGGCCACCGCACCGAAGGGCAGGCCGCCCTCGCCGTAGTCGGCCGCCGCACCGCTCAGCTGGCGCATGTCGCGCTCGCCTGCCACGCGCGCTAGCTCGCCGACCAGGCGCGACTTACCGATGCCCGCTTCGCCGCCCACCACGACCACTCGCGGGCCGCCCTCGCGCGCCTCGTCCAGCCAATCGCTGAGCCGGCCGAGCTCCTCGCGCCGGCCCACGAACAATGGGCTCTTGATGCGCATGGCGCGCATTGTGGCTCGCCGCCGCGCGCTATGCGAGCACAGAAATGAGGAATCCGGGACGCCCGAAATAAGGAAAGGCCCGATGTGGCGCGCTACTCCTTAGATCCATCGTCAGCCGCGCAATCAGCACAGGCAGCAAGGATCGAAAGGAGAAACGGCAATGAGCTTCAGGAAGCTAACCGCGGTTCTGGCGGGAACGGCGGCGACGCTGCTGATGGCCCTCGCGCTGGTGGGCAGCCTTCCCCAGCCAACGGCCCCGGTCGCGCCGGCCGCGCCGGTCGCCCCGCAGGCGCCGGTCACGGCGAACGATTGTCCGCCCGGCCAGGTGCCCGTCGCGCCAGGCGCCCGCACGTGCATCCCCGGCGGCGAGGTTGCCCGCCCGGTGACCGAGCCGGCCCGCAGCGTTGACTGCCCGCCCGGTCTCGTCCCGGTGGCGCCCGGCTCCCTCACCTGCATCCCGGACCTGACGGTGAGCCAGCCGGTGACCGAGCCGACCGGCCGCGCAGAGTGCCCGCCCGGTTACGTCCCGGTGGCGCCCGGCTCCCGCACCTGCATCCCGGAGCTCACAGTGACCCAGTCGGCAACCGAGCCGAGCAGCGAGGCCACCGTCCACGTTTCCATACGTCACGGCTACACAGTGGTTCTGCCCGATGACAAGTGGAGCGTGCGCGAGGTTCCCGGGGAGTGGAAGCTGGGCGATACCTTCGATCCAAGGAGCTCCGGAGTCGACTATCTGGTTCATCAGGGCGCACCGGCGTACCGCCACGACGTCTTCCTCAATAGCCAAGGCTATCTTGGGGCTACAAGGCTCGACTCGTTCCACGGGTGGCTCAGCACCTATCAGGCCATCACCGCCTCCGAATTCCCACATTGCACTGTCACGGGTGGTTACCTGGGCGATTACGAGACGGGCATCGTCGACGGTGAAGAGGCTCGTATCATCACCGCCGTTTGCAACGGGGACCGCTGGGCCGAGGCCGTCTGGCAGCGCGGTGCACGGGCCTATGTCCTTCGCGTCGGCGAAGAGTCGAGGTCAGAGGTCGCCATCGACCCGCGGGACGAGTTAGATGCCTGGCTCGCACGTATCTCACTGACCGACTGACCCTCATCAATCGCGTTCGCAACATGGAGGCGGTCTCGGGCCGCCTCCTCTTCCTTTTGCCGGCATGCGCAAGAAGCCCCGACGCCCGGCCAGGCGCCGAGGCGCTTCCCCTCTCTTGGGATAATCAGCCGGGTGGACGACATGAACCCGGCCATGCGCGACCTGTTCCTGGGTGGCGAGGACGAGGAAGAGCAGGACCTGACCGACTCGGCGGCCCACGCGGCCCAGCCACGGGCCCAGCCAACCGACCTCCACCAGCCAGGCGCCCGCCACGCCTACCTCAATGTCGACGTCCGATCCAATCCCGATGGCTCCGCGACGGCGTGGCACTACACCAACGACCGCGATGGCGACGGCAGACCCGATCGCCGTGGCACGGGCTGGGATGAGCTGCTCGTATCGTGGGACGAGGCCTTCGCGTCGGTGGCGGAGGCCCGCCGGGCCATCGGCACCTCGCGCGTCGAGCCCAGCGGCCGCATCGTGACCGTCTTCCGCGACGGCGTCCGCGACGGGACCGCCCGCTGAGCTCCGACCGTGGACCGGCAGTCGGTCACCGGCGCTCGCCTCGTCCGCGCGCTTCAGGAGTTCGGAGTCCGCGACCCGCGCGTGCTGGCCGCCTTCCGGCGCGTGCCGCGAGAACGGTTCGTGCCGACCGGGACCGAGGCGCAGGCCGAGCTGGACCAGCCGATCAAGATCGGTCGCGGGCAGGTGACGACGCAGCCGTCGCTCATCGGGCGCATGGTCGAGGCGCTCCGCCTCGAGCCGGAGAGCCGCGTCCTCGAGATCGGCACGGGCTATGGCTACCAGACGGCGATCCTGGCCGAGCTCGCGACAGACGTGCACTCGATCGAGCGCTTCGGGAATCTCGCGCGGACCGCACGCGCGAACCTGGCGGCCGCCGGTTACACCGACGTCGAGGTCGTCGTCGGTGACGGCACGCTCGGCGATGCGGAGCACGCGCCGTTCGACGCGATCGTCGTGTCGGCCGCCGCGCCGGCCGTGCCGCGCCCGCTGGTCGAGCAACTTGCCGACGGTGGCCGGCTGGTCATGCCGATCGGGCCCGGTGGCGACGACGAGGTGCTCGCCTTTCGCAGGGCCGGCGACGAGCTCGCGCAGATAGAGCGCCTGTGCCATGCCTTCTTCGTGCCGCTCGTCGGGCGTGGCTTCGGGCGTGGCTATTGAGCGAGTATCGCCGCCGTCGATGACTGTAACTGGGTGTCGAGCGTGTTGGTCGAGGTGCCGATCGACCCGTCGTTGTAGATCTTGCCGCTCGGCGCGCAGCGCCTGACCCCGTCCTTGACCATGCAGCCCTCGTACGGCTCGCCGCCCTCCTTGACCGTCCAGCCGCCGATGGTGTGGCCGCGGATGTTGACGAACGAGCCGCTCTTGAGCAGCGAGAAGTGCACGTGCGGGCCGGTCGACGAGCCGCCGCAGCCGGCGCGGTTGGAGGTGTAGCCGAGAAACTGGCCACGCGCCACCGACTGGCCCTTCTTCACGGCGATGTACTTGAGGTGGTAGTACGAGGTCGCCCAGCCGTCGCCGTGACGGATCTGGACGAGGTTGCGGCACGGCCGGACGACGATGCCGCCGCCCGCGGCACGGACCTTGACCGACGTGCCCGGTGTCGGTCCGGCGAAGTCGATGGAGCTCCAGGGCCGCTTCCTGCCGCCGTTGAAGTGGTGCGGCCCGCCGGTCAGCCGCCACGTCTTGCCCTTCTTCCAGGGCAGGCTCAGCTGCGCCGAACCGTTGCCCGAGCTGGTCGCGACGACGGTCGTCTCGAGCAGATCGGCGGACGAGGTACCGGCGAGAGCGGTGCGCGCCTCGGCCGACAGCGCGGGGAACCGGTCAGTCCCTTCGACCGCCGCCCGCCAGCCGTTCGACTCGCGCTTGGCGACGTAGAGGAAGATGCGCGGCTCGTGATAGCCCGCCACGTCGTCGACGGGCAGCGCGAGCGTGCCCGTCTGCCAGTCGTCGGTGCCGTGGAATGGCTCGGCCACTGCGGCCGCAGGATCGCCGGCCTCGATCTCGTCGAGCGCCAGGCGTGCGGCAGCGATCGCCGACTGGCTGGCGTGACGGTCCGGTTCGATAGCGATGTCAGCTCGGGCGAATCCCGCGACCAGGACGAGCGCAGAAATGACGGCCAGCGCTCGCAAAAGCGTGACACGAGACTGCCCGACCCAATGCTGGGGCATCGGGTCCCTCCTCTGCAGTGGAGGGATGGTACAGCGCGCACGCAATCCCCGGCGAGCGCCATGGGTTGTGCGGTCGGATCAGCCCCGATCGGCGTACTGTGCGCGCGCCTCCGGCGCCGGGAACGGCGCGCCGAAGTACTCGGTGCTGTGCCTGATCTTGCCGCCGTCGAGCTCGTAGACGCCGACGTAGTGGTACAGCTCCTCGCCGTAGCGCAGCGGCATCATCAGCACCCACACGTCGCCCGCGCCAAGCATCCGCGGCTCGCCGGCCGGCTGTGGCTTGACCTCGGTCGCGCGCATTGCCGCCAGGGCATTGTCGCGGCCCTTGAAGCGCTCGCCGGACTGCGGCCACTCCACCACGACGTCGTCGTGGACGACGGCCGCCGCCGCTTCGAGATCGCCTGACTCGGCAGCCTCCAGGAAGTGCATTATCGTCGCCCGGTTCGAGTCATCCATCTCGCCTTCCTCCTCTCCCCCCGTGCCACCCTCCGCACGCTCACGGCCGCGGCTGATGCTATACCTGTCGTGGGCGCCGGCCAAGCATCCGACGAGACGGCAAGCGAGCGTGCGAAGATAGCCACCGATGATCAGCCAGCGACTAGCCAAGCTCCTCATCGAGCAGGTCGGCCATGAGCTGCGTGCGCACCAGCTGTACATGGGCATGGCGCTGCACTTCGAGCGCCAGGGCCTCAACCGCTGGGGCAAGCTCTTCCGCGACCAGTCGACCGAGGAAGCCGGCCACGCCGTCAAGATCATTGACTTCCTGACCGACAACGAGGTTACCTTCGACCTGCCCGCGCTGAAGGCAGCGACGACGCGCTACGCGTCGGTGACGGAGCTGCTCACGCGGGCGCTCGACAACGAACGAGCGGTCAGCGATCAGTTCCGTGAGATGGCCCAGACGGCACTCACCGAAGGCGACCACACCAGCCACCAGTTCCTCCTCTGGTTCATCGAGGAGCAGGTCGAGGAAGAGCGCAAGGTGCAAGGCCTGATCGACCTCGTCGAGAGCGGCATCAACCTGTACCAGGCCGAGCCGCTGCTCGATCAGTACGAGTAGCGCGCCACCGGGAGGGGCCGGCTCACTCGGTCACGTAGCCGATGGTCACCTGCCCGTTGGGCAGCCAGTCGACGGACAGCGTCCACTCGGCGCCGCCCGCCGCGGGCGTGAAGTAGGCCCACGTCCAGCAGTTGCCGTGGGCGCACTGGACGTCGTCGATGCGAATGCGCCCGCCGAGTGCCTGCTCGCCGAGCTCGGCCCGGACCGCGGCCAGCGCCTGCTCGCACATCTCGACGTCCGAGTTCCGGGCGCACTCGGCCGACGAGTCCTCCAGACCGACCATCGGGGCCAGCTGGCAGCCGGCCAGCAGCAGCGACGCCAAGATCAACAGACCGAGCGCTCTCATGCCCGCATAACGTATCGACCGACCCCGCGGTTCCTCATGAACCCTCTTGCTCGGTGGACTCGGCCCACAGTCCGACGCCGGCCTCGCGCGCCTCGCGCTGGGCGACCAAGAACAGGTCTGTGTACTTGACGTCGGGCGGGTACGTCGAGACCTGCGCCATGCCCAGCCTCACGAGCTCGAGGCTGACGAGCAGCCAGGTGCCGTCCTCCTCGATCCACACGTGGCGCAGCAGCCGGCCGAAGCGGTCGGTGTCGGAGACGTCCTTCTCGAGCACCACCGTCCGGCCGTCGACGAGCCGCGCGTTGGCGCCCGAAGCCTCGCGCCCCGTCCGCTCGACGGGCCGGCTGGGGTGGACGACCTCGGGCGTGTCGATGCCGATGTAGCGCAGCCGGTACTCCTCGCCGCCGATCCGCACGCGGATCGTGTCGCCGTCGACGACGCGCACGACGAAGGCCTGCTGTGTCGGGCCTGTCGGCCCCAATCCCGCGGTCGGAGGCTCGGTCGCCGGTGGCCGGCTGGGCGTGGCAGTCGGGTTCGGCGTGGAAGTCGGCTGGCAGCCGGCGAGGGCAAGCGCCAGGCAGGCGATCACGACGGTGCGGGTGACGCGCATGGGCCCGAGTATCGACAGACCGGCAAGCCCGATACTCGCTCGGTGACGCACGACGGCCGGGCGAGCCACGACGAGGCGATGCGCAACGTGGGTATGTTCGCCGCGCGGCTCGAGCAGCCGGGCTTCGACTTCGGCCGGTGGGTGCCGACGCGCCAGGCCGGTCCGCGCGCCGCCGACGTAGATTAGGGCGGGGATCTTCGGCCGTCTCGGCTGGGCCGGGTGGGACCATCGCGGCATAGCCGGCGGACGTCACCTAACCGCACGCTCCGGGCATGCCCCTGCGCTCGATGGGAGCGCGCCTCGTCGCCGTCGCGGCGCTCGTCGCGCTCCTGTCTCACGCCACGCCCGCACTCGCTCCCCGGCCGCCGGCGATCGCCCTCGCCGGCCACGGCCTCAGCGCCCACGCGGAGCAGCTCAGCACGCGCCTCCAGGCGACCCTCGATAGGCAGCGGCGCGCGATCGGCATCCCGGGCGTGACGGCGACGATCGTCTTCGCGGACGGCAGCCGCTGGAGCGGCGGCAGCGGCTACGCCAGCCTGGGCCCACCGGCCAGCGCGACGCCGGCCACGCCTTTCGTCATCGGCAGCATCACCAAGACGTTCGTGGCGGCGCTGATCATGCAACTGGCCGAGGAAGGCCTGCTCGACCTCGGCGACCGGCTCTCGCGCTGGCTGCCCGACTACCCGCGCGCCGCCTCGTACAGCCTGCGCCAGCTGCTCAGCCATACGTCGGGAGTGCACAACTACTTTGAGCACGGCAAGTACAACCGCTCGGTCTTCGGCGGGCGGACCAGCGCGTGGACGCCCGACGAGATCCTGGCCACCTTCCGGCGCGCGCCGTACTTCGCTCCGGGCGCCGGCTACCACTACAGCAACACCGGCTACGTGCTGCTCGGTCGCGTGGCCGAGCAGGCGACGGGCACGCCGCTGGCCGAGCTGCTGAGCGCGCGCTTCACTCAGCCGCTGGACCTCCGCCGGGCTTCCTTCCAGGGCGCGGGCGCGCCGCCGGCCAGCACGGCGCGCGGCTATCTGCGCGCGGGCCGCGGCTTCACCGAGATCACCGACTGGACGGGCTACCGACCGACGCGCTCGGCGGCGACCGTCGCCTGGGCCGCCGGCGACGGCGTCTCGACGGCCGACGACATCGCCACCTGGGCGCGCTCGCTCTACGGCGGGGACGTGCTCGACGCGCAGTCACTCGCCGACATGCTCGACTACTCGCGCTACCCGCGGGCGAGATACGGCCTCGGCGTGCAGACGCGCAAGCTCGACGGCCGGCGGATGTTCGGCCACACCGGCTCGCTGCGCGGCTACGTCGCGGCGATGTGGCACCTCCCCGAGGAAGGCGTCACGGTCGTCGTGATGGCCAATCGCGGCCGCATCAACCCGAACGCGCTGGCCGACGCTCTCCTACGCCAGGTCCTCAGCGCATCGCTGCCGCCCGGCCGCTCGGCCGGTGTCACCGTCGTCACCGCCGACAGCCGCCTCGCCGTGCCCGGCGCCCCGCCCGCCCGCTTCACCCAGCCCTCCGAGCTCCGTTACTGAAGCGGCTGGGGGTACGCCTGCCACTCCCCAGTAACTTCGGTGCATGACCGCAGCCTCCCCGCACAGGCTATACGCTCCACACCCAACCTCCGCGCACGTGCCATGCAGCCCAACTGACTTATGCCGCGAACTGACTGCGGGACAGCAGGCATACCCCCAACACCCCACCTCCGTGCACGCACCATGCAGCCCAACTGACTTAAGCCCGCCTTCCGGCACCTGGCGCCTGCGCCCCGCCGGCGACGCGGTTGCACTAGAGTTGACCTGATGCATCGGCGCGAGGGGAAGCTGATCGTTTCGGCGACCGACCTGGTGGGCTTCCTCGCCTGCGGCCACCTGACCCACCTCGAGCGCGCAGCCGCCGCCGGCCTGATCGCTAAACCCCACCGCGAGGATCCCGAGGTCGAGCTCCTGCAGCGCCGCGGCGGCATGCACGAGGACCGCTACATCGCCCTCCTCGAGGCCGACGGCCGATCGATCACCAGCCTCGACGCCGACCGCGACCTCCTCTACGAGCAACGCGCCGCCGAGACAGAACAGGCCATGCGCCGCGGCGACGACGTCATCTACCAGGCGACGGTCTTCGACGATGGCCGCGATCCCGCCTGGGTGGGCCACCCCGACTTCCTGCTGCGCCTCCCTTCGCTCGACGACGCCCATGCCGCCGGCGGGCTCGGCCTCGGCGGCGAGCTGGGCCGTGACTTCCACTACGAGGTCGCCGACACCAAGCTGGCGCACAGCGCGAAGGCGTCGGCGCTGATCCAGATCTGCTCGTACGTCGAGCAGGTCGAGCGCATCCAGGGCACGAGACCGGAGCGGGTCTACGTCGTCACGGGGGGCGCCGAGGTCAAACGCCACGCCTTCCGGACGGCCGAGATGATGGCCTACTACCGCCGCGCCAAGGCCCACTTCGAGCGGGCCATCGACGAGGCGCTCGCCGGCCCCGCGGTCCACCCGATCCCGCGCGACGTCAGCTATCCCGACCCGGTCGCGCACTGCGCCGTCTGCCGCTGGTTCGTCGACTACTGCCGCGCGCAGTGGCGCACCGACGACGCCCTGCCGCTCGTCGCCGGCATCAGCCGCAGCCAGCGCAAGGTGCTGACCGCCCACGGTGTGACGACGATGCGCGGCCTGTCCGCGCTGACGCGGCCGCTTCCCCTGGAGGGGCTAAGGTCGGGCCAGCACGAATCGCTGTGGAAGATGCGCGAGCAGGCGCGGCTGCAGGTCGAGACCGGTGACCGGAGGCCGCCGGTGTACGAGCTCCTCGAGCCGGAGAAGGACTCCGAGAGCAGCCTGCTGGCCGACCGCGGGCTGTCGGCCCTGCCCGAGCCGTCGGTCGGTGACCTCTTCTTCGACATCGAGGGCGATCCGTTTGCCTACTGGGAGGGCCTTGACTACCTCTTCGGCGTGTGGGGCGCAGACGGGCAGTGGCGCAGCTTCTGGGCGCTCGATCGGGCGCAGGAGAAGCGCGCCTTCGAGCAGGTGATCGACCTGTTCATCGGCCGCTGGGAGGCCGATCCCGGGATGCACATCTACCACTACGCGCCGTACGAGCCGACGGCGCTGAAGCGCTTGGCCGGGCGCCACGCGACGCGCGAGGAGGAGCTCGACCGGCTACTGCGCGGGCGCGTCTTCGTCGACCTCTACCGGGTGGTGCGGCAGGGCCTGCGCGTGGGTTCGGAGCGCTACTCGATCAAGAACCTGGAAGACCTGTACGGCTTCACCCGCGAGGTGGAGCTGCGCGACGCCAACTCGAGCATCGTCGAGTTCGAGAAGATCCTCGAGATCGGCGATCCCGGCGGGCAGCTGCAGGCGCAGATCGAGGCGTACAACAAGGACGACTGCGTCAGCGCCCAGCGGTTGCGTGACTGGCTGGAGGGGCGACGGTTCGAGGCGGCGAGCCGGTTCGGCGTTGAGATGCCGCGCCCGCCGACCGACGTCCGCGAAGCCAGCGAGGAGCTGACCGACCGCCGACGGGCGGTGCGCGAGCTCGAGGACCGGCTGACTGCCGGCCTGCCGAAGGATCCGACCGAGCAGTCGGATGCGGACAAAGCCACCTGGCTGCTGGCCCACCTGCTCGACTGGCACCGGCGCGAGAACAAGTCGACGTGGTGGCGCTTCTACGACCTGCTGTCGAAGACCGACGAGGAGCTGCTCGAGGAGGCCGAGCCGATCTGCGGGCTCGAGTATGTCGGCGTGGTGCCGGACGGTGGCACGCGGCAGTCCGACGACCACCGCTACCGCTTCCCGCCGCAGGAGCACAAGGTCGACGACGGTAACGAGGTGCACGACCCGCAGCTCGTCGAGGGTGAGACGAGGACCGGCACGATCGTCGCCGTCGACGACGATACCGGCACGATCGACATCCGCCGGCGCAAGGGGTGGAACGGGCAGCATCCGCGGTCGGTCGTGCCGCTCAACATCTACCGGGCCCAGGCGCAGCAGGAGGCGCTGATGCGGCTGGGGGAGTGGGTCGCCGAGCACGGGATCGGGACGGAGCAGGATGAATGGCAGGCGGCGCGCGATCTGCTGCTGCGGCGGGCACCGCGAGCGCGGCAGCTCCCCGCGGAGCATCTGGTACGAACGGAGATCGGTGAGACGGGCACCGCCGCAGCGCGCCGGCTGGGTGTCGCCCTCGACGGCACGACCCTCGCCATCCAGGGCCCGCCCGGTTCGGGCAAGACGTACACCGGGGCGCGGATGATCCTCGATCTCGTCCGCACTCCCCCGGGAGACGGCACGCGGCGGGTGGTGGGCATCACGTCCAACAGCCACAAGGTCATCGGCAACCTGCTGCAGGAGGTGCTCGCGGCGGCACGCGAGGGGGGCGTCACGCTGCGGGCGGTGCAGAAGGGCGAGAAGGACGAGGTCGTCGACGACCCATGGGTCGTGGGCACGAACTCCAACGACAAGGTCGACGAGGCGCTGGCCGAGGGACTGGCAGACGTCGTCGCCGGCACTCCCTGGCTATGGGCGCGCGACGAGATGACCGGCGCGATCGACACGCTCTTCGTCGACGAGGCGGGGCAGGTGTCGCTGGCCAACGTGGTGGCGATGAGCGGCGCCGCGCGCAACGTGGTGCTGCTCGGCGATCCGCAGCAGCTCGACCAGCCGACACAGGGCGTTCACCCGGAGGGCGCCGGCGGCTCGGCGCTGGGCCACTTCCTGTGCGAGCATGAGACCGTGCCGCCACACCGGGGAGTGTTCCTCGAACGGACCTACCGGATGCACCCGCAGATCACCGCCTACACGTCGGAGCTGTACTACGAGGGCAAGCTCGAGTCGGTCGAGGCGCTGGAGCGCCAACACGTCGCCGGCGAGGGCTGGCTGTCGGGGGCGGGCTTGCGCTGGGTCGAGGTCGAGCACGACGGCAACACCAACGCGTCGCTCAAGGAGGCCGACGTGGTGTGCCAGATCTGGCAGGCGCTGGTCGGGCGGGCGTGGGTCGACGCTGAGGGGCGCGAGCGAGTCATCGGCTCCGCCGACATCGTCATCGTCTCGCCGTTCAACGCCCACCGGCTGCTGATCCAGGAGCGGTTGCCGCAGGCGCGCGTCGGGACCGTCGACAGGTTCCAGGGCCAGCAGGCGCCTGTCTCGATCTACACGATGGCCACGTCGCGGCCGGAGGACGCGCCGCGCGGCCTGGGCTTCCTCTACTCGCTGAACCGGCTCAACGTGGCGACGTCCCGTGCGCGGGCGCTGGCGATCGTCGTCGGCTCACCGGCCCTCCTCGCCGCTGTGCCGCGCTCGCCGGCCGAGCTGCGCATGGTCAACGGCCTGTGCGCGTTCGTCGAGTTCGCGGCGATCGCCGGCGAGGCGCCCCTTGCGGCGTCGTCTTGCGGGGCGCACGGCCTCGTGGCTCACACTCTCCACGAGGTCACCGAGGGCGGCTGACTGGGACTCCGCTCGCGGCGCGGCCCCCGGCGGCTGCGCCCATCGGCGACGGGCCAGCGGCCCTTCAGCGGCCGGACAGCTGCGACACGACCGGCGCGAGCACGTCCATCTGCTCGGCTCGCAGCGCGAGGTAGCTGATGCCGAAGCGCTCACGGCGGGCGAGCAGCGCATCGGTCATCGCCGTCGCGTCGCCGGCCAGGAAGAAGGGGCTGCGCGCAAACGCATCCTCCCTGAGCCCGTACTTGTTCGGCGGCGCCGGGCCGGACCGGCGGCCGTAGCCGGGATCGAGACCGCGCACGATAACGTTGATCTCGAGATCGGCAAAGCGTTCGCCGGCCGCCTCGCGCAGCCAGCCGATCTTCTGCTCGACGGCCTCCTCGCTGACGTCGGCCGGGTCGTGCCCGCCCTCTGGCAGCGCGCGCGGGTCGAGGCTGACCATCTGGGCCACGCGCGCGGCGTAGGACAGCATCCGCCGGCCCCCGCCACCGATCAGCAGCGGCCGATGCGGCTGCTGCAGCGAGCGCGGCATCGCCTCGAGCTGCATGGCGGGATACGCATCATCGGCCGGGCGCTCGATGCGCCCCTCTCCCAGCGCCTGCTTCAGGACGTCGACCGTCGCCTGCAGCCGGGCGATGCGCCGGCCGGGCGGGTCGAACGGGATGCCAGCCGCCTCGTACTCGGGCCGATCCCAGCCGGCGCCGAGCCCGATCTCAAGCCGGCCGCCGGTCAGCCGGTCGACCGACGCCAGCTCTTGCGCCAGCAGCGCCGGGTGGCGGAAGTCGTTGTTGAGGACGAGCGTGCCGACGCGCAGCGCCGTCGCCTCGGCCGCGGCTAGCAGCAGCGGCAGCTGGCCAGCCGGCCCAGGTGATCGGTGGCCAGCAGGATGGCGTAGCCCTCGGCCTCGGCGCGGCGGGCAAGCTCGAGCAGCTCGTCGCGCTCAATCCGCCGTGTCTCGATGAGGAGCCCGAAGCGGAACCGTCGCGCCAAGTCAGGCCACCGGCACGGCGCTGGGCTTAGCCCTTCAGCGCGCCGGCCATCAGGCCGCGCAGGAAGAAGCGGCCGAGGATGATGTAGACCGCGAGCGTGGGCAGGGCCGCCAGCAGGGCGCCCGCCATCTGCACGTTCCACTCGACGATCTGGCTGCCGGCGAGGTTGTTCAGCGCGACGGTCACCGGCCAGGCATCGGGCCGCGTCAGGACGATCGCGAAGAGGAACTCGTTCCAGATGTTCGTGAACTGCCAGATCAGCACGACGGCGAAGCCGGGCAGCGACAGCGGCAGCGCGATGTGGCGGTAGATGCCGAAGAAGCCGGCGCCGTCGATCCGCCCGGACTCGATAACCTCACCGGGCACGGTCGCGTAGTAGTTGCGGAAGATGAGCGTGGTGATCGGGATGCCGTAGACGACGTGGACGAGGATCAGGCCCGGAATGCCGCCGACCAGGTTGATCGTCTGCATGAACTGGACGAGCGGGATCAGCACGCTCTGGTAGGGGATGAACATCCCGAACAGGAAGGCGGTGAAGATGACGTCCGAGCCACGGAATTTCCACTTCGACAGGATGTAGCCGTTCATCGAGCCGAGGACCGACGAGATGAGCGCCGCCGGCACGGCGAGCATGACCGAGTTGAGCAGGTTCGGCCCGAGGGCGCGCAGGGCCGCCTGGAAGTTGTCCATGTAGATGCCCGACGGCAGCTCCCACATGCGCGCCAGGCTGACGTCGGCGAACGGCTTGAGGCCGGTGATGAGCATGACCCACACCGGCAGCAGGAAGAACAGCGCGAGCGCGCCAAGCAGGACCAGCGTCACCACCCGGCCGGGCGTCCAGCGTCCGAGCCAACCGGCGGGCAGCGCCACGCGGCGGCGCGGCGCGACGGTGGCGGGCGGGATGGGATAGGTCACAGCTCGGTCTCCCGGCGCAACGACCAGACGAGGTAGGGCACGACCAGGATCGCGACGCTCAGCAGCATGTAGATTCCGATCGCCGCGCCGCGCGCGAAGTTGTTCGCGTCGAAGGTCGTCGTCCACATGTAGATCGCCGGCACGTCGAGGCGCAGGTCCTTGCCGCTCAACGCGACGATCAGGTCGAAGACCTTCAGCGAGAGGTGGCCCAGGATGATCAGTGCCGACAGCAGCGCCGGCCGCAGAAGCGGCACGATGATCCGCCGGTAGACCTGCAGCTCGCTCGCGCCGTCTACCCGGGCGGCCTCCTTCAGCTCCTCCGGGATCGAACGCAGGCCGGCCAGGAAGAGGGCCATCGTGAAGCCGGTCATCTGCCACACCGCGGGCAGTGCCACGAAGGCCATGCCCCACGGTGGGCTGCTCGTGTGCCACGAGTTGATCAGCGCGTCGAGGCCGACGCTGTCGAGCAGCAGGTTCAGGCCGGTTGTGCGCTGGCCCGTGCTGGGATTCATCAGCCAGCGCCAGGCGACGCCGGTGACGATCAGCGAGATGGCCAGCGGGAACAGGAAGACGCTGCGGAAGAAGGTCTCACCGGGAACGTGCCGGTCGAGAAGGATCGCCAGCAGCAGGCCCAGCCCGACCGAGCCAAAGATGAAGAACGTCGTAAAGACGACCGTGTTGCGGATGTCGATGTGGAAGCGCCGGTCGTTGAGCAGCTCGGCGAAGTTGCTTAGCCCGGCCCAGGTGTAGTCGGGAATGAGGCCCTGCCACTCGCTCAACGACACGCGTGCCGACCAGCCGATGAAGCCGTAGACGAAGATGCCGATCAGGACGACCGACGGTGTGAGCATCGCCACCGGCACCCAGTGCCGGCGTAGAGCGTGGATCGCGGGCATCTGTACCCCGGAAACGAGCGGCGGGGCCGCGGGCCCCGCCCGCCAGCCCCATAACCCACCCCCGAGAAGCCCACCATCCCCGCCCCG